>NZ_JBDOOX010000001.1:0-65988 GCF_039830575.1 Chromohalobacter sp. | reverse complement strand
CTCTGACGAGTCGCTTGCCTTGATAGGTCGTGACTGGCACCCCTATCCCGGGCAAGCGCCCACATGAATTACCTGATCGACTTGTTAAAGAGCATCTCGTTTTCGCCAAAGCGCCTAACGAGGAAGGGGTATTCTACCGATACCGCCGTGATTGTCAAGGCAAAATGCCTGTCGGGACAATCCGTCACCGCATCCGAACATCCGTGCGATGAGTGGCGACTCGCAAGGTACGCATTTTACCGAAACCGGCGCGACTGTCAAGCGAAATCCTTCGAGGCGAACCTGAAAGTCTCAAGCAAGTCAGTCACTTGCGAACCTCTTCCACCGCTGGCCACGAGGTCCGTCGCCGGCAGCGGATGCGTACTTTACGGATCCGCCGCCGTGAACGCAAGGGGTTTTTGGCTCAAATCACGAAATGATCGACGAAGCGATGGACGGGCGTGCTTTCCAGGCGCTCCTGCGACGTGCACAACGCCAGAATCTCGTCGCAGCGGCGCGCCGGAAAGCGGGTCGCGAGGTTTGCCTGAAACTTTTCTTCCAGCAGCGGCATGCCCTCTGCACGGCGCCGCCGATGTCCGATGGGATACTCCACGGCGACCTGTTCGGTGCTGCTGCCATCGACAAAGAAGACCTGGACCGCATTGGCGATGGAGCGCTTGTCCGCCTCGAGATATTCACGGGTATAGCGTTCGTCCTCCACGACCTCCATCTTGTCGCGCAGCCGATCGATGATCGGGTGTGCCTCGTGGAAGGCATCTTCGTAGTGCTCCGCCTGCAGGTGTCCGAACGCCAGGGGCACGGCCGTCATGTATTGCAGGCAGTGGTCACGATCGGCCGGATTGGCCAGACGCCCGTGCTTGGAGATGATGCGAATCGCCGACTCGTGCGTCGTGATCACGATGCGGTCGATGTCGTCCAGGCGATCCTTGACCTGAGGGTGCAGGAGAACGGCCGCCTCGCACGCGGTCTGGGCATGGAACTCCGCGGGGAAGCTGATCTTGAACAGGACGTTCTCCATGACATAGGACCCGTACGCCTGCGAGACACGGAAATGGCGCTCCGTCTCTGGCTTCAACTGCTGATCCTTGTTGGTCTTGGCGAACGACACGTCGTAAAAGCCCCACTGGGGAGCGCTGAGCACACCGGGGATGCCCATTTCGCCACGCATGGCGATATCCGCCAGACGCACGGCACGCGACGTCGCGTCTCCCGCCGCCCATGACTTGCGTGATCCGGCATTCGGTGCATGACGATAGGTGCGCAGACTCTGACCATCGACGAACGCATGCGACAACGCGGCCAGCAACTGCTCGCGATCCGCGCCCATCAACTTGGCGACCACGGCCGTCGAGGCGACCTTGACCAGCACCACGTGATCGAGCCCCACGCGATTGAAGGAGTTCTCCAGGGCCAGCACGCCCTGAATCTCGTGCGCCATGACCATGGCGTCGAGCACGTCACGCATCGTCAGCGCCGGCTCGCCCACGGCCACCCGTTTTTGCGACAAGTGATCCGCCACTGCCAGAATGCCGCCCAGGTTGTCCGACGGGTGCCCCCATTCCGCCGCCAGCCAGGTGTCGTTGTAATCCAGCCAGCGAATGATGGCACCGATATCCCATGCGGCCTTGACCGGATCGAGGCGCAGCGAGGTACCGGGCACACGGGCACCATGCGGCACCACCGTGCCTTCGACCAGTGGCCCGAGATGCTTGGTGCACTCGGGGAAGCGCAGTGCCAGCAAACCGCAGCCCAGCGTATCCATCAGGCAATGGCGCGCAGTTTCCAGAGCCTCGCGACTCTCCACGCGATATTCCAGCACGTAATCGGCGATCCGCTGCAGTTCTATGTCGTAATCGGGACGTTGATTCTGTTCGACGTTGGCGCTCATGGCGTGTCCTTGCGTTTGTCACTGATCACCGGGGCGAAGCCCGAAGCCACTCGTTAACCGCGCTGTTCCATCGGCACCCAATCGCGCTTCTCCGGTCCCACATAATCCGCGCTGGGGCGAATGATGCGATTGTTGCCGCGCTGCTCGGCGACATGGGCACACCAGCCGGTGAGTCGCGAACACACGAAGATGGGCGTGAACAGCTTGGTGGGAATTCCCATGAAGTGATAGGCACTGGCGTGGAAGAAGTCGGCATTGCAGAACAGCTTCTTCTCGCGCCACATGACCGCCTCGACACGCTCGGACACCGGGTAGAGCACGCTGTCGCCCACGTCCTCGGCGAGTTTCTTCGACCACTGCTTGATGATGGCGTTGCGCGGATCGGACTCGCGGTAGATCGCGTGCCCGAAGCCCATGATCTTGTCACCGCGGGAAAGCATGCCGAGGATCTCGTGCTCGGCTTCTTCCGGTGTCTGCCAGTTTTCGATCATGTCCATCGCCGCCTCGTTGGCACCGCCGTGCAACGGCCCCCGCAACGAGCCGATGGCGCCGGTCACGCAGGAATGGATGTCCGACAGGGTCGAGGCACAGACACGCGCCGTGAACGTCGAGGCATTGAATTCATGTTCGGCGTACAGGATCAGAGAGACGTTCATCACCCGGGCATGCAGCTCCGAGGCCGGCTTGCCGTGCAACAGGTGCAGGAAATGCCCGCCTACCGAGTCGTCATCGGTCTCGGTGTCGATGCGTACGCCCTCGTGACTGAAGCGATACCAGTAATTGATGATCGACGGAAACGCCGCGAGCATGCGGTCGGAGTGCGCCTGCTGCTCACCGAAGCTCGCTTCGGTCTCGAGGTTGCCGAGTACCGAGCAGCCGGTGCGCATCACATCCATCGGGTGCGTATCGGCAGGCAGCTGTTCGAGCACCGTCTTGAGCGCATCGGGAAGGCCACGCAGCGTCTTGAGCGTCGCCACATAGGCGTCGAGCTCGGCTTGAGTCGGCAATGTGCCCTTGAGCAGCAGATATGCCACTTCCTCGAAGCGGGCGTGCTCGGCGAGATCGTGGATATCGTAACCGCGATACGTGAGCCCCGAACCGTCCTTGCCCACGGTGCATAGCGCGGTGCTGCCGGCGCTCATGCCGCGCAGGCCGGTACTGCTGGGCGTCTTGTCTGCCATGGCGTGCCTCCTGGAGTCGAATTGTCGTCGCTGCTGCATGTCTGGCCGGTGGCGCCGGTATCGCCCTATTTCTCCCGATCGAACAAGGCATCCAGCTTGTGCTCGAAGGCGTAGTAGTCGAGAAACTCGTACAGCTCTTCGCGTGTTTGCATCTTGTCGACGACATCGCGCTGGTGGCCGTTGTCACGAATGCTGCGGTACACCGACAGCGCCGCGGCATTCATGGCACGAAACGCCGACAGCGGGTACAGCACCATGCGACAGCCGACATCGGCCAGCTCTTGCTGACTGAACAAGGGCGTCGCGCCGAATTCGGTGATATTGGCGAGAATGGGCGCATTGACCCCGGCACAAAACGCACGGTAATCGTCGAGACTGTGTACGGCCTCGGCGAAGATGGCATCGGCACCGGCCTCGAGACAGGCATTGGCACGCTCGATGGCAGCGTCCAGTCCTTCTTTCTGGAAGGCATCGGTGCGTGCGATCAGGTAGAAGTCGTCGTCCAGCCGCGCATCGGCCGCCGCCTTGATGCGATCCACCATTTCCTGCTGCGACACGATGGCCTTGTTGGGCCGATGACCGCAGCGTTTCTGCGCGACCTGGTCCTCCAGGTGCACGGCCGCCACTCCCGCGCGCTGCATTTCCTTGATCGTGCGGGCGATATTGAACGCTCCCCCCCAGCCGGTATCGATATCCACCAGCAGCGGCGCCTCCGAGGCTCCCGTGATGCGGCGGGCATCCTCGGCCACATCGTTCATGGTGGTCATGCCCAGATCAGGCAGCCCGAAGGACGCATTGGCGACGCCGCCCCCGGAAAGATAGATCGCGGGATGCCCGACCTTCTCGGCCATGAGCGCCGTATAGGCATTGATGGTGCCGACGATCGGCAAGGGACGATGCGCGTCGAGCGCAGCGCGAAAACGGGTACCAGGGGTGGGATGGCTCATGGCGTCGACCTCTCCTCGGAATCGGCGTGACCGGCCTCGCCTTCGAGTGCCTCGGCATAATGCTTGGCGACGTTCTCGCGGGAGGCACTGACGTGACGGCGCATCAACAGCTCGGCAAGCTCCTCGTCGCCGGCCTCGATGGCATCGACGATGCGGTGGTGCTCGACGAAGGCGCGTTGCGGACGCGCCCCGTTGGCGCTGAACTGCGTGCGATAAAGGCGTACCAGGTAATACAGATCGTCGCAGAGCATGGTCATCAGCATTCGGTTGTGACTGCCCTGCACGATGCAATAGTGAAAATCGAGATCCCCTTCGCGCTGGAAATAAGCTTCGTCGCGCTGCAGATCCTCCTGGCGCTCGTGGACCGCCAGCACGTCGCGCAAGCCGGCGATTTCCGCGGCGGTCATGTGGCGTGCGGCCAGACGCGCCGCCATGCTCTCCAATGCTTCACGCAAGTCGAAGAGCTCCAGCAGCTCGCGCATGGAAAGCTTGACCACCCGGGCGCCGACATGCGGAATGCGCTCGATCAGCCGGTGCGCTTCCAGGCGGCGCATGGCCTCGCGCAACGGCCCGCGAGAGATGCCGTAGGCCTTGGCCAGGCCCGGCTCGGTGATCTTGGCGCCAGGGGCGAGTTCACCCCGCACGATGGCGCTTTGCAACTGCTGGAAGACACGCTCGGCGAGCGTGCGCACCTCGGGAGGATCGTCGTGGCCACTCGGAGCGCCGGTGGCGTTGTCGGTAAACGAAGAGAGAGCCATATAATTGTCGACAATAAAAAGTTAACCACACTGTAGTGAGCCACTTCTTGCGGGTCAATAGCGATGAGACCGCCTTCTCTACATCTTTCGGCGAACATCGGCAAGATCATCCCGACCACCATTGTCGACAATGCTCAATAGCGTCACGATGTCACGGCTGCCTCCTGCAACAGCGCCGCCAACCGCCTGGGTTTCTGGAACGGCAACGAATGGTCGGTCCCCGGCAGTGGCCGGTACGTCCAGTCGGCACGCCGGCGCTCCAGCTCGGCATGATACGCCTGCATGGCCGCGAGACTCTTGCCCCCCACCACGCTCGTCACGTCGCGCTGCGCCGCCAGCAAGGCCTCGCGATCCAGCCGGCGAACGGCATGGGTGACGCAATCCAGCGCATTGGCGAATCCCAGGGGACGTCGCGCGAGACGCGTCACCATCATGCGCTCGGCGCGTGGGTTGCGGGAGCGGTGCGGCGCAATGAGGTCGAGAAAAGCCACGATACCGGCTTGCGGCGTCGCGGCCTCGCGAATCCGTGCAGCCGCATCGGCATATCCATCGCGCACGCGCAGCATGGTCGCATGGTCCTCGCGCTCCAGCAGCGCCGGCTCGAGCAGCATGGTCCGCCCGATACGCGCGCCCAGACGCTGCTTGAGACGCATGGCCACGAGCCCACCGAACGAATATCCGATCACGTCGCACTGCGGGATGTCATGGGTGTCGAGCAAGGCGGCAACGTCATCGACGACCTGCTCCAGCGAGAAGGCCCGTTCCTCGCCGTCGGGATCGCGCGTCTCGCCCATGCCACGCAGATCGGGCATCAGGAAGGTACGCCAGGCCGTCAAGTGAGGCAGCATCGGTTCCCAGGTCATGTCGGCGGCCACCCCGGCACCATGCAGCATGAGCACATTGCCCGAGCCGGAACGTCGATCGAGGCGGCGCCATCGGCAGCGCTGGTCCGCGCGCGACAGCGTTCCCTGTTGTATTTCCTCGTCGTTCACCGGCGATATCGTCATAACCTCGTTCCCTGTCTGCTGATGATTCAGCCACCCGCGCATTGCCACGGCTGCCATGCTACCGCCTCGCCGACTGGCCTGGCAGCCTGCCGGGCGCAACGGCACACCGCCCCTCGGCAAATCGATGAGTTCGGCTCGAAATCCGTTGCTCTCGCGGCGACCGATCAGGCCTTACAGGCTGTTAGAATAAGCCGCTCGCGAAAGGAAGCCAGTGCATGACGCCAACACTCGAACAGACTCCTCTGCCCTATCATGCCGATCCGCTGACACGCTTCGAGCGACTGCGCCAGCGCCCCCATGCCGTGCTTCTGGACAGCGGTTTTCCGGCGGCCCCCGGCGGACGTTACGATATCATCAGCAGCGATCCCGTCGCCTGGCTCGAGGTCGACCGTCACGGGCGGGCGATCAGCAACGTCAAGGACCTGCCCGACGCCCCGCTGGATGCTCAGCGCGCACTGCTGGAGCGACTGCCCAAGCCCGCCCTGGCAAGCGAGCTGCCGTTTCTCGGCGGCCTGATCGGTTATTGGAGCTATGACTTCGGCCGCCACCTGGAATCCTTGCCGGACACCGCCCGCGAAGCGGTGACGCTTCCTCATAGCCGGGTCGGCCTCTACGACTGGGCGATCGTTCACGATCATCAGGCACGGCATGCCTGGCTCGTGGCCACGCCGGAAAGGCGCGCGCAGGTCCTGGCATGGCTGCAGGACACGCCGCCGCCAGCGGCGCCATTCACGCTGCTCTCGCCCTTTCGGAGCGAATGGAACCGCCAGGCATACGGCGAGCGCTTCCGCGCCGTGCAGCATTACATTCGCAGCGGCGACTGCTACCAGATCAATCTTGCCCAGCGTTTCAGCGCCGCCTATCGCGGCGATCTCTGGCAAGCCTACCGGCGCCTCCGTGCCGCCACGCCGACGCCGTACGGCGCCTACCTGGCCTGGGGCGATCAGGGCATCCTGTCGCTATCGCCGGAGCGCTTTCTGCGGGTCGAAGGCACGCAGGTGGAAGCCCGCCCCATCAAGGGCACGCGCCCGCGCGGGCAGACGCCCTGGCAGGACCGCCAGTACGCGCATGAACTGCGCCACAGTCTCAAGGACACCGCCGAGAACGTCATGATCGTCGACCTGTTGCGCAACGATCTGGGACGGGTATGTCGACCGGGAAGCGTGCGGGTGCCGCAACTGTGCGGTCTCGAAAGCTACGCCAACGTGCACCATCTGGTCAGTGTCATCACCGGCGAACTGACCGCCGATCAGCACGCCCTGGATTTGCTGGGCGCGGCCTTTCCGGGCGGGTCGATCACCGGGGCGCCCAAGGTTCGCGCCATGCAGCTCATCGACGCGCTCGAGCCCAGTCGACGCAGCGTGTACTGCGGCAGCATCGGCTACGTGGACGTTCGGGGCCACATGGACACCTCCATCGCGATCCGTACCGCCGTGGCCGATGCCGGCCACCTGCATCTCTGGGGTGGCGGCGGCCTGGTCGCGGATTCCGACGAGGAAGCCGAATATCAGGAGACCCTGGCCAAGATCACACGTCTGATGGACGCCTTGACCGGCGACTGACACCGCATGCTCCGGGGGAATCGCGTATCCTGAGGGCGCCCATACATCGCCATACGCCGACGCCATGACACATGCATCGCCCGCCACCGCCAATGCCGACAGCGTCACGCGCTACCGAGCGCGTCGCCGCCACCAGCGGCGTCTCATCGCCGGACTCGCCGTGTTGACGCTGGGCATGTGCCTGGCCGACATCGCCACCGGCCCCGGCCAATACCCGCTTCAAGACATCCTCGCCGCACTCGTCGCCCCCGGCGACGTGTCGCAGACCTTGCGCGTGATCGTCTGGGACATTCGCCTGCCGGTGGCCCTGATGGCCGTCCTCGTCGGCGTGAGCCTGGCATCGGCCGGGGCCGAGATGCAGACCATCCTCAACAACCCCCTGGCCGACCCCTTCACCCTCGGAATTTCTTCGGCGGCCAGCGTCGGCGCGGCACTGGCCATCACGCTGGGCGTGAGCGTCATCCCCCTCGCCCAGCCCTTGTGGGTCACCGGCAATGCCTTTCTCATGGCACTCGGCGCCTCCCTGTTCATCTGGGGCATCAGCCGCTTGCGCGGCGTCAGCGTGCAAACCCTGGTGCTGATGGGTATCGCCGTCATGTTCTTCTTCAATGCCATGCTCGGACTGATGCAATACGTCGCCTCCGCCGAGGCACTGCAGCAACTGGTGTTCTGGTCGCTGGGCAGCCTCGGCAAGGCCAGCTGGGACAAGGTCGGCCTGATCGCCGCGGCGCTGTTGGTGACCCTGCCGATCTTTCTCCACGCCGGGTGGCGCCTCACCGCCCTGCGCCTGGGCGACATGCATGCCAAGGCCATGGGCATCGATGTGGCACGCTTGCGACTGCGCATGCTGCTGTGCTGCTCGCTGCTGGCCGCCATGGCCGTCGCCTTCGTCGGCACCGTCGGCTTCGTCGGTCTGGTGGGGCCGCACATCGCGCGGCTGCTGGTCGGCGAGGACCAGCGTGTCTTCCTGCCCGTGTCGGCGTTGAGCGGGGCGCTGATCATGTCGCTGACCTCGATCTTGTCGAAGACGCTGGTTCCCGGCATCCTGCTGCCGATCGGCATCCTGACGGCACTCATCGGCCTGCCGTTTTTCGTCTCGCTGATCCTGCGCAGCCGGCGGGAGGTGTGGGGATGACCCTGGATGTCGAACGTCTCGAGTGTCGGCTGGGCGGCACGCCGGTCCTCGAGGGCATTGCCAGCCTGACGGCCCGCGCCGGCGAGATCACGGCCTTGATCGGCCCCAACGGGGCGGGAAAATCGACCCTGCTCAAGGCCATTGCCGGCATCGAGCGGGCAACCGGCTCGCTGCGGCTGAATGACCACGACTTGATGGCCCTGCCGTTCGAAAAACGCGCCGAGCACCTTTACTACATGCCTCAAGAATTGAGTTCACGCGCCGTGCTCAGCGTCTTCGACGTGGTGCTCCTGGCACGTCGCACCCGGATCCGCGAGCCGCTGGAACAGGCCCTGGAGCAGGTCCGTGACACGCTCGTCGCCCTGGAACTGGAGCCCCTGGCCGAACGGGAACTGGGACGCCTCTCCGGCGGCCAGCGGCAACGCGTCGCCATCGCGCAGGCCGCGATCCGCGAACCCGCGCTGTTGATGCTCGACGAGCCGACCAGTGCCCTGGACCTGCATCATCAACTGCAAGTGCTCGATTGGCTGGCGCGTTTCGCCCACGAGCGCCAGGCCATCGTCGTCGTGGCACTGCATGACCTCAGCCTGGCGGCACGCTTCGCTCAACGCATGTGGATGCTGGCCAACGGCCGTGTCGCTGCCAGCGGTACGCCGGGCGAGGTCTTGACCCATGCTCGCCTGCGCGAGGTCTACGCCATCGATGCCCATATCGAATGGCCGGCGGACGAGCCGCCGCGCGTCACACCGCTCACCGCGATCCGCCCGCTGGGAAGATAGCGCTTCTCATGCAGAAAGATTCTAAACACCCTCCCGACGCCTTCGTTATTGGTATATAAGCTTCGAACCAATCGATATTGGGGAGTCGCCGGGCCGCTTTGCTAGGGTATGGCCATTCGTCGAAGTCGGTCGACTTCGCGCCACGTTCACAGGAGTTCATCATGTCGCTCGATATCGATGCCATCAACCGCGACCTCGGTCACGACCCGGAGGCGCTGGTGCGCTGGGCGCTCTCTCTCGAGGGCAAGGTCATCTGCACGACCAACTTCCGTCCCTTCGAAGCGGTGATCCTGCACATGATCACCCAGGTCAATCCCGACACCCCCGTGGTGTGGATGGATTCCGGCTACAACACCGAGGCGACGTACCGCTTCGCTGACGAGGTCAGCCGCCGCCTGAACCTCAACTTGACGATCTATCATCCGCGCCGCTCGCGCGCGCACCGGGAAGCCGTCGAGGGGGCGTTTCCCGCCATCGACGACCCGCGTCATGCGGCCTTTACCGAAGAGGTGAAGCTCGAACCGTTCCAGCGTGCCCTGCGTGAAACCGCGCCACGCGTCTGGCTCACCGCGCTGCGCGCCGAGGACACCGCGGAACGCGCCCAGATGCAGCCGGTATCGATCAATCAGGATGGGCTGATCAAGGTCGCCCCGGTACTGCACTGGACTGCCAAGGACATGTACCAGTATCTGCAGAAGCACGACCTGCCCAACAACTTCGACTACTTCGATCCCACCAAGGTGGAAGACAAGCGTGAGTGCGGCCTGCACCTGCAGCACTGAGCAGGTTGCGGCATCCCACGTCTTGACGTGCCTAGCGCGTTGCGTCGATCACGAGCAACGCGCCGGGGTATCGGCTCGTCAGCGTACCGGCAGTTCCACGCCCTCGAACAATCCCTGCTCGTGACGCGGCCCCGCCGCCAGCGCAGCTTCGACGCTATCCCGGTCGAGGTGCGGCGCGAAACGCTTGACGAAATCGAACATGAAACCGCGCATGAAGGTACCGCGGCGAATGCCGATCTTGGTCGTCGAACTGGCGAACAGGTGGCTGGCGTCCAGCGCCACCAGGTCGCGATCGACCACCGGATCGACCGCCATGTGCGCCACGATCCCCACGCCCAGACCCAACCGTACATAGGTCTTGATCACGTCGGCGTCGGCGGCGGTCAGCACCACATTGGGGGTGAGGTCATGCGCCTTGAAGGCATCATCGAGCTGCGAGCGGCCGGTGAAGCCGAATAGATAGGTCACCAGCGGATGCTCGGCCAGCGTTTCGAGGGTCAGTGCCTCGACCTCCGCCAGCGGATGATCTCGCGGCACCAGCACGCACCGGTTCCAGCGATAGCAAGGCAACAGCACCAGGTCGGTGAACAACTCCAGGGACTCGGTGCAGATCGCAAAGTCGGCCTGGCCTTCGCTGACCATCTGCGCGATCTGCTTGGGCGTGCCCTGCTGCATGTGCAGGGCGACATCGGGGTATTTCTGGCGGAACTCGTGAATGACCGGTGGCAGCGCGTAGCGCGCCTGGGTGTGTGTGGTGGCGATCGAGAGACTGCCGCGCCGTTCGTCGCTGTGTTCCTGGGAGACGTGCTTGATGTTGTCGACGGTGCGCAACACCTTGCCGGCCAGTTCGATGATGGCCTCGCCGGCGGGCGTCACACGGGTCAGATGCTTGCCGCTACGCGCGAAGATTTCCACGCCCAGTTCGTCTTCCAGCAAGCGTATCTGTTTGGAAATGCCCGGTTGCGAGGTGAACAAGCTCTGCGCTGTGGCGGAAACGTTGAGGTTGTGCCGCGCCACTTCCCAGATATAACGCAACTGCTGGAGCTTCATGAGCGACGTCTCCCGAACGACAATCTTTTATGGCATAAAATTCAGATTTGTGATTACTTTAAAGCATATGGTGCGAGAGTAGAAGAGGCACGACGGCCTGGCAAGAACGCCCCTCGGTGGTGCGCGGAAAGGCCCTCACATGATAGGCTCGACCTATTGTCGCCATACCGATGGGGCATTTGCCAGGGCCATGGTCAACGGCTACCATCGCCTCATCTACGCTCGCAAAAGCGCAACGGAATACTGGAGAGATTCGTAATGGCTAACAATGTCGATGTCACCTCCGCCAACTTCGAGCAGGAAGTCATCAACGCGGAACAGCCGGTGCTGCTCAAGTTCTGGGCACCGTGGTGCGGCCCCTGCAAGATGATGGCTCCGGTGGTCGATGAAGTCGCCGACGAGAAAGCCGGTGGCCTCAAGGTCGTCAGCGTCAACGTCGACGATGCTCCCGAAATCGCCGCCGAACAAGGTGTGCGCGGTGTCCCCACCGTGATGCTGTTCAAGTCCGGTGCCAAGGTCGCCTCGCTGGTCGGCGCTCAGTCGAAGTCCCAACTGACGCAGTTCATCGACCAGAACACCTGATCGAGCAGCCCCCTGAACGACAGGCTGCGCAGAACCTTCATCGCCCCGCTCCCATGCGGGGCGATGTCGTTTCAGCGCTCCGGTGTCATCAATCCACGCTTGCGACGCGCACGCTCGGAGGGACTCAGTAGCCTCGCCAGCCAGCGTGTCTCCGGGTGGCTGTCCAGCGCGATCTTGAGCGTCATGGTCAGCGGCACCGACAGCAACATTCCCACCGGCCCGAAGATCCATCCCCAGACCACCAGCGACAGAAACGCCACCAATGTGGAAAGCCCCATCGTGCGTCCCATGACGCGCGGCTCGATGATATTGCCCATGAAGAAGTTGATGGCAAGGTAAGCCCCCGCCAGCACCATTGCCTTGAACAGGCCCCCTTCGGGCATCGCCAGGGTCAACAGCACGGCGGGAACGGCCGCCAGGGCCGAGCCGATGTTGGGAATGTAGTTGAGGCAGAATGCCAGGGTGCCCCACAGCAATGCGAAATCGACGCCGATCAACAGGCACGAGCCCCACACCAGCACCCCGGTCACAAGACTGATCACCGTCTTGATGGCCAGGTAGCGTTTCAGGTTGCGACTGAACTCGGTGAAACGCTTGAGACTCGGCGCCGGATTGAGCAGGGCGCGCGACACCTTGTTGCGGAAGTCCAGCGTCTCGAACAGCATGAAGATCACCAGCAGCATGATGACCACGCTTTGCGACAGCAGGTTGCCCACGCTGCCCAGAAAGACAGGTACCCAGTCGGTCGCACTAGACGTATCGAACAGGCGCGAGATGCCCTGCGGGTCGATGGAAATGCCCTGCCCCGCCAGCCAGCGCAGCACCGCCAGATAGTGTTCCTGCAGTTGCTCCTGCAGCTTCGGGAGGGCTTCCATGAAGGTCGCGAAGCTGTTGCCGAGCAATGCCCCCAGCAAGGTCACCAGCACGCCGAGGATCAGTAGCGTGACCAGCACGGACAGACGCATGCCAAGGCCGCGCTCATGCAGCCAGTGCACCGGCGATGTGCAGATGACGGCAATGAAGAGCGACAACAGAATGGGAATCAGCAGATCGGCACCGGCGCGCATGCCTCCCACGATGATCACCAGGGACGCCAGGGTCAGCATCAAGTTGAGAGGGAGGTTCTGGGAACCGGGGTCGTATCCGGGGGACATGGGGCGTTCGCATCCTTGACGAAACCAGCCTCCCATTCTGCCTGTCGGGGGTGACTTGCACAAACGCCCCGTGGTGCGGCATGAGCGAATGGGCGGCTCGAAACGAACCGCCCATTCATGCGAGGCGTTGCGCGCCCGGTTCGACGATCAGATGGCGAAGCCGCGCCCGAAATCCTCGGCCGACATCGCCATCAGGGTATCGCCACCGGCACGGATCATCTCGGCGTGCGCACGGGTACGCGGCAAGAGGCGCTGGTAGTAGAAACGGGCGGTATCGAGCTTGGCGCGATAGAACGCCGCATCATCGGGATTGCCGGCCAAGGCATCATGCGCCGCCTGTGCCGCGCGCGCCCAGAAGAATGCCAGGGTCACATATCCCGCGTACATCAGGTAATCGACACTCGCGGCACCGACTTCCTCGCGATCCTGCATGGCCTTCATGCCCACCGCCATGGTCAGATCGCCCCACTCGGCGTTGAGCTTTGCCAGGGGCGTGACGAACTCCGCCATGGCATCGTTCGCTTCATGGGCCTTGCAGAACTTGTGAATCTGCTTGGTGAAGGGCTTCAAGGCCTCTCCCTGGCTCATCAGCACCTTGCGACCGAGCAGGTCGAGAGCCTGGATACCCGTGGTGCCTTCATACAGCCGCGTGATGCGGGCATCGCGCACGTACTGCTCCATGCCCCATTCACGAATGTAGCCATGCCCCCCGAAGACCTGTACGCCCTCATTGGTGGCCTCGAAGCCCACCTCCGTGAGGAAGGCCTTGACGATGGGCGTCAGCAACCCGAGCAACGTTTCCGCCGATTCCCGTTCGCTGTCGGATGCCGAGCATTCGACGGTATCCGCCAGTTGCGCGGCATACAGCACCATCATGCGCCCCCCTTCGGCCAGGGCCTTCTGGGTCAGCAGCATGCGCCGTACATCGGGATGCGCAATGATCGGGTCGGCGGGCTTGTCGGTATTCTTTGCCCCGGACAGCGCCCGCATCTGCAAGCGCTCACGGGCATAGGCCAAGGCATTCTGGAAACTGATCTCCATCAACCCCAGCCCCTGGATGCCCACGCCGATACGGGCCACGTTCATCATCGTGAACATGCAGGCCAGCCCCTTGTGAGGTTCGCCGACGAGAAAGCCCCGGGCACCGTCGAAATTCATGACACAGGTGGCGTTGCCATGGATGCCCATCTTGTGCTCCAGCGAGCCGCAATTCACCGCATTGCGCTCGCCGATGCCCCCTTCGGCATCGGGCAGGTATTTGGGCACCACGAAGAGAGAGATGCCCTTGGTGCCCTCCGGGGCATCGGGCAATTTCGCCAGTACCAGGTGCACGATGTTCTCGGCCAGATCGTGCTCGCCCGCGGAGATGAAGATCTTGGTGCCGGTGATCCGATAACCTTCTTCCCCATCGGGCTGGGCGCGCGTCTTGATCAACCCCAGATCGGTCCCGCATTGAGGCTCGGTGAGGCACATGGTGCCCGTCCAGGTGCCCGCATTCAGCTTGGCCAGGTACTGCGCCTTCTGGGCTTCGCTGCCATGATGGCGCAAGGCATCCGCTGCCCCCTGGGAAAGCCCCGGATACATGCCCCAGGCCAGATTGGTGGAGCACACCATCTCGGACAACACCATGCCCAGCGATGTCGGCAACCCCTGCCCCTCATGCGCCGGATCCCCCGACAGGCTCGGCCAGCCGCCTTCGACGTACTGGGCATACGCCTCCTTGAAGCCCGGCGGCGTCACTACCTGATCACCTTCGAGGCGACAGCCATGCGTATCGCCCACCTGGTTGAGCGGCAGCAGCACATCACGCGTGAAGCGCGCGCCTTCCTCCAGGATCGCACTCACGACGTCCGGCGTGACATCGTCGGCCTGGGGAAGCCCCGCATAGTGCCGGGGATAGTCGAGGACCTCGTCCATCGCGAAGCGGAAATCGCGTAGCGGCGCCTGATAACTGGGCATCTCTGAAGCTCCTGAGCATTACGGGCGGGTGGCCCGCGGGACATCAAACATGCGTTTGAAATTAAGCCTCGGCCGGCACCAAGTCAAGCGTTCGTTTGATTCCGAAATTCCTCGCGGCAATGTCGCCACCGACCAAGACGGCGTCACTCATGCCGCCCCCAGGGGCGTCGTCGCCAGTTGCCACGCCACCAGCAGCAAGATTCCGCAGATCACACCTTCTATGGCCTGCCAATAACGCGGCTCGGCCAGGCGAGGCGCCAGCCAGCCGGCGCCACCCACGAGGCCGAAGAACCACCCCACCGAGGCCATCGACGCGCCGACGACGAACGCCATCGGCGCTGTCTGCTGCGCACCGATGGCGCCGAGCATGATCACCGTGTCCAGGTACACATGCGGGTTGAGCAACGTCACCGCCAGCGTGGCCGACAATACGCGCCAGAGACGAGGCGACGCCTCGCCACCGGCCTGCAAGGCCGCCGGGTGACGCACGCGTTGCCAGGCTTGCCATGCCTGCCAGCACAAGAAGGCGACGCCCGCCCAGCGGGCCACCTGCATCAGCCCCGCATGCGTGGCCAGCAAGGCGCCGAGTCCCAGCACGCCCAGTCCGATCAGCCCGAGATCGCAAAGTGCACAGACGGTTGCCACCCACCAGGGGTGTTCATTCCTGAGCCCGCGCTGCAGCACGAAGGCATTCTGCGCACCGATGGCAATGATCAATCCCGCACCGACAAACAGGCCATTGAACCAAGAGCTCCACATATCCGTTTCTCCCTTTCAGCCGGGATACGTTGATAAGTGGCGCAGAATACGCTTGACTACAGCAATAAGGTAAATTAATTCAAGGAATGGGTGATAACGTTTACTGATGCTCGACTACAAACTTCTCGAAGCACTGGCCGTCGTGGTCGATCAGGGGGGATTCGAACGCGGCGCGCATTACCTGGGGCTCACTCAGTCGGCCGTCTCGCAGCGCATCAAATTGCTCGAAGCTCGCCTGGGGCAACCGGTGCTGGTACGCACGCCCAAGCTCGCCCCGACGCCCCTGGGGCGCCGGCTGCTCAACCACGTTCAGCAGGTACGCTTGCTCGAACATGACTTGCTCGATCAGATCCCTGCCCTCGGCGAGCGCGAACAGCGGCTGCGTCTGGCCATCAACGCCGATAGCCTGGCCACGTGGTGGTCGCCGACGACCGGCGAGTTCTGCCGTCGCCAAGGGGTGCTGCTGGACTTGATCGTCGAGGATCAGGACGTGGCGCTCAAGCGCATGCGCGACGGCGAGGTGGCCGGCTGCATCTGCGCCACACCGCGCCCCGTGCAAGGCGCCCGCGCGCATGCCCTGGGCAGCATGCGCTACCGTGCCATCGCCAGCCCCAGCTACGTCTCACGTCATTTCCATGACGGCTTGACGCACGATGCCTTGCGCCAGGCGCCGGCCATCGTGTTCGGCCCCGACGACCGCCTCCAGCATCGCTACCTGGAGATGCGCGGCTACAAGGAATCCTTTCCCCACCACCTTTGCCCTTCCTCGGAAGGCTTCGTGCATCTTGCCCTGGCCGGCATGGGCTATGGCCTGATTCCCGAGCGCCAGGTAGCGCGCGAGCTGGAGGAAGGCCGTCTGGTGGACCTCGATCCGGACAGTCACATCGACGTGCCCCTTTACTGGCACCACTGGCGGCACGGCGGCGACACCCTGGATGCCTTGACGGCCCATCTGCTCGACATGAGCAGTGCCTGGCTCACGCCGCCGGCGCCGACGGCGGCGTCGCTGACATAGCACGCGTCACAGGGGCAGCGATCAGGCGTCGCCCAACCGGCGCGCCACGCTGGCCACCTTGTCGTCCATGTGCTGTTCGCGATCGGTCCGCGTGCCCATCTTCAGTGTGGTGGTGATGCGCGGAGCGCCCATCTCGTGGACCCGTTGGTGGCACGCCTTGACGACCGCCATGACGTCATCCCAGGGCCCTTCGATGTTGGTTCCATATGCATGCATGCGGTACTCGAGGTTCGACGCCTCGATGACGCGCTGACAAGCCGCGACGTGCTCACCCACCGAGACGCCCACGCCCAGCGGTACCACGCATAGATCGACGATGACATGCATGTCGGCCTCCCTGGATGCTTCTCGAAAACGGTTTCGAGACGATGAACTGGCCAGAGGCTGTACTGGCCAGACGGTGCCCGGCCCGGAGCTCGTGATCGAACTCCTCGAGGCGCCGGGCAGGCCGCTTGCCTCAGCCTCCCTCGCGGATGACGTCCGCCCCTTCGGGAATCTCGAAGGTGAAACGCGAGGCGTCGATATCGCCGTTGACCTCGATGTCGTCGAACGCGATGGCGGTACGCTGGCCGGTGCTGTCCTCCATCTGCAGGCCTTCCAGACGCTCGTTCTCGAACGTCAACTGCAGGCTTTCGAACAGCGTATCCGGCGACTTCGGCGTCAGCGTGAAGGTTTCCTCGTCATCGCCCTGGCGACTTTCCACGGCGTAGTTTTCCGTCAAGGCGTCGGCGCTTCCCGATAACAGCAGTGCCGGCGTGTGCGTGACCCGCGTATCCAGCGGCCGCACGCTCACCTGTTCCAGATCGGGGTCGTAGAGGTAGACCTTGTCACCATCGGAGACCACCACTTGCCGGTACGGCGCCTCGACTTCCCAGTGGAACTTGCCCGGCCGCGAGAGCCACATGTGACCCTCGGCTTCCTGCAGGCGCTGGCCACCGCCATCGAGGATCTGCTGATCGAAATCCGCCGAGTAGGAGGTGACCGACTCCAGCAGTGCCGCCAAACGCTCCGCGCCACCCGTCTGCGCCTGCGCCGTCAATGGCAACGCGAGCGTCGCGCCGATCGCCAGCGCCCACTTGAATGCTCTCATGCCCACTCCTCGTTTCATCATCTGCATTGCTCGCCAGGCGTTGCCCGAAACTGACCGCGCCTCGCTCGCCGACTTTGCGTATCACTCGTGGGACGCCACGCCGGGCCGAAAGTTGCAGTTCCGTCATGGCGTTCACACTCTTTGCACCTTTCCCTTGCGCCTTTCGGCCGCCCACCGATTGCAGGCCGGCGTCAGCGATCCACGGGCGGCGGCGCCAGCACTTCGCGTGCCCCGTTGGTTCCCATCGAGGTCACGACGCCGGCGGCTTCCATGGCCTCGACCAGACGCGCAGCACGGTTGTAGCCGATCTTGAAACGGCGCTGCACGGCGGAAATCGAGGCACGGCGCGACTCGGTGACGAATTGCACGGCCTCGTCGTAGAGCGCGTCCTGCTCGGGATCGTCGCCGTCGCCGCCTTCCGCCTCGAGCCCCGTCAAGGCATCGGCGGACACCCCGCCGGAGAGAATTTCGTCGACGTACTCGGGTTCGCCGCGACGCTTCCAGTCCTCGACGATGCGATGGACTTCATCATCGTCGACGAAGGCCCCGTGGACACGCGTGGGCATGCCGGCCCCGGCCGGGAGATAGAGCATGTCGCCATGCCCCAGCAGGTTCTCGGCACCGCCCTGGTCGAGGATGGTGCGAGAGTCCACCTTGGAGGACACCTGGAAAGCCATGCGCGTGGGAATGTTGGCCTTGATCAGGCCGGTCACCACGTCCACCGAGGGGCGCTGCGTCGCGAGAATCAAGTGAATTCCCGCCGCGCGCGCCTTCTGGGCCAGGCGGGCGATCAACTCTTCCACCTTCTTGCCCACGATCATGAACATGTCGGCGAATTCGTCGATCACCACCACGATGTACGGCAGCTTCTCGAGCACCGGCGGCTGCTCGTGCATTTCCCAGGGTTGCGGCTCCCACAACGGGTCGGCGACCTGGGCGCCATGCCGTTCGGCCTCGTCGAGCTTGGCGTTGAAGCCGGCCAGGTTGCGCACGCCCATCGCTGCCATCAGCTTGTAGCGCCGCTCCATTTCGGCCACGCACCAGCGCAATGCGTTGGCGGCTTCCTTCATGTCGGTGACCACCGGCGCCAGCAGATGCGGAATGCCGTCGTAGACCGACAGCTCCAGCATCTTCGGGTCGACCATGATCATGCGCACCTCGTCCGGCGTCGCCTTGAGGAGCATCGAGATGAGCATGGCATTGACGCCCACCGACTTGCCCGACCCCGTGGTACCGGCCACCAGCAGGTGCGGCATCTTGTTGAGGTTGGCGACCACCGGATTGCCGCCGATGTCCTGGCCCAGCCCCATGGTGAGCGGCGACTCGGCCTGCTGATAGACATCCGAATCGAGCACTTCCCGCAGCCGGATCATGGCACGGTTGGGGTTGGGAATTTCGATCCCCACCGTGGGGCGCCCGGGAATGATCTCCACCACGCGCACGCTCTTGACCATCAGCGAACGCGCCAGGTCCTTCGACAGGTTGCTGATCTTGGAGACCTTGACCCCGGCGGCGGGCTTGATCTCGAAGCGGGTGATGACCGGGCCCGGCCAGGTATCGACGACCTCGGCCTTGACGCCGTACTCACGCAGCCGCGTTTCCAGCAGCTCGGCCATGTCCGCCAGCTGCTCGTCGGTATAGTTGGGTTTTTGCTCACCGGTCGGCGTCAATAGCCGCAAGGTGGGCAACGCCCCTTCGGGCTCGGTCGACGGCACGGTCTCGGGACGCTGATTCTGCAGATGCTCCACCGTCCACAGCGCCGGGGCCTCGTCATCGCCTTCCGGCTCGCTCGCCGACGGCTCGGCGGCGCGCGCCTCGGGCGTTTCCCCGGGCGCGCTTTCCACCCGACCACGCGGCGCCGACCGTGACGCATCCGCCGAAGGCGCATCCGACACCTCGGGCTCGGGGGGCGCCGAGGCCGGTGCCGATGAGTGCGCTTGCGGGGCTTCGTCGTCCCAGCTGATGCGAGGGCGCGGCGCTGCCGAAGGCGTCTCGGGCGCGGGTGCCGGTGACGCGGCATCCTCGGAGGCCGCAGGCGGGATGTCGTCGGCCTCGGGAGGCGGCGGGGCAAAGGACGCCGTTCCGACGTCATCGTCGTCGCGACGGGCCTGGATGCCCCAATCGCCGAGCGGCACATCGTCATCGTCGTCGGCAGTGAGCGGCTCCGGAATCGGCTCGGGAATGCGACGCCGCGTGACATCGGCCCGCATCGGGGTCTCGGTATCGGTATCCGTACCGGATGGCGTCCGAGGCGATGTCTCGGCTGAACGGGGCACTTCGCCGTCCTCGCCTGCTTCCTGCTTCTCGGCAGCAGGGCCGTCAGCGGCATCGGCCGTGGACGACTGACGCGTCGACGCGGCGGTCCTGGCGTGGACCGGCTCGCCATCGCGTGCGTCGTCAGCACTCTGTTGCGCGGAATAGGCGGCTTCAGGGCGCTTGGCGGAAGGCGTGTGCTCGGGCACGTCCCAGGGGATATCGGTCTTGCCGTCGTTGCGCCATGCCGAGGCGGCAGGCGCGGCTGCCTCGCGGGCATCGAAGGACGGCTCCACGCGCCGGGCCTGCGCCGAGGCATAGGCCGGTTCCGGGGAATCGCCGCCGAGCTGGGGCGCGCGACGCGACGGCCACCAGCGCTGCCACCAGGGCGTATGCGGGGCGACCTCTTCTTCGTCGCGCGCCTCATCGTCGGTGTCCGACACGTCCGCGCCATCGGCCAGCCGGGGCTCATGGTACGCCTCGGCTGCGTCGTCGCCCTCGGAAGCCGCCCGGCGCTCGGCGCGTCGTTCACGGCCTCCCGACCACTTGGAAACGCCCCAGCCCAGCAAGCGGTACATGCCGCGCCCCAGCTCGTCCATCACCGCCAGCCAGGTCATGCCGGTGAACAGGGTGAACCCGCACATGAAAGCGACCAACGCGACCAGGGTGGTGCCCTGCATGTTGAGCAGGGGCTGCAGGGCACCGACCAGTCCTTCGCCCAGAATGCCGCCCGCCGCGTAGGGCAGTTCGCTGTCGGGGTGATAGAAATGCAAGGCGCCAAGGGTCGTGGTGCTCAGCAACAGCAGCACCAGACCGCTGGTTCTGACCGATAGTGCGGTCGGGTCCCAGGCGATGCTCACTTCCCGCGCGCGCAGCATCCGCCAGGCCGCGAAGCCGAACATGCCCGGCCACCACAGCGCACTGGCGCCGAACAGCGAATACAGCACGTCGGCCAGCCACGCACCGACAGGCCCCATCCAGTTGGCAATCGACTGGTCCGGGCCGCTGTGCGACCACCCCGGATCGCTCGATGCATAGCTGAACAGCGACAGCAGGAGAAAGACACAGACCGCCAGCAGCACGATGGCGGCACCTTCGCGCGTCACACCCTGCAGGTGCATCACGACCCGACGTGCCTGCTCCTTGGCCTGCGACGCCGCTTGTCGGCGTTCATTGCGTTTTTCGTTGACACTCAAGTGGCCATCCCCCTTGCGCCACGTATGGCGATACCGGTGTTACCAACGCCGCCCGATGCGAGCAGTCCCTGTCGCATCCGCACGAGGTCGGCTCGCATCTCATGATCGGTGGTCGTCCCTGGCGTGCTCCCGCAAGCGTTTGCCGCCTCGGTCACCGGAAGGCGCCTGGACGATCAGGAGTGCCATCATACCCACCCCGTGCGCTGCGTCACAGGGGCAAACGTCGTCCTCTGCTGTCGCCGGGAAGCGACGCCACGCGGCCGGGAGGCGAAGCGGGTGGTTATCGACAGCCCACCTGACGTACGCTGATGCGAACCCCCTGACGTCAGTGCTGGAGCCTACCTCCATGTTGCCTTGGCTACCTGCCCATCGGGTCGCATTCCCCGCCGTCGAACATGCCCTGCGCGAACCGGACGGCCTGCTCGCCGCCGGCGGCGATCTCACGCCGGCATGGCTGCGCTGTGCATATCGTCACGGCATCTTCCCGTGGTTCGCGCCCGGTGAGCCCATTCTGTGGTGGAGTCCCGATCCGCGCCTGGTGCTGTTTCCCGAGGAGATCCACGTTCGCCGCAGCCTCGCCAAGCGCCTGCGCAACGCCGGCTTCACGGTCACCTTCGACCATGCCTTCGAGGCCGTCATCACGGCCTGTGCGACCACCCGCGCTGCCGCGGAAGGAACCTGGATCACGCCCGCCATGCACGCTGCCTACTGCCGCCTGCACATCGAGGGCGATGCGCATTCGGTCGAGGTGTGGCGGGACGGCGAGCTGGTCGGCGGACTTTACGGCATCGCCCTGGGCGGCGTTTTCTTCGGTGAGTCGATGTTCAGTCGGGTCGCCGATGCCTCGAAGGTGGCACTCGTGCATCTGGCGCGTCACCTGGCCGCCCACGGCGGCCGCCTGATCGACTGCCAGGTTCACACCCCGCACCTGGCAAGCCTCGGGGCGCGCTGCATCGCTCGCACGACGTTCATCGACTATCTTGACCAGTATGTATCTGCGCCCGTTTCATCATCGTTGTGGCCCGCCGCTCCCTCCACTGACGGATGTGCTGGCGCGAGCCGCCATGGACCGGGCGCCGACATGCGTCGGGGCGACATGAGTAGAGAGTCGACATGAGCAGCAACACACCGTCCCAGCTCACGCGAGACCTGCGCTTTTTCCTCACGGTCCCGCACGGCTGCAGCTATCTGCCCGACCGCGAGGCGACCACGCTGTTCCTGGACCCCCAGGAACAGCCTGGCCAGGGCGTGTACGATGCCCTGGCGCTGCTCGGGTTCCGGCGCAGCGGGCGGCATCTCTATCGTCCCCATTGCGAGGGCTGCCGGGCCTGCATCTCGGTGCGCATTCCGGTGGACGATTTCACGCCCAAGCGCACGCAGCGCAAGCTGATCTCGCGTAACGCCGACATTGAGACCCGCATGCTGCCGGCGGCCTTCCATGAAGAGCATTATGCCCTGTATGCCCGCTACATCCGCACCCGCCATGCCGACGGCGACATGTATCCGCCCAGTCACGAGCAGTACCGTACCTTCCTGACCCTCGATCACCCCTACGCCCGGCTGATCGAGTTTCGCCTGCAGGGACAATTGCTCGGCGTCGCGGCAACGGACCTGCTCAGCCACGGCGTCTCGGCGATCTACACCTTCTTCGACCCTTCACCGGCCTTCGAGCGGCGGTCGCTGGGCACGTATGCGATTCTCCATCAGATCGAGCTGGCCCGCCGGCTCGGCCGCCCCCACGTTTACCTGGGGTACTGGATCCGTCAATGCCGCAAGATGAGCTACAAGCAGGATTTCGAGCCGCTGGAGTATCTCGACGGCCGCCACTGGCGGCGCCAGATCCCTCTCGTCGAGTGACCTCCACCGCTCCGACCGGCAATTCGTGCACGGGTTTTTTGCCTTAACTCGCGGCATGCGGCAGAATATCGGGCTATCTTCAAGACCGATACCGGTTGCGGCCGGTATCCAGCGTCGTCGATGCGGCGCATTCCGTGACGCACTTTCGAAGAAGCCTTCAACGCAATACGAGGAAACGCCTAATATGGCACGTGAAGACCATATTGAAATGGAAGGTGTCGTGGTCGATACCCTTCCCAACACCATGTTCCGAGTCGAGCTGGAAAACGGCCACGTCGTGACGGCCCACATTTCCGGCAAGATGCGCAAGAACTACATCCGCATCCTGACCGGCGACAAGGTCAAGGTCGAGCTGACCCCCTACGATCTGTCCAAGGGCCGTATCGTCTACCGCGCTCGCTGAGCACCTGCCAGGCAGACACGGTGTTTGCCCGATCGCCAAGGCCACGAAAAACGCCCCGTCATCATGACAATGACAGGGCGTAAAGCGTGATGCCTTGAAGCGGTGGCGAGAGACCGTCAGGCCACGGCTGCCTCCGTTTCCAGATGCAGCTCGCCCTCCTCGACCGTGACGTGCACCACGCCACCGTGCTCGGCGAGATCGCCGAACAGAATCATCTCGGCCAGCGGCTTCTTGAGCTTTTCCTGAATGACACGTCCCATCGGGCGTGCCCCCATTTCCGGATCGTACCCCTCTTCGGCCAGCCACGCGCGCGCCGTTTCGTCGACGTCCAGCTGCACTCGCTTCTCGTCGAGTTGCGCCTGCAGTTCGACCAGGAACTTGTCGACCACGTTGCGCACCACCGAGGGAGACAGGCCGTGGAACTGGATGATGCCGTCCAGGCGGTTGCGGAACTCGGGCGAGAAGGTCTTGCGCAGCACTTCCATGGCATCCGAGGAGTGATCCTGCGTCTGGAAGCCGATGGAGCGCCGTGCGATCTGCTCGGCACCGGCATTCGACGTCATGATCACGATGACGTGCCGGAAATCGGCTTCGCGCCCGTTGTTGTCCGTCAGGCGGCCATGGTCCATGACCTGCAGCAGCAGGTTGAAGACCTCGGGGTGCGCCTTCTCGATCTCGTCGAGCAGCAGCACGCAATGCGGCTGCTTGTTGATCGCCTCGGTCAGCAGCCCGCCCTGGTCGTATCCGACGTACCCCGGGGGCGCACCGATCAGACGCGAGACGGTGTGGCGTTCCATGTACTCGGACATGTCGAAGCGCACCAGCTCGATGCCCATCAACTGCGACAGCTGGCGGGCCACTTCGGTCTTGCCGACACCAGTCGGCCCCGAGAACAGGAAGCTGCCCACCGGCTTGTCCGGCGACTTCAGGCCGGCGCGCGACAGCTTGATTGCCGCCGCCAGGCTGGTGATCGCCTCGTCCTGCCCGAACACCAGCATCTTGAGGTCGCGCTCGAGGTTGGACAGCAGCTTGCGATCCGAACTGGACACGCTCTTCGGCGGAATCCGGGCGATCGATGCCACCACCGCCTCGACCTGATCCACGTCGATGGTGGAGACGCGCATCTCGGGCGGCAGCAGGCGCTGATGCGCACCGGCCTCGTCGATCACGTCAATGGCCTTGTCGGGCAGGTAGCGGTCGTTGATGTAACGGTCCGCCAGCCGCGCCGCGCTTTCCAGTGCCGTGTCGGTGTACTTGAGCGCATGATGCTCCTCGAAGCGCCCACGCAGGCCCTTGAGGATGCGAATGGTGTCGTCCACGGTCGGCTCGGGCACATCGACCTTCTGGAAACGACGTGCCAGCGCGCGATCCTTCTCGAAGATGCCGCGGAACTCCTGGAAGGTCGTCGAGCCGATGCAGCGCAGCTCGCCGGACGACAGCAGCGGCTTGAGCAGGTTGGAGGCGTCCATGACGCCACCCGACGCCGCGCCGGCCCCGATCACGGTATGGATCTCGTCGATGAACAGGATCGCATTGGGTTGCTTGCGCAATTCGGCGAGCAGGCCCTTGAGCCGCTTCTCGAAGTCGCCCCGGTACTTGGTACCGGCCAGCAGGGTGCCCATGTCGAGCGAATAGACGACACCGTCGCTGATCACGTCGGGAACGTCCTCCTCGACGATACGCTTGGCCAGGCCCTCGGCGATGGCGGTCTTGCCGACACCGGCCTCGCCCACCAGCAACGGATTGTTCTTGCGCCGACGCGCCAGGATCTGGATGACGCGCTCGAGCTCGTGGTCGCGCCCGATCAACGGATCGATCTTGCCCAGGCGCGCCTGCTCGTTGAGGTTGGTGGCATATCCCGTCAACGGGTGGGTGCCGCCTTCGGACACGCCTTCCTCGGCATCCTCGCTTTCCTGGGAGGACGGCGACTGGCCGTGGCCGGCGACCTTGGAGATGCCGTGGGCGATATAGTTCACCGCATCGACGCGCGCCACGTTCTGCTGCTTGAGGAAATAGACGGCCTGGCTTTCCTGTTCGGAGAAAATCGCGACCAGGACATTGGCGCCGGTCACCTCCGACTTGCCCGAGGACTGCACGTGGAAGACCGCGCGCTGCAGTACGCGCTGGAAGCCCAGCGTCGGCTGCGTCTCGCGATCCTCCTGCTCATCGGGGATCAGGGGGGTGGTGGAATTGATGAAATCCTGAAGATCGGCGCGCAGCTTCTCGAGATTGGCGCCGCAGGCTCGCAACACATCGGCCGCGGAGGCATTGTCCAACAACGCCAGCAGCAGATGTTCCACGGTCATGAACTCGTGGCGCTTGGAACGCGCCACGGTGAAGGCCGTGTTCAGGGTGAGTTCAAGTTCTTTGCTCAACATGGCAATCCCCTCTTGGCCGCCTATGGCGTCTGTCGGCACTTTCACAATCGAGCACAAACAGAGGTTATGCAAGTGCTACCTTGGACCACACTTCAACGCAGCAGTGCCGTAATCAATCGGTTTTATCGATATCGCACAGCAGCGGGTGCTGACATTCGCGTGCGTACTCGTTGACCTGGTGACATTTGGTTTCCGCGATATCGCGGGTGAAAATACCGCAGGTGGCCTTGCCGTGCGTATGCACGACGAGCATGACCTGCACGGCCTTTTCCCGCTCCATCGCGAAGAAGCTTTGCAGCACCTCGACGACGAACTCCATGGGAGTGAAATCGTCGTTGTGCAGCACGACCTTGTACATCGGCGGCTGAGCCAGCTCGGGATCCGCCGACTGGACCGAAACGTCGCCTTCCGGATCTTCGTGGGGATCGTCGTCGGGCGGACGTGTCATGCCCAGGATGACCTCTGCGTAAGACATGGGGGAGACGAATGGGTGTTCTGGTTCAAACATAGATGGAAATGTCCGTAAGTGCGCGCCGGATTCGACGGGGCAGGGTCACCAGGGTGAACGCCACCGGCCGCTCCGGTTCTCTCAATGTGCGGCCGGCCGCACGTGGATGCAAGGCGGGCGCCGCGAAAAAACACGCGCCCCGGTACCCCGCAAGTATGGCATTGCGCCCCGGGTGCGGAGTAGGCTTTGCCCCATGTGCGCCGCCGTCGACAGGCCCGAGACCGCCAATGAGTTCGCTGTACCTGCTGCATAAACCTTACCAAATGCTCTCGCAGTTCACCGATACACGGGGACGCGCCACGCTTGCCGAGGCCATCGACGTGCCCGACATCTACCCGGCCGGGCGTCTCGACTACGACTCGGAAGGCTTGCTGCTGCTCACCGGAGACGGCGCACTGGCGCATCGCATCAGTCATCCGCGCCACAAGCAGCCCAAGACCTACTGGGTGCAGGTCGAGGGCGAGCCGGAGCCCGCCGCATTGCAGGCCCTGCGCCAGGGCGTGACGCTGCGTGACGGCCCCACCCGCCCGGCCAAGGTACGCCGTCTCGAGTCACCCGATGTCGCGCCACGCCACCCGCCCGTGCGGCATCGCGAGGCCGTGCCGACCGCGTGGCTCGAGCTCACCCTGAGCGAGGGACGCAATCGCCAGGTTCGCCGCATGACGGCGCATGTCGGCCACCCCACGCTACGCTTGATTCGTGTCGCCATCGGACCATGGCGCCTCGCCGGGCTGGCGCCTGGCGAATGGCGCCGCGAGACCCTGCATGCGCCGCGCGCCCAGGCCGCGCCGGCTTCCTCCCACAAGCGCCGCCGGAGTCGCCGATGAGCCGCTGGTCTCCCCATGTCACCGTCGCCAGCGTCATCGAGCGCGCGGGCCGTTACCTGCTGGTCGAGGAAGACAAGGGCGGGCCCTTCAGCCTGTTCAACCAGCCCGCCGGCCATCTCGAGCCCGGCGAACGTCTGACCCAGGCCGCCGAACGCGAAACCCGTGAGGAGGCCGCCTGGCATATCACCTTGACCGGCTATCTGGGGCTTTACGTCTATACCGCACCCGACGACCTGACCTTTCACAGTCATGCCTTCGTCGGCATCCCCCTCGCCCATCTGGGCAACGATCTGGACAGCGGCATCGTCGCCGCGCACTGGCTGACGCTCGACGAGATCGAAGCCCTGGAACGCTCGCATCGCCTGCGCAGCCCGCTGGTGCTCAAGCGGATCCGCGACGCCATGGCCGGACGCCAGTTTCCTCTCGACGTGATTCACGAACGCTGATGCCGCGACCTCGAAGCCTGAAGCCGGTTTCAGGTATAATGGCCGTTTTGACAGCCATTCATCCTCCACCCATTCGAGAGTGACCATGTCTCACGCCACGGGATCCCGGGCCGCGGGGGCCACTACCGCGTGCAAAGTCATCGTCGGCATGTCGGGCGGCGTCGATTCGTCCGTGACCGCCCTGACCCTGCTGGAGCAGGGCTATGCGGTCGAAGGCCTGTTCATGAAGAACTGGGACGAGGACGACGGCACCGAATACTGCACCGCCAAGGAAGATCTTGCCGACGCCCAGGCCGTATGCGACACCCTGGGCATCACGTTGCACACGGCGAACTTCGCCGCCGAGTACTGGGATAACGTCTTCGAGCATTTTCTCGCCGAGTACAAGGCCGGCCGCACGCCCAATCCCGATATCCTCTGCAACCGCGAGATCAAGTTCAAAGTCTTCCTCGAGTACGCCGAGATGCTCGGTGCCGAGAAGATCGCCACGGGCCATTACGTCCGTCAGGGCTGGCGCGACGGTCACTGCCGGCTGCTCAAGGGGCTCGATGCCAACAAGGACCAGAGCTACTTCCTGCACGCCGTGCCGGAGGTCGCCATCGCGCGCACGCTGTTCCCGGTCGGCGAGATGGAGAAAAGCGAAGTACGCGCCATCGCCGAGCGCCACGGCCTGACCACGGCGCGCAAGAAGGATTCCACGGGCATCTGCTTCATCGGTGAACGGCGCTTCAGCGACTTCCTGAAACAATACCTGCCCGCGCAACCGGGCGTCATCGAAACGCCCGAGGGCGAGGTCATCGGCGAGCACATGGGGCTGATGTACTACACCCTCGGCCAGCGCCAGGGACTGGGCATCGGCGGCCTGCCCAATCATCCCGATGCGCCCTGGTACGTGGCGGCCAAGGACCTCGAGCGCAACGTGCTGATCGCCGTGCAGGGCAAGCATCACCCGCTCTTGTATACCGACAGCCTGAGCACCGAGCCCGTGGAATGGGTCGCCGGTCAACCGCCGGCGCCGGAGGCGCGCCTCCAGGCGAAGACCCGCTACCGCCAGCAGGACGTCGCCTGTCACGTCCGCGTGCTCGAGGACGGCGGCGTCGAGGCGCGTTTCGACGAGCCCCAGCGTGCGGTCACGCCGGGACAGTCCCTGGTGCTCTACGACGGCGACATCTGCCTGGGCGGTGGCGTCATCCGTTCGACCTGGAACCACAGCGAGCATCGAGGAGATAACGCCGCATGACACCGACCCCGATTCAGAACGCGCCGCAGAGCGCTGTCACACGCCAGGCCCTGGCGTTGGCCGGTGTCTTTCAGGCCGCCGCGGTGGTCGATCAACTCGCGCGCACCGGGCAATGCGACGAACGCGCCTGGAACACGCTGATTCGCGCCACGCTGGATACCAATCCCGACAGTTTCGCGACCATCTACGGTGGCCACCACAACAACCTGCGCCTGGGCATCGATACCCTCAGCGCCGTGATGAACCGCCAGCACAGCGATCCCGCCGTCATGCGCTACGGGTTTTCGCTGGTCCTGCTGATGCAGAAGCTGCGCAAGGACGACACCATGATGGCGTCGCTGGGGGAGCGCCTGACCCGCATCCAGGGTCAGGCCGAGCATTTCGGCGACACTCACGAGAACGTGATCGCCAGCCTCGGTCAGCTGTACCAGGACACCTTGTCCACGTTCCGCTACCGCATCGTCGTACAGGGCGATCCCAGCCTGCTGCAAAGCCGCATGATGCCCGAGCGCGTGCGTGCCGCCCTGCTCACCGGGGTGCGTTTCGCCCTGCTCTGGCACCAGCAGGGTGGCCGCCGCTGGAAACTGCTGTTTCAACGCCAGGGCATCAAGAAGTCCCTGGCCGCTCTGGATGGCCACTGAGCGCTGCGCCGCGCGATTCGATTCACAATCAGGAAGACGACACCCATGGAATTGTCCGCCCTCACCGCCCTCTCCCCCGTCGATGGCCGCTATGGCGCCAAAGCCGCCGCCTTGCGCGAACATTTCAGCGAATACGGCTTGATCCGGGCTCGCGTCACCGTCGAGGTGCGCTGGCTGGAGCGTCTCGCCGCGCATCCGGGGATCGTCGAGGTGCCACCGCTCTCGGCCCAGGCCACCAACTTCCTGAGCCAGCTGGTGAGCGAGTTCTCGGTCGCCGACGCCGAGCGCATCAAGGACATCGAGCGCACCACCAATCACGACGTCAAGGCGGTGGAGTACTTCCTCAAGGAAAAGATCGCCGAGGTCGACGAGCTTCACGCGATCACCGAATTCATCCACTTCGCCTGCACCAGCGAGGACATCAACAACCTGTCCTACGGCGTGATGCTGCGTGACGGACTCGACACGCTGCTGCCGACGCTGCGCGAAACCGTCACCGCCATCACGCGCCTGGCCCACGAGCATGCCGAGCAGCCCATGCTCTCGCGTACCCACGGCCAGACCGCCAGCCCCACCACGCTGGGCAAGGAAATGGCCAACGTGGCATACCGCCTGCGCCGCCAGCTCAAGCAGATCGAGCAAGCCGAAATCCTCGGCAAGATCAACGGCGCGGTAGGCAACTACAATGCCCACCTGGCCACCTACCCCGAGATCGACTGGGCCGAGAATGCGCGCATCTTCGTCGAAGGCCTGGGGCTGACCTTCAACCCCTACACCACGCAGATCGAGCCGCACGACTACATCGCCGAACTGTTCGACGCCATCGCCCGCTTCAACACCATCCTGATCGACTTCGACCGCGACGTGTGGGGCTACATTTCGCTAGGCTACTTCAAGCAGAAGACCGTCGAGGGGGAAGTCGGCTCCTCGACCATGCCCCACAAGGTCAATCCCATCGATTTCGAGAACTCCGAGGGCAATCTCGGCCTCTCCAACGCGCTGCTCGGTCACCTCGCCCAGAAACTGCCGATCTCCCGCTGGCAGCGCGATCTGACCGACTCCACGGTGCTGCGCAACCTCGGCGTGGGTCTGGCGTACGGCTTGATCGCCTATCAGGCCACCCTCAAGGGCATCGGCAAGCTGGAAGCCAATCCCGCACGTCTCGACGAGGACCTCGACCAGAACTGGGAAGTCCTCGCCGAGCCGATCCAGACCGTGATGCGCCGTTACGGCATCGAGAAACCCTACGAGAAGCTCAAGACGCTGACGCGTGGCAAGCGCGTCGACCAGGCCGGCTTCGCGGCCTTCATCGACACTCTGGAACTGCCCGACGACGTCAAGACCGAGCTCAAGGCACTGACCCCGGCCACCTATATCGGGAACGCCAGCGAGCAGGCTCGCAATCTATAAGCGGGAAGCGCCGACATCACCAGGTAAACGGCACCGGGGACAGGCCGAAGCGGAGGCGTACAGGGAGGCTTTGACAGCGCCCCCCTCGCGCAGGCCTGTCGCCGGAACAGCCTCGACTCCAAGCCACCCACGGTCAGCATTGCAAGAGGTAGTGCCCATGTCCGCAAATACCCCCCTATCGATACTCGGCGGCTTGACCGCCGAGACCTTCCTGCGTGACTACTGGCAGAAAAAACCGCTGCTGATTCGTGGCGCATTCCCCGACTTCGCGTCGCCGCTTGCCCCCGAGGAACTCGCCGGCCTGGCCTGCGAAGACGGCATCGAGGCCCGGCTCGTCGAAGCCCAGGGCCCCGACAAGCCCTGGCAGGTCAGCCACGGGCCTTTCGGTGACGCCACCTTCGCGCGCCTGCCCGACCGAGAATGGACCCTGCTGGTTCAGGCCGTCGACCATTACGTACCCGAGGTCGCAGCCCTGCTCGATGCCTTCGACTTCCTGCCGCGCTGGCGACTCGACGACGTCATGGTCAGCTACGCGCCTCCCGAAGGCAGCGTGGGCCCGCACGTGGACAATTACGACGTCTTCCTGCTCCAGGGCAGCGGCCAGCGGCGTTGGCAACTCGGCGGCGAACAGCCCGACGATGCCCCGATCGTCTCGGGCATCGACCTGCGCATGCTCGAGCGCTTCGAGGTGACGGCGGACGAGGACTGGGTGCTCGAGCCCGGCGACATGCTGTATCTGCCGCCGCGCATCGCTCATCACGGCGTCAGCCAGAGCGCCGACTGCATGACCTATTCGATCGGTTTCCGGGCCCCCTCCGCCGACGAGGTCATCACCTCGTTCGCCGACTATCTCGGCGAAATGCAGCCCGATTCACGGCGCTACACCGACCCCGATCTCGCTCCCTGCGCGCATGCCGGTCAACTCGACGATCAGGCCATCGCCCGGCTGCGGCGACTGATGCTCTCGGTCATCGACGACCCGGCACAGATGGCCCAGTGGTTCGGCCGTGTCATGACGCAGCCCAAGTACGTCGATCAGCTCGCCCCGCTCGACACGCCGATGGACAGCGCGGCCACCGCCGAGGCGCTGGCACAAGGCCGTTACCTGGAACGCGCCCTGGGCTCGCGCTTCGCCTTTCATGATGAAGACGGCGAGACCACCCTGTTCGTGGATGGCGACGGTCATGCCTGCCCGCCGCCGCTGGCCCGCCTGCTCGCCGACACCACGCCGCTGCATGCCGCCACCCTGGCAGAACATCTCGACGACGCTGCCCTGTCGCTGCTCACCGAGTTGCTCAATCGCGGCAGTCTGCAGTGGCAGGACGAGGATGCCGAGGACGAGGAGGCGTGACATGACGCTCGAGATCGCAAGCGGTGACTGGGCCACGCTGGGGGAGGCTTGCAGCGCGATCCGCAAGACCGTGTTCATCGAGGAACAGCAGGTTCCGCAAGACGAAGAGTGGGACGGTCGCGATCCCCGGTGCCTGCATGTACTGCTGCGTGTCGAGGGGCGGCCCATGGGGACCGCCCGCCTGCTGCCGGACGGCTATATCGGCCGCGTCGCGATCCTGCGCGAGGGTCGCGGCCAGGGGCTGGGGCTACGTCTGATGGAAGCCGTGATGGAAAAGGCGCGTCAGCAAGGTCACGACGCCGTGCATCTCGATGCCCAGACCTACGCGATTCCCTTCTACGAACGTCTCGGCTTTGTCGCCCACGGCGAGACCTTCCTCGACGCCAACATTCCCCACCGCCACATGAGCCTGACTTTTCAATAGCTTGTCGTCGCTCGCAATGCCCCTCCCGAAACAGGGCTACAAGACGCCGCTGCATGGCGGCATCTTGTAGTCAAACTACAACGAAATCTGCGCCTAACTACGCATTGTTGCCGCGTCTCGTGTGCGTCATATTTTCCTCAAAGCCGAGGTTAAAACGATCGTTTTATCGCAGCGCAACAACCGCACCACCAGGCCCGCCCTGGCGAAAAAGACGGCACCTCGGTTCGACGTGGATCGCCCTTTCGGGCTCGCCCCACATGCTCACGACGACCAAGAGGCAAGCGACATGTCCCAGACACGCGAACAGCAAATCGCTGCGTTGGAAAAGGATTGGAACGAGAATCCGCGCTGGAAGGACGTCAAGCGTCCGTACAGTGCCGAAGATGTGGTTCGACTTCGCGGCAGCGTCAACGAAGCGCACACGCTGGCCAGCCGCGGCGCCGAGAAGCTCTGGCGACTGGTCAACGGCGAGGCCCGCAAGGGCTACGTCAACTGCCTCGGCGCGCTGACCGGCGGCCAGGCCATGCAGCAGGTCAAGGCAGGTATCGAGGCGATCTATCTCTCGGGTTGGCAGGTCGCCGCCGACAACAACAGCTACCTGTCGATGTATCCCGACCAGTCGCTCTATCCGGTGGACTCGGTGCCCAAGGTCGTCGAACGCATCAACAACAGTTTCCGCCGCGCGGATCAGATCCAGTGGCAGAAGGGCGCCAACCCCGGCGATGCCGACTTCGTCGATTACTTCGCGCCCATCGTCGCCGACGCCGAGGCGGGATTCGGCGGCGTGCTCAACGCCTACGAACTGATGACGGCGATGATCCGTGCCGGTGCCAGCGGCGTGCATTTCGAGGATCAGCTCGCCGCGGTCAAGAAGTGCGGCCACATGGGCGGCAAGGTGCTGGTGCCCACGCAGGAGGCCGTGCAGAAGCTGGTCGCCGCCCGTCTGGCCGCCGACGTCGCGGGCACGCCGACGCTGGTCATCGCGCGCACCGACGCCAATGCCGCCAACCTGATCACCGCCGACGTGGATGATTACGACAAGCCCTTCATCACCGGGGAACGCACCGCCGAAGGCTTCTATCGGGTCAATGCCGGCCTCGATCAGGCCATCTCGCGAGGCCTGGCCTACGCGCCCTTCGCCGACATCATCTGGTGCGAAACCGCCAAGCCGGATCTCGACGAAGCCAGGCGCTTCGCCGAGGCGATCCATCGCGAATATCCGGGGCAACTGCTGGCCTACAACTGCTCGCCGTCCTTCAACTGGAAGAAGAACCTCGACGATGCCGAGATCGCCGGGTTCCAGCAGGCTCTGGCCGACATGGGCTACACCTACCAGTTCATCACCTTAGCGGGCATTCACAACATGTGGTACAACATGTTCGATCTCGCCCACAGCTACGCTCAGGGCGAAGGCATGAAGCACTACGTCGAGAAGGTCCAGCAGCCGGAATTCGAGGCCGCCGAGCGCGGCTACACCTTCGTCGCTCACCAGCAGGAGGTGGGCACCGGCTACTTCGACGACATGACCAACGTCATCCAGGGCGGAGTGTCGTCGGTGACCGCCCTCAAGGGCTCCACCGAGGAAGCGCAGTTCTGACACGCCACACGCTCCCCCAACGAAAAGGGCGCCCGCTGGGGCGCCCTTTTCATTGCCTGAGTGGCGATCCGATCAACGCTGCTCGCGCAGGATGCCGAGCATCCGCTTGAGCGGTTCCGCCGCCCCCCACAGCAACTGATCGCCCACCGAGAAGGCGGACAGGTATTCGCCCCCCATGGCCAGCTTGCGCAGGCGCCCGACCGGCACGTCCAGCGTGCCGGTCACCGCGGCCGGCGTCAGGCCGCTCAAGGTGGCGTCCTTGTCGTTGGGGATCACCTTCGCCCACTGGTTGTGCTTGGCCAGACGATCCTCGATCTCGTCGAGGGGCACGTCCTGCTTGAGCTTGATGGTGAACGCCTGGCTGTGCGAACGCATCGCGCCGATGCGCACGCACAAGCCATCGATGGGGATCGGCGAGTCGCCGGTGGCGAGAATCTTGTTGCTCTCGACCCCGCCTTTCCACTCTTCCTTGCTCTGACCGTTGTCCATCGCCTTGTCGATCCACGGCAACAAACTGCCGGCCAGCGGCTCGCCGAACTGCTCGGTGGGGAAATCCCCGCCGCGCATGGTCTGCGTCACCTGACGGTCGATATCCAGAATCGCGCTGCCGGGGTCCGCCAGCGAGGCGGCCACCGAGCCATGCAACGCGCCCATCTGGGAAAGCAGCTCGCGCATGTGCTTGGCGCCCGATCCCGAGGCGGCCTGGTAGGTCATGGACGTCATCCACTCCACCATGTTGGCCTCGAACAGGCCGCCCAGCCCCAGCAGCATCAGGCTGACGGTGCAATTGCCGCCGACGAACGTCTTGCCGCCGTTGGCAAGGCCGCGCTCGATGACGTGACGGTTGACCGGGTCGAGCACGATGGTCGCCTCGTCCGCCATGCGCAGCGTGCTGGCGGCATCGATCCAGTAGCCTTGCCAGCCGGCCTCGCGCAGCGGGCGGTAGACGCTTTCCGTATAGTCGCCCCCCTGGCAGGTGACCACTACGTCGAGGCGCTTGAGCGCCTCCAGATCGCGCGCATCCTTGAGCGGGGGAACCTCGACACCGATGTCGGGACCGGGCTGGCCGACCTGGGAGGTGGTGAAGAACACCGGCTCGAGGCCGCTGAAATCGCCATCCTCGCGCATGCGTTGCATGAGGACGGACCCCACCATTCCTCGCCAACCGACAAAACCGACTCTAAGCATGTGTCGTCCTCCTGAAATCTACGAATGGGCGTACGGCCATGATACGTCAGTCACGCTCATTGCGCCTGGAAAGCCGCCAGCACGGCATCGCCCATGGCCTGGGTCGAGACGGGCGCCGTGCCCTCGAACGCGATATCGGCGGTACGCAGCCCCTGGTCGAGTACCGTCCCCACGGCGCGTTCGATGCGCTCGGCGAGCTGCGGCGCCTCGAGGGAATAGCGCAGCATCATGGCCACGGACAGGATCGTCGCCAACGGGTTGGCGATGCCTTGTCCCGCGATGTCCGGCGCGCTGCCGTGACAGGGCTCGTACATGCCCTGACGTTGTTCGTTGAGCGAGGCCGAGGGCAGCATGCCGATTGAGCCCGTCAACATCGCCGCGGCGTCGGAGAGGATATCACCGAACATGTTGCCGGTAACGATGACGTCGAACTGCTTCGGCGCGCGCACCAGCTGCATGGCCGCGTTGTCGACGTACATGTGCGACAGCGCGACATCCGGATACTCCGGCGCCAGCCGCTCCATCACCTCGCGCCACAGGATGGTGGCCTCCAGCACGTTGGCCTTGTCCACCGAGCAGAGCTTGCCGCCGCGCGCACGCGCCATCTCGAAGGCCACGCGGCCGATGCGCTCGATTTCGTGCTCGGCATAGATATAGGTGTTGTATCCGACTCTCTCGCCGTCGCGCTCCTCGATGCCCCGCGGCTGACCGAAGTAGATGCCGCCGGTGAGCTCGCGCACGATCATGATGTCCAGCCCGGCGACGATCTCGGGCTTGAGGCTCGAGGCCGAGGCCAGTTGCGGATACAGCAGCGCCGGGCGCAGGTTGCCGAACAGGTTGAGGTTCTTGCGCAGCCCCAGCAGCCCCTTCTCCGGACGCTTGGACAGATCCTCGATCTTGTCCCACTGGGGGCCGCCCACGGCGCCCAGCAACACCGCATCGGCGGCCTTGGCGCTCGCCAGCGTCTCGTCGGGAAGCGGCACGCCATGGGCGTCGATCCCCGCCCCGCCGACCAGACCTTCCTCGATGCTGGCCTCCAGGCCCGCCTCGCGGCACGCGTTGAGGATCTTGACCGCCTCGCGGGTGATTTCCGGGCCGATACCGTCGCCCGGCAGGACGAGAATCTTGCGACTCATGGCGTACTCTCTCGATGCATCACTGATGACGTCTCGGGCGAGCGCCAGATGACCTGGCATCCCGCGCTCGCCCAGGGGTTCATGAAGGGTCGGCAGCGACCGTCAGCCCGCCTGGCGGAATAGCCACGGCCGCGCCTGACGATGTCGTGCCTCGAAGTCCTCGATGGCGTCGGCGTCCTTCAGGGTCAGGCCGATATCGTCCAGCCCTTCGAGCAGGCAATGCTTGCGGAAGGGGTCGACCTCGAAGGTCAGCACTTCGCCGCTGGGCGTGGTGACCTGCTGCTTTTCCAGATCGACATCCAGACGATAGCCTTCCTCGGCCTCGGCTTCCTGGAACAGCCGGTCCACCGTGGCCTCGTCGAACGTGATCAACAACAGGCCGTTCTTGAAGGCATTGTTGAAGAAGATATCGGCGAAACTCGGCGCGATGATCACGCGAAACCCGAAGTCCTCCAGTGCCCAGGGGGCATGCTCGCGCGAGCTGCCGCAGCCGAAGTTGCGACGTGCCAGCAGCACGCTGGCGCCCTGGTAACGCGGCTGGTTGAGCACGAAATCCGGATTGAGCGGACGCTTGGCGACGTCCTGACCCGGGTAGCCCTCGTCCAGGTAGCGCAGTTCATCGAACAGATTGGGCCCGAAACCGGTGCGCTTGATCGACTTCAAGAACTGCTTGGGGATGATCAGGTCGGTATCCACGTTGGCGCGGTCCATGGGCGCCACGAGGCCCTGATGACGATCGAACTGTCGCATGCTCACGCCTCCTGTACCTGACTGTCATCGTTGGCGGCCCGGCCGGCCCCGAAATCGCGCACGTCCACGAAGTGGCCGGCGATGGCCGCGGCGGCGGCCATGGCGGGACTCACCAGATGCGTGCGCCCGCCGTACCCCTGGCGACCCTCGAAATTGCGATTGGAGGTCGAGGCGCAGTGCTCGCCGGTTCCCAGCTTGTCGGCGTTCATCGCCAGGCACATGGAACACCCCGGCTCGCGCCATTCGAAGCCCGCCTCGAGGAAGATCTTGTCCAGTCCCTCCTCCTCGGCCTGGCGCTTGACCAGTCCGGAACCGGGCACGACCATCGCCAGCTTGATGGAATCCGCCACCTTGCGTCCCTCGGCGACCCTGGCCGCTTCACGCAGGTCTTCGATGCGCGAGTTGGTGCACGACCCGATGAAGACCTTGTCGAGGCGGATATCGGTGATCCGCTGCCCCGCCTGGAGCCCCATGTACTCGAGGGCACGCGAGACGCCGCGCTGCACGGTCTCATCGCCGGCGGCGGCGGGATCCGGTACCTGTGCGCCGACACCGGCGACCATTTCCGGGCTCGTGCCCCAGGTGACCTGCGGCTCGATCTCGGCGGCGTCGAGTTCGACCACCTTGTCGAACGGCGCATCGTCGTCGGAGACCAGCTCGCGCCAGTCGGCGACCGCCGCGTCCCAATGTTCTTCGCTGGGCGCGAAGGGGCGCCGACGCAGGTATTCGATGGTCGTCTCGTCCACCGCGACCAGCCCCACGCGCGCACCGGCCTCGATGGCCATGTTGCAGATGGTCATGCGCCCTTCCATGGACAGGTCGCGAATCGCGCTGCCGGCGAACTCGATGGCGTAGCCGGTGCCGCCGGCGGTGCCGATCTTGCCGATCACCGCCAGCACGATGTCCTTCGCCGTCACGCCGAGCCCCAGCTCGCCCTCGACGCGTACCTGCATGTTCTTCATCTTGCGCTGAATCAGGCACTGGGTCGCCAGCACGTGCTCGACCTCGGAGGTGCCGATGCCGTGCGCCAGGGCCCCGAAGGCCCCGTGCGTGGCCGTGTGCGAATCGCCGCAGACCACCGTCATGCCCGGCTGCGTGGCGCCTTGCTCCGGCCCGACCACATGCACGATGCCCTGACGCGCATCGTTGATGCGGAACTCCTCGATGCCGAAGCTCGCGCAGTTGTCGTCCAGTGTCTCGACCTGAATGCGCGAGACCGGATCGACGATGCCCGCGTTGCCCTCGGAACGCTCCTTGAGCGTGGTCGGCACATTATGGTCCGGCGTGGCGAGATTGGTATCCAGCCGCCACGGCTTGCGCCCGGCAAGCCGCAGACCCTCGAAGGCCTGCGGCGAGGTCACCTCGTGGAGCAGGTGACGATCGATATAGATCAACGCCGTGCCATCGTCGCGTTCCTTTACCAGGTGCCGCGACCAGAGCTTGTCGTAAAGAGTCTGGCCTGCCATGGAATCTCCTCCACTCGTGCCTTCCCGACCGGGAAGATTGGGCGATGACGCTCTATGTCGTCTTGCAACATCTCGCTGATTACGCGCCGCGATAAGCGGCGCAACCTCGATGTCCCCAAGCCTAAGGGGGCTTATGGATAAACGCAATTCATGTTATTTATGCTTTGGATTCCAAAGTAGAATACTTTCCCGAGAGAGCGCTCATGGACACGCAAAGCCTGCAAGCCTTCCTCGCGGTCGCCGACCACGGCTCGTTCTCGCTCGCCGCGGAACAGCTCCATCTGACCCAGCCCGCCGTCAGCAAGCGCATCGCGGGCCTCGAGGGGCAGGTCGGCGCCCAGCTCTTCGACCGACTCAACCGCCGCGTGACGCTCACCGAAGCCGGTCGCACCCTGCTGCCGCGCGCCCGCCAGATCCTGGTGATGTTCGATGACAGCCGTCGCGCGCTGTCCAATCTCAGCGGCGACATCAGCGGCAGCCTGACCATGGCCACCAGCCATCATGTCGGCCTGCACCGCCTGCCACCGCTGCTCAAGGCCTATACCCAGGCCTACCCGGACGTACGCATGGACATGCGCTTTCTGGACTCGGAACAAGCCTATCAAGGCGTGCTGGACGGCGACCTGGAGCTCGCCGTGGTCACGCTGGCCCCGGTCCCCGATCCGGCGCTGACGGTGGTGCCGGTGTGGATCGACCAGTTGCGCTTCGTCTGCGGACGCGAGCACGCCCTCGCCGGGCGCGACACGGTCGCGCTGTCGGCACTGTCCGATTATGATGCCGTGCTGCCGGGACATCTTACCTTCACCCGGGGCATCGTGGTGGACACTTTCGCCCGCGACGGCCTGCAGGTGAACGTCTCGCTGTCCACCAATTACCTCGAAACCCTCAAGATGATGGTCGCCATCGGCCTGGGCTGGAGCGTACTGCCCGAAACCATGATCGACGACGAGATCGAGGTCATTCCCATCGATCACCGCCCCATCCAGCGTCCGCTGGGCTATCTGTTCCACAAGAGCCGGACGCTTTCCAATGCCGCACGGGCCATGCTCGAGATGCTGGATGCCGCCCGGGACACGACGGCCCGGCAATGGGTGTGACGCCTCATGTCGTGAAACATCAAGACAACCCATAAGATAGCCAGGGGGCTCGCCTTTTTTCGTCACGCCGATTTGATCGATAGCGACGCAAAAACGCCGTTTATTATCAACCGGTCCGCCACGTCGTGTCAGAAAACATCATGTGGGCCGTTCGGTGCCGCCTTAGCCTTGTGCCAGACCAACGACACAAACCGCTTGCATGAGGCAGGACATGACCGACACGACTCCCCAAGCGTGGGCGGAGCAGCCCGCGGAAAAGGCACTGACCCTTCCGTCCCGTTATTTCTACGACCCGCAACTGTTCGCCGCCGAACGTGACCGCATCTTCATGGGTGCCTGGCATTTCGCCTGTCACGTCAACGAGGTGACCGAGCCCGGCGCCTTCGTGGTGCGCGACATCTTCGATCAGAGCGTCATCGTGATGCGGGACCGCCAAGGCGAGTTGCATGCCTTTCACAACGTCTGCCAACACCGTGGCAACCGTCTGCTCGACGAGACGCGCGGCGTGCAGAAGGGCGTCATCCGGTGTGCCTATCACTCCTGGTGCTACGGGCTGGACGGCAGCCTGCGCGCCGCACCGCGCAGCGACCGGATCGCGGCCTTCAATGTCGATGATTACCACATCCCGCCGGTACGACTGGAAGTCTTCGCCGGGGGCGTCTACTTCAATCTCGATCCCGACGCGACCGACATGCAGACGCTCTTTCCCGGGGCCGAGGCCGCCATCCGCGAGGCGATTCCGGACCTGGACGCCATGCAACTGATCCAGGAAGACGACGTCATCGTCCCGGCCAACTGGAAAGTGATCATGGACAACTCCATCGAGGGCTATCACTTCCAGCTTTCGGGGCCCCATCACGTCGACCTGGCCGCCCTGATCGATTTCGATGGCTACCGCCTGACCCATCACGACAACTGGTGGACCTACGGCGCACCGCCCAATGCCGATGCCAAGCAGGCATACGGCGTGCCGCTGGAGCGTCCGGCCGGCAACGGCGACGGCTTTTTCAACATCGGCATCTGGCCGCACAACACCTTCTACCAGTTCCCGTTCTCGCAGTGCATGGGCACGTTCATGATCATCCCGCTGGATGCCGAGCGCTCGATCCTGCGCTTCGGGTATTACACCCCGCACGACACGCTGCCGGAAGTGACCAGGGCCAGCATGCGCTGGATGAACGAAGAACTCGGCCCCGAGGACATCGAGCTCAACATCAGCGTGCAGAAAGGCCTGCACTCGCTGGGCTACGATCAGGGCCGCTACATGATCGATGCCGCACGCAGCAACGAAAGCGAGCATCTGGTGCTGCACTTCCACCGCCTGGTGTTCCAGGCCTTGCACGGTGACGCCAGCACGCCCCAGGAGGCGCCGTCATGACATTCACCGGTCAACGCGTGCTGGTGACCGGCGGCGCCCGCGGTATCGGCGCCGCCACGGCACGGCGCTTTCTGGAACAGGGGGCGCGCGTCGCTCTCGGCGCGCGCCGAGAGGCCTCCGTCGAGGCGTTCCGCGATTCGCTGGCGAATACCGAGCTTGCCTCGGCCACGGTGGAATCCGCCGTGGGCGAGATCGGCACCCAGGCCGAGTGCCGGGCGGTCGTGGAAACCGCCGTCGCGCGCCTCGGTGGGCTCGACATCCTGGTCAATTGCGCCGGCGTCTTCGAGGAAGTGCCCTTCGAAGCGGTCACGCAGGAACACTGGGTCAGCACGTTCCGCATCAACGTGGGCGGCACCTTCTTCTGCCTCCAGGCGGCGCTACCGCACCTGGAGGCCAGTGGCGGCAACGTCGTCAACCTGGGCTCGGATGCCGGCCTGATCGGCTTTCCCCCGAGCAGCGTCTACTCCGGCGCCAAGGCCGCCGTGGTCAACCTGACCCGCGCCCTGGCCCTGGAGCTGGCCGGCCGCATACGGATCAACTGCGTGTGCCCGGGCAATGTCGAGACCGACATGATCCAGCACGCCGCCGAGGCCAGCGGCGAGCCACACGCCTACCTGGACGCGGCCCATCGACGAGCGCCCCTGCAACGCATGGGAAAACCGCGAGAGATCGCCGATGCCGTGCTCTATCTCGCCTCTCCGCAGGCCGGCTTCACCCATGGCGCCATCCTGTCCGTCGACGGTGGCGGCGTGTGCGGCTTTTGAGCTCGCGCAGGCCCGCTCGCCGCACCTGACGGCAACACAACGACAACACATCACGAGGAGACTCCCATGACCGCTACCCCCCGACACTGCACCCCGCTGGGCCGCTTGACGTCCACGTTGCTCGGCGGCGCCATGGGCGCGCTGCTGCTCGCGCCTTTCGGGCTCGCCCAGGCCGAGGACGACACGGTCCGCTTCGGCACGCCGCAATGGCCCGGCGCCACCGTCAAGTCGGAAGTGGCGCGACAACTGCTGGACACGCTCGGCTATCGCACCTCGCTGCGGGAAGCCAGCTCGTCGATCATCCTGGAAGGCATGGCGAGCGGCGATCTCGACGTCAACATGGCGCTCTGGCGGCCGTCGCAAAGCGGCATGCTCGATCCCCGCCTGGCGGCCGGCGAGCTGGTCGAAGTCGTCAAGAACATCGACGGCGCGCGCTTTCAGCTCGCGGTGCCCGAATACGTGTGGGACGCCGGTGTGCACTCGATGGCCGATCTCGCCGAGCACGCGGAACGCTTCGGCCGCACTTTCTATGGCATCGAGCCGGGCAACGTCGGCAACGAATTGATGCAGAACGCCATCGACGACGGCACCTACGGCCTGAATGACTGGCGAGTCGCCGCGTCCAGCGAGACCGGCATGATGTCGCAGGTCGAAAGCGACATCCGCAACGAGCAATGGGTCGCGTTTCTGGGCTGGGAACCGCACTGGATGAACGTCGACTTCGACATTCGCTACCTGGAGGACCCCGAGAACCTCTGGGGCGACGCCAGCTCGGTGTCCACGGTGGTCGCCAGCGACTTCGCCGAGCGTCATCCCAACGTCATCGCCTTTCTCGACAACATGGTCGTGCCCATCGCCGTCCAGGACCAGTGGGTCTACGCCTACAGCCGCGAGGACCAGCCGCTGGAAGCGGTCGCCGCGACCTGGATCCAGTCGCATCCCGAACGGGTCAACACCTGGCTCGAAGGCGTGACCACCGCGGATGGCGAGACCCGCGCGCAAGACGCCTATCAGGCCTCGCGTTGACCTTCCGCCCTTCGCCTCAGGATGCCTGCATGACGACTCATCGAGATTACGACTACATCATCGTCGGGGCGGGATCGGCCGGCTGCGTGCTGGCCGACCGACTCACCGCCGATGGCGAATCCCGGGTGTTGCTGCTCGAAGCCGGCCCCCGCGATCGCTCGTGGACCATCGACATGCCGGCCGCCATGGGGGCGGCCATCGATGGACCACGCTTCAACTGGCACTATTGGTCGGGTCCCGAACCCTACCTCGACGGACGGCGCATCGCCACGCCACGTGGACGCACGCTGGGCGGCTCGTCGTCGATCAACGGCATGGTGTACATCCGCGGTCACGCCCGCGATTACGATGCCTGGGAAGACGCCGGCTGTCCCGGCTGGGGTTACCGGCACGTCTTGCCCTACTTTCGCCGCGCCGAGACCCACGAACTGGGCGCCGATGCCTACCACGGCGAGACGGGGCCGCTGCATGTCAGTGCCGGGCGCCCCGAGGATCCCCTGGCGAAAGCCTTCCTGGCCGCCGGCGAAGAAGCCGGCTATGCCGCCAGCGACGACCTCAACGGCTATCGTCAGGAAGGCTTCGGCCGCGTCGATCGCACGACGCGCGCCGGCAGGCGCTGGAGCACGGCGCGTGGCTACCTGGCGCGCGCCGAGACACGCGACAACCTGACGGTCGTGACCCATGCGCTGGCGCAGCGCGTGTTGATCGGCGAGACCGGTGCCGAAGGCATCGAATATCGCCACGCCGACACGCTGCACCGGGCACACGCCACCCGCGAGGTCATCCTGGCGGGTGGCGCCATCAACAGTCCCCAGTTGCTGATGCTCTCCGGCATCGGCCCCGACGACGAACTGACCCGCTGGGGCATTCCTCGCGTGCATACGCTCGAGGGCGTGGGCCGCCGCCTCAGCGACCACCCGGACACCGTCGTGGCATACCGCTGCCGCCGGCCGGTCTCGCATGCCCCCTGGACCCACGCTCCCCGCAAGTGGTGGCTGGGCATGCGCTGGTTCCTCGACCGGCGCGGCCTCGCGGCGAGCAACCAGTTCGACGCCGGCGCCTTCATCCGCTCGCGGGCAGGGGTCGAGCATCCCGACATCCAGTTGACGTTCATGTCCCTGGCCATCGCGCCCGGCACCACCGAAAGCCTGCGCGAGCATGCGTTCCAGGTGCACATCGACTTGATGCGCCCCACGAGCATGGGCCGCCTGCGCCTCAGGAGCGCGGACCCCGCACGAGCGCCGGAGATCGTCTTCAACTACCTGGCCACCGAGCGCGATCGCGCCGACATGCGCGCGGCCGTGCGTCGCGTCAGGGAACTGGTCGAGCAGCCGGCATTCGCGGCGTTGCGGGGCGAGGAAATCTCCCCCGGTGCCGACTGCCAGAGCGATGAGGCGCTGGATGCCTGGGCGCGCGCCACCACCGAAACCGGCTATCACGCCGCCGGCACCTGCAAGATGGGACCGGCCGACGATCCGGAGGCCGTGGTCGACCCCGAGCTTCGCGTGCATGGCATCAATGGTCTGCGCGTGGTCGATGCCTCGATCATGCCTCGCGTGGTCAGCGGCAACACCAATGCGCCGACCGTCATGATCGCCGAAAAGGCCAGCGACATGATCCTCGGCCACGCGCCTCCGGCGCCCTCGGATGCACCCTTCTGGCTGCATGACGACTGGCAGCACCAGCAACGTTGAGGAGGACATGCCATGACCGCGACGCCATTCGAGGTCGTGATCGACAGCCACCAGCGGCTATCGAGCGCTATCTACCAGATCGAGTTGGTCGCCGCCGATGGCGCCGCCCTGCCGCCGGCCCCGGCGGGCGCTCATCTCGAGGTGCGCCTCCCCAATGGCCTGATACGTCACTATTCGCTGCTGGACGACGCGCGTCACGGCCGCTATCGCATCGGCGTGCTGCATGACCCGGCATCCCGCGGGGGATCTGCCTTTCTGGCCGAGCAGGCAAGCGTCGGTACGCAGCTGTGCGTCTCTGCGCCCCGGGACCGCTTTCCCCTCGCCGACGACCGGCAGCACTACCGGCTGATCGGAGGCGGGATCGGCATCACGCCGCTCGTCGCCATGGCGCGCCGACTCGTCGAGCGGGGCGATACGGTCGAGGTGCATTACCTGGTACGTCACCGGGACGAGGCGGCGTTCCTCGACGAACTTCGCGCGTTCCTGCCCGCATCGCAGTTGCACCTGCACGCCTCCGCCACGCAGGGAAGGCTCGCCCCACGTGCGCTGCTGGGCGACTACACGCCGGAGACCGGGGTCTATGCCTGTGGCCCCGAAGGTCTGCTGGACGCCTTGACCGACGCGGCACGGGCGTGGCCTCCGGGCGCACTGCAAATGGAACGCTTCCGCGGCGCATCGCAAGCGCCGGCAGCGCGTACCACGCCTTGCCGGATCGAGCTCGCGCGCAGCGACAAGCAGTTCACGCTCGCCGAGGACGAAACCCTGCTCGACGGTCTGGCACGCGCCGGTGCGGCGCCGGACAGCCTGTGCTGCGAAGGCGCCTGCGGCACCTGCGGTATCCCCGTGCTCGAAGGCGAGGTCGAGCATCGCGACGTTCTTCAGTCCGATGCCGAAAAAGCCGCCAACGACATCATTTACGTCTGCGTTTCGCGCCCCAAGGGGGAGCGCCTGGTGCTCGACCTGTAAGGTCGGCGCGAGCGCTTTCCACGCCCATTCGACAATCGCCAAGGTATGGTCATGTCTTCCTCTCCCCTGTCCACCACCCACGCCGACTGGCAACACCGTGCCGCCACCCTCTCGCTGGATGGCGCCGCCTACATCGACGGTCACCGCTATGTGACGCGCCAGGGGGAATCCCTCGCGTCGATCAACCCCATGACGGGCACGTCGCTGACGGAGATCGCGGCCTGCGGCCCGGCGGATATCGATGCCGCGGTCGATGCGGCACGCCGCGCGTTCGAGCTCGGTGCCTGGTCACGCGCCGAGCCGACGACACGCCGCCGGTGCCTGCAGGCGCTCGCCACTCAGGTGCGCGACCACGCCGAGGAACTCGCCCTGCTCGACAGCCTGGAGGTCGGCAAGTGCATCCACGAAGCCCTGGACGACGTCGAGGAGGCGGCCCTGCTCTTCGACTGGTTCGGCGAGCTCCAGGACAAATGCTATGACCAGCTCGCGCCCAGTCCCAATCGCGTGCAGGCCACGGTGGCTCACGAGCCCCTCGGCGTCGTTGCCGCCGTGGTCCCGTGGAACTTTCCCCTGCATAACGCGGCGGTGAAACTGGCGCCCGCGCTGGCCGCCGGCAACAGCGTGGTGCTCAAGCCCGCCGAGGAATCGTCGCTCTCCGCGCTGCGCCTGGCGGAACTCGCGACCCAGGCCGGCCTCCCGCCCGGGGTTCTCAATGTCGTGCCGGGATACGGGCATGTCGCCGGCGAAGCGCTGGGTCGGCATGCGGGGGTCGACGCGCTCGGCTTCACCGGCTCCACCGAGATCGGCAAACGCTTTCTGGTCTACTCGGGCGAATCCAACATAAAACCCGTGTGGCTGGAATGCGGCGGCAAGAGCCCGCATCTGGTGTTCGACGATTGCCCCGATCTGGAGGCCGCCGTGGACAACGCCGTGGCCGGCATCTTCACCAATGCCGGCCAGGTCTGCTCGGCGCATTCGCGCCTGTTGCTGCAAGAGGGCATCGCCGAGCGCTTCCTCGAGGCCCTGCAGGCACGTATCGCGACGCTCGTGCCGGGAGATCCGCTCGATCCGGCGACGACGCTCGGCCCGCTCGTCAGCCAGGCACAGTTCGACAAGGTTCGCGACTATCTGACGGTCGGCAAGCGCGAGGCCACGCTGTTGTGCGGCGGCGAGACGCTGCAGGCGGCGGGCGGCGACTTGTTCGTCGCCCCCACGGTATTCACCGATGTCGAACCGCATCACCGGCTCTTCCAGGAGGAGATTTTCGGTCCCGTGCTCAGCGTGACGCGCTTCAGCGACGAGCGCCAGGGCGTGACATTGGCCAATGCCAGCCAGTATGGTTTGGCAGCGTCCCTGTGGACCGCCGACCTGGGACGCGCCCATCGCCTTTGCGATGCCCTGCAGGCCGGCACCGTGACGGTCAATGGCGTCGATGCCGTCAGCCCGCAGACGCCTTTCGGCGGCATGAAGCAATCCGGCATCGGTCGCGACTACGCGCTGGCCGGCATGCACAAATACATGGCGCTCAAGACGCGCTGGATCCACTATTGATGGCCTCGGTTTCGCCATCGCCACAGGAGCGAGACATGACGACCGCTACCGAGCTTCCCGGTACTCCCCGCGAACAGCTGGCCTGCGCGTTCCGCTGGCTGGCCCGCCTCGACATGCACGAAGGCGTCGCCAATCACTGCAGCTTGGCCACCCAGGCGGACGGCAGGCGCTTTCTGGTCAACCCCGAAGGGCGTCATTTCGCGGAGATGCGTGCCAGCGACCTCGTCGAGGTGGATGCCAGCGCCGCACAACGTCCCGAATCCATCGACCCCACCGCCTGGGCCATTCACGGCGCCATGCACCGCCAGGGCCACGGCGTGGGATGCGTGATGCATGCCCACTCGCTCTACGCCACCGCCCTGGCCTGCCTGGAGACACCGGAGCTGCCGCCGGTGGAACAGAACGCCATGCGCTTCTTCGAGCGGGTGCACATCGATGCCGGATTCGATGGCATGGGGCTCGACGAAGAAGCGGAACGCCTCGGCAAGCTGGCCGGCACGGCGCCGATCCTCCTGCTCGGCAATCATGGCGTGGTCGCCACCGGCCAGGACGTCGCCGAAGCCTTCGACCACCTCTACTACTTCGAGCGTGCCTGCCGCTCCTATCTGGTGGCCCGTGCCAGCGGCCTTCCCGTGCGTCCCGTCGCGCCCGAGATCGCACGCAAGACCGCCCGGCAATGGGAGGATTATCTGGCGCAAGGCTCGGCGCACATGCACCTTGCCGCCTTGATGCGCCTGCTCGACCGCGACGCCCCCGATTACCGTGATTGACACGCGACGTCCGACGCCCGGGCCGGAGCGCATCGCGATCCTGCTGATGCCGCAGTTTTCCTTTGCCGGTCTGGGTGCGATGCTGGATCCGCTGTTCATCGTCAACTGGCTGACCCAGGAATCGCGCTTCAAGTGGCAGTTGCTGGGCAGCGATGCCACGGTCGCCGCCTCCAACGGCGTCCCCCTGAACGTGGATACCGAGTGGCCGGCACCAGCCGATCTGGACAGCGTGTTCGTCCTCGCCAGTTTCGAGACCAAGACGTATACCGGCGACAAGCGCATCGCCATGTGGCTGCGCCAGTGTGCGGCGGCCGGGGTGGCATTGGGCGGCATCGAGATGGGCAGCGAAGTACTGGCCGCGGCGGGCGTGCTCGACGAGCATCAGGTGGCCGTGCACTGGGATAATCTGGAAGGCTTTCGCGAGCTTTATCCACGCATCCAGGCCACCAGCGACCTCTATCGCATCGCCGGCCAGCGGCTGAGCTGCGCCGGTGGCACCGCCGTGCTCGACATGATGTTCGCCTGGCTCACGCCACGTGTGGAGCCGCCCTACATGGAGGAATTGCGCAATCACTTGCTGGAACGCCGCCAGCGTCGCGACGACAGCGAACAATTGTCGGCGGCCCCCGAGCACCATGTCGAGACGTCGGCGCAGTTGCGCAAGGTGATTCGCACCATGCGCCGCACCCTGGAAACGCCGCTCTCGGCACCGGCGCTGGCTGCCCTCGTCGGGCTCTCGCCGCGCCAGCTGGAGCGGCGCTTCAAGGCCGAACTCGGTGTCACGCCGATTCGTTACTATCTCTGGCTGCGCATCAATCGCGCGCATCGACTGCTGCAGCAGACCGACCTGAGCGTGGCAGAGGTCGCCAGTTGCGCCGGCTTCGGCTCCCTGGAGCATTTCTCACGTGCCTACCGGCGCTTCTTCGGCTGCGCCCCCAGCGACGACCGCCTGCAATCGCGAGACGCCCCGGTGGTCCCGGTGCGACTCTTCCCGATCAAGCGCTGAGCGCCCTCGATCGTCACGACAAGTCGCTATCTTCCGGGGCCGTCCCGGAAAGCACTTCGGGAATGGTCTGCCGTACATAGCGGCCCGGCGCGGGCTCGATGGGGGGCAACTCGCCATCACCGGGATGTCGCGCCGCCACTGTCTTGTCGGGATCGGCATAGCGGTTGTCGGTCATCCAGGCTTGCCAATGCGGCCACCAGGAGCCTTCGCGATACTCGGTGCCCTCGAACCAGGCATCCGGGTCGTCGGGCATCTCGTCACGCGTCCAGTACCCGTATTTCTGGCGCGTCGGCGCATTGACGATGCCGGCGATGTGCCCGGCGCCTCCCAGCACGAAGGTGCGTGGTCCCTTGGGCAGGCGCGCACCGAGATAGCAGGTCCGCCACTTGGCGATATGGTCGTCACGCGTGGCCACGAAATAGCTCGGGGTCGACACCTTGCGCAGATCGATCCTGACACCGTCCAGCTCGATGCCGCCGGGCTCGATGAGACGGTTCTCCCGGTACATGTGACGGAGATACCAGCCGTGCGTGCCCGCCGGCAGGTTGGTGCCATCGCTGTTCCAGTACAACAGGTCGAAGGTCGGCGGCGTCTCGCCCTTGAGATAATTGCTGATGTAGAACGACCAGAAGAGATCGTTCTCGCGCAGCAAGTTGAAGGAAAAGGCCATGACCCGGCCATCGAGATAACCGTCACGCGCCAGTTGACGCTCGATGCCGGCCAGTACCGGCTCACTGAGGAACACGCCGATTTCGCCGGGATCGCTGAAGTCCAGCAAGGTCGCCATGTAGGTCACCGAGCGGACCTTGCGGCCACGTCGAGTGCTGGTCAGATAGGCGACCGTGGTCGCCGCCAGCGTGCCGCCGATGCAGTAGCTCAGCAAGTTGACGGACTTCTCGCCGCAGGCTTGCTCGATCGCCGCCATGGCGGCGATCGGCCCCGACTGCATGTAGTCGGCCCAGGTCAGGTGACGCTGCTCCGGCCCGGGATTGCGCCAGGAGATCATGAAGACGGTATGCCCTTGCTCTACCAGCCACTTCACCATCGAGTTGTCCGACCGCAAGTCGAGGATGTAGTACTTGTTGATCCAGGGCGGCACGATCAGCAGCGGTGTCTTGAAGACCTTGTCGGTGGTCGGATGGTACTGGATCAACTGCATCACGTCGTTTTCGAAGACCACGTCTCCAGGCGTGATGGCGATGTTGTCACCCAGCCGAAAGGCGCTGCGATCGGTCATCGCGACATTGAGTCCTTCGGCGGAGTTGTCCAGGTCCTCGCGCAGCCGCCGGAGTCCCTCGACGAGATTCTGCCCTCGCGTCTCGAGCGTCTTGCGTACCACCTCGGGGTTGGTGGACACGAAATTGCTCGGCGCCAGCGCATTGACGTATTGCCGTGCATAGAATTCCAGCTGATGTCGCACGTGTGGGGGCAAACCGTCGAGGCTGGCGAGCAGTTCCTCGATGGCACGCACGAACAACAGGTAATGCTGGAGAATGAAGCGGTAGAAAGGATGGGAATGCCAGGCGTCGTCGCGAAAGCGGCGATCCTCGGGGCGCGGTTCGATCACCGGCGGCACCTGCTCTCCCATGATCTCGCGCAAGGCATTCTGCCACACTCGCCACTGATCCTGGGCCAGACGCATCTGCACGGTGTAGACCGCCGGTGCGTTGACGATCATGGCATCCGCCCCGATACGCAGGTTCTCCTGAATATCGGCGTAGACCGAAGCACCTGCCTCGCTGGGCCACAGACGATTGAAGGCCTCCTGCATGAGGGCTTGATATTGCTCGTTGAAGGCAGTCACCTGGCGCTGCCAGGCGTGCGGGTCACTGAAGGCGCTATCGCCCTCCTCAGGCCCTTGCCACATACGCTCTCTCCCGGCCGCTTTGCGGACAAGGCGAACCGAGGCGCTGTTCTCCCGAGCCTCGTCACGCCATCTCTTCACACCCGCTCTTCACACCCGCTCTTCACGCCAACGCTTCGCACCGGCGTGGCACCCGCGCTACCCATCAGCGCGGCATGCCGAGTGGCAGCCGTCCTGCCGGACACGCTGCCGAACTCGGCGAACGCGTTACTGCTTGCTGCTGCGTGAAGAGGACGACTGGTTGCCGCCGCTGGACGCCTTGGCGGGTTCGGACGCCTTGGCTGACTCGGATGCCGACTTCATGTTTTCCGACGCCTGATCGGCGGCGTTCTGCCCGGCTTCGGCCATCATGTCCTCGAGTTCGCTCTTGAACTTGAGACTGATGTCGGCCATGGCACGCGCGTCCTCGAGCATTTGCTTGGACAGCGCGTTGAGCATGTCGGCCTGCTGGGTCGTGAAGTCACGCATGCCCTCGGCGTCCTTGACCTCGGAAGCGGCCCGCATGCGCTCCACGCCCAGCTGGCTGTAGCGCTTCATGGCATCGAGCTGGTATTCGGTCATTCGCTCCATGTTGTCCAGCATCAGACCGTTGAACTTGCGCATGGGCTCGAAAAAGCCACGCGTTTGTTCGGAGAAGGCACTAAACATTTTGTCCTGCATGACGAATTCCTCCTGGAGGATCTAGGCGAGGCCAGTGCGCGTTATGCTGCACTGCACAAAGAATAGTCCTGCCCCGACGGACTTGCAATTGCTGGATGTCAAGACTTCAGGACTTTTTTCGTGTCGAACCGTGAGTCGCTTCATCCGGCCGGGGCTCCGCCTGACGCAGCATGTCCATCAACATCTGCTGATAGTGACCGAAGCTCGCGACGCCCTGGGCCAACCCCTGTTGCAGAAACGGCTGCATGAGGCTCCAGGGGTCGTAGCCCTCGACGCCGGCTTCCATCTGCCGACGGACATGTGCCATCAGTTCCTGCTGAAAGGCCTCGACATCCGGCAGCCCCATCGCTTGCCGAAATTCCTGCGGGGTGAGGTCGAACTCGACATGGACTTTCATGCGCTGCTCCCGTTGCTGACTGCCTTCAGTGTAGCGAGCCATGGCCGAAACGTGAGCGACGGACACGAAAAAGCCCGCCTGACACAGGCGGGCTGGATTCTGGATGACGCCGGTCATGCCTGGCTGAACGAAGCGCCTTCAGCCAAGACGCGGCGTGCTCACCTCGACATCGGCGTTCTGCGCCCGGTGACGCAGGTAATGATCCATGAGCGTCAGCGCCATCATCGCCTCGGCGATCGGCGTGGCCCGGATGCCGACACAAGGGTCATGGCGTCCCTTGGTGACGACCTCGACGGCCTCCCCGTGCACATCGATCGAGCGCCCGGGCTGGGTGATGCTCGAGGTCGGCTTGAGTGCCAGATGCGCAATCAGGGGCTGCCCCGAGGAAATGCCGCCCAGCACTCCCCCGGCGTGGTTGGAGAGAAAGCCCTGCGGTGTCATTTCGTCGCGATGCTCGCTGCCCCGCTGGGCAACCGATGCGAAACCGTCCCCGATTTCCACGCCCTTGACCGCGTTGATGCTCATCAAGGCATGCGCCAGGTCGGCATCCAGGCGGTCGAAGACCGGTTCACCGAGCCCTACCGGCACGCCCTCGGCGACCACCGTGATGCGCGCGCCGACGCTGTCCTGGTCGCGCCGCAACTGGTCCATGAAGGCTTCGAGTTCGGGAAGCTTGTCCGGATCGGGGCAGAAGAAGGGATTGGTGTCGACCGCCTCCCAGTGCTTGAAGGCGATGTCGATGGGGCCCAACTGACTCATGTAACCGCGCACGCGAATGCCCTGCGAGGCCAGGAACTTGCGCGCGATGGCACCGGCGGCGACGCGCATCGCGGTCTCCCGCGCGCTCGAGCGCCCGCCCCCGCGGTAATCGCGAATGCCGTACTTGTGATGGTAGGTGTAATCGGCGTGGGCGGGCCGGAACTGGTCCTTGATCTTCGAGTAGTCCTTGGAGCGCTGATCGGTATTCTCGATCAGAAGGCCGATGGGCGTCCCGGTGGTGACGCCCTCGAACACCCCGGAAAGAATGCGCACCTGATCGGGCTCACGGCGCTGGGTGGTATGCCGCGACGTTCCCGGGCGGCGCCGATCCAGATCGTGCTGCAAGTCCGAGGCCTCGAGCGCCACGCCCGGCGGGCAGCCATCGACGATGGCCCCCAGCGCCTCGCCGTGGCTCTCGCCGAAGGTGGTGACGGTGAACAACTTACCAAATGTATTACCGGACATTCCGCGCTCCTCAACGATCAGGCGAACGACGCCGCATATTGATCAAGCTCGGCGGCGGTCAATGCAAACACGCCTTCGCCGCCACGCTCGAACTCGAGCCACAAGAACGGGACCTCGGGAAATGCCGCATCGAGATGGCGTGCGGAGTTCCCTACCTCGACGATCAGCACGCCGTCGTCGGTCAGATGCTCGCGCGCCTCGCGCAGCATGCGACGCACGATATCCAGCCCATCATCGCCGGCCGCCAGGGCCAGGGTCGGCTCATGGCGGAACTCGGCCGGCATGCCCGCCAGGTCGCGCGCATCGACATAGGGGGGATTGGAGACGATGACATCGTAGCGCTGCCCGGCCACGCCGGCGAACAGGTCCGAGGTCACCGCGCGCACGCGGTGGCCCACGTCGTGACGCACGATGTTGGCCTTGGCCACCGCCAGCGCGTCGGGGCTGATGTCCACCAGGTCCACCTCGGCCGTCGGCAGGTAAAGGGCCGTGGCGATGCCGATGCATCCCGAGCCGGCGCACAGGTCCAGCACGCGCGACGGCGGCCACTGGTCGAACCAGGCTGCAAAACCGTCCTCGATCAACTCCGCGATCGGCGAACGCGGAATCAACACTCGCTCGTCCACATCGAAGAGATGACCGGCGAAAAAGGCCTCACCCAGCAAATACGGCAGTGGCGTACGCGCCTCGATGCGCTGACGTACCAGCGCCACGACACGCTGACGCTCGAGCGGCAGCAAGCGCGCATCCAGCACCGCCGGATCGGTGTCCCAGGGCAGGTGCAACGCGCCCAGCACCAGCGCCACCGCTTCGTCCCACGCACTCGCCGTGCCATGCCCGAAGTGCAGCCGGTGGGCATTGAACTCGCTGGTCGCCCAGCGCAGACAGTCGCGCAGCGATACCAGGCCCTCGGCCAGGGCAGCGTCGTCGAGGGTGAGCGTGGAGACGTGGGTCGATCGGGAAGCGGGCACGATGCGTCCTGTTTAGCGGTTCCGTGGAACAGGCGATTGTACCCGGACGGCGCGCCGGTTCACAGCCGTTGGCAAGTCGCTATACTGGGGGCTTCGCAACCGACCGTGCCGCCCTTTGGGAGTTTCGTCATGAGCCGACGCCGTGGCCCGCCCGACGACGCCGACATCAACTTGTTCCGCCAGGCGCTGGAAAACGCCGGCGTGCGCCGCCTGCATGCCAACCGCGCCGACCCCGGACAAGCGCGCCGCCGCGATGACGACGATGCCCTGGCCGAGCGCCGCGCGGCCGCGACCAGCGCCGATAGCCAGGCGCCGACCAGCCGCACCAGCGACGGCCGTGTGGAGCCGGTGCGTCCCAGCGAGGCACTGGACTTCGCGGTGCCCGATCTCCCCTATCGCACACGCACGCAACTCAAGCGCGGCAATATCGCCTGGGAGGCCGGTCTGGACCTGCACGGCTACACCGTCAACGATGCCCGCGCGCAACTGGAAGCCTTCCTCCATGATGCCCACGGGCAGCGGTGGCGCTGCGTGCTCGTCGTCCATGGCAAGGCTCGCGCCTCGCAGTTGAGCGAGCGCGACGATTACCCCGTCATCAAGAGCCACGTCAACGCCTGGCTGCGCGAATGGCCATCCGTGCTGGCCTTCTGCTCGGCGAAGGATGCGGATGGCGGCACCGGTGCGGTCTACGTGCTGCTGCGCCGTCGCGGCGACGCTCTATAGTCCGCGAACCAGCCGGCTAGCGGGACGACGGCGTGTTCCGCCCCGACATCACGGGATAGCGCCGGGCATCCGGAACATCGCCTTCCGCCACGGTCATGTCGCGCCGTCCTTCGTACCGATCGATGGCCTGAGCGGCCAGATGGCGACCCAATTGAATCAACGCCTCGGCGCGATGAAACTCGTAGGCGCCACAGACGCTCTTGGGCACTTCGATCAAGATATCGGGGGGATAGCCGGCCACCTTGTACTTGGCCAGTGCTGCCTGGGTGATATCGAACGAGGCCAGCATCATGTCGAGCTTGCTCCAGGCCCGCTCGGCAGCCGCCTGCTCGGTGAGCTCGCTGACGTCGCCTTCGTCGGTGCCATTGCCGAACATGTGCTGCACGCGTTGGCGGACGCCCCCCAGCCAGCCACCGAACCCCTGCCCGCGGGATTCGCGTTCCCGCTCACGCGCCACTTCCTGGGCCGCCTCCTCGGGCGGCAGCAGTTCCTCGAGCGTGATCTGACGCGACGTCTGCGCGGTGGAGTTGACCGCCACCACCAGGTCGGCATGCACCGCTACGGTGGGAATGATCGGCAAGGGATTGAGCAATCCGCCATCGACCAGGATCTGGCCGTCGAGATGCACCGGCGTGATGATGCCGGGCACCGCGATGGAGGCCCGAATCGCACGCAGCAACGGTCCGCTCTGAAACCAGATTTCCTTTTGCCGGGTCAGGTCGGTGGCCACGGTCGTCAGCGGAATGCTCAGGTCCTCGATGCGGATATCTCCGATCAGGCTCTCGAGCTTGTTCATGACCTTGCTGGCACGCATGGCGCCCATCGGGCTCCAGGTCACGTCGACCAGCTTGAGCACATCGAAGTAATCCAGCCGGCAGACCCAATCGCGGTATCCCTCGAGCTGCCCGGCGGCATAGATCCCGCCCACCAGAGCGCCCATCGAGCAGCCCGAAATGGCGGCGATTTCATAGCCGCGCGAACGTACCTCGTCGATCACGCCGATGTGCGTATACCCACGCGCACCACCGCTACCCAACACCAGCGCAATACGCTTGCCCATCTCAGCCCTCTCCTTTACGCATCATGCCGCTCCCCGTCTTTCATGCACCGTCACGCTCATGGGCAACGATCGCCTCGGCCACCGCCGCGACGGCGTCGGCCTCGAGGTGAAGATGATGACCGCCGGGCAGGATGACCCGCGTGAGATTCGCCACCGCCGCCCTGGCCCGACGGGCATAGTCCCGCTCGACGAGGATACCGTCTTCGCCTTCGATCAACAGTACAGGCGCCTCGATACTGCGCAGCATCGACAGCATCTGTTCACTGCTGAAGCGCACTAGCGAGGGGCGCAGCAAGCGACTATCGGAGCGCAGGCGCACATGGCCGTCATCTTCTTCGTCCAGATTGCGCCGTACCAGCGGGGCGGCCGTCACGGCATCGATGGGCGTCACGCCGCCCGCCACGCGTGCCGCGATGGCAGTGGCCTCGTCGGGATAGCGCGGCACCGAGGAACGCGAGCGGCGGCGCTGGATCAGCCCCATGCGCAGTTGCTTGGCGGTGTCCTCGACCTCGGTGGTCAAGGTGCCCAGGCCGTCGATCAGCACCAGGTGCGCGACACGCTCCGGCATCGCCGCCGCCACCAGGCACGAGACGGCCGCCCCCATCGAATGCGCCAGCAACGGCGCGCACTCCAGCCCCAGGGCATCGAGTGCGTCCAGCACGTCCAGCGTATACTCCCAGATCGGGTAGTCGCCGCCTTCGGCGCGCGGCTGCGAGTGCCCGTGGCCGGGAAAGTCGATCGCGACGATGCGAATTCCCAGCGCCTCGACCAGCAACGGCGCCAGGCGCGAGAAGCTCTCGGCGTTATCCAGCCAGCCATGCAGCGCCAGCCATGTCGGCGCCTCGGGATCGCCCCAGGCCAGGGCCGCGAGTCGCCCATGGGCGAGGGTCAGGGATTCGGGTTCGCGCATGAGGACTCCAACAAATCATCGATCTCGACATGCCGGGATCGGCACATCGTCGCAGGTGACATAACGGCACCGGAGCAGCGAACCTCGTCGCCGCGCTGGGCCTAGCAGGCTAACGGGTTTACCATAAACCTTCTCGTTTCCCAAGCCGACCAAGGAACAAGGATCCATCGTGCCAAGATCTCGCCCGTCTCGCCCTACCCGCCTGCGCAATACGCTCTTCTGGATCGTCGTGGCCATCGCACTCATCGTGGGCTTCGTGCTGGCAAGACAGGGAAGCTGACCGCCCATGGACCTGCTGGCCGTCTTCTCGCAAACGCTGCAAGTCACGCTGCCCGTCTTCGCCATGGTGTTCCTGGGCATTCTCTTCAAGCGCATCGGCTGGATCGACGCGCACTTCATCTCCACCGCCTCGGCCCTGGTGTTTCGCGCCACCATGCCGACGCTGATCTTTCTGAGTATCGTCCGGGCCGACCTGGACGTCGCCCTGCAACCGGGGCTCATCGTCTATTTCCTGGGCTTTTCGGTTCTCAGCTTTTTCCTGGCCTGGGGCTGGGCCATCTGGCGCTGCCCCTTCGCCGACCGCGGCGTCTTCGCCCAGGGTGCGTTTCGCGGCAACTGCGGCATCGTCGGCCTGGCCCTCGCTGCGAGCCAATACGGCGACTACGGCCTATCGCTGGGGAGCATCATGGCCGGGGGCATCATCATCGTCTACAACGTACTGGCGGCGATCATCCTCGCGTACTACAGTGCCAACGCACGCTCGGGCCTCGGCTCCATCCTCAAGCATGTTGCCAGGAACCCGTTGATTCTCAGCGTGTTGCTGGCGATGCCCTTCGCCTACTTCCAGGTCCCGCTGCCCGAGTGGTTGATGACCTCGGGCGATTACTTCGGCGCCATGTCTCTGCCGTTGGCCCTGGTCTGCATCGGCGGCACGCTGTCGTTCAGTTCCGTCAAGCAGAGTAGCGGTCCGGCCCTGGATGCCAGCTTATGGAAAATCGTCTGGATTCCCCTGCTGGGTGTACTGGGCGCCTATGCGCTCGGCTACCGCGGACGGGAGCTGGGCATGCTCTTCCTGTTTCTGGGAACCCCGGGGGCTGCCGCCAGCTTCGTGATGGCCAAGGCCGTCAATGCCAACGCCAAGCTGGCCGCCAACATCATCGTGATCACTACCTTCGCTTCGCTGTTCACGCTCAGCGCCGGCGTTTTCATATTGACCATCGCGGGATGGATCTAGGGTTCGACACGACAAGGAGTCAACCGCTACATGCTCGACAGTTACAGCGCCCTGGCCGGCCAGTTCTTCGGCGTGGTCTCGTTGATACTTTGCCTTCTGGCCTTCTCCAGCAAGCGGGACGATCGGCTGATGGTGCTGTTGCTCTCCGCCAACGTGGCGTTCGCGTTACAGTTCGTTCTCTTCGCGAGCTGGACCGCCGCCGCGTTGACGGTACTGGTGATCGTGCGCATCGCGCTCGCCCGACGCTATCCGGGCAGCAGGAGCGTCATGGCCGGCGTGCTGGTCGCCAGCGGCGTGGCCGCCCTGCTGACCTGGCAAGGCTGGGCGGACCTTCCCGCCGTCGTGGCCATGGCGGTGGGCACGGTGGGCATGTTCCTGCTGAGTGGCATCGCCATGCGCGTCGCGCTCGGCGTGGCGGCGTCGTCATGGTTTCTCAGTCATGCGCTGGTGGGCTCCGTGGGCGGCATGCTGGCCGAGGCGCTGGTATTCGTCACCAACGCCGTCACCATCTACCGCCTGTTCCGCGCCAAGCGTCGCTACCCGCAAGCGTTCGAATGAGCAGTGCACTCGGCGATACGGCTTGGCCGAAACGCGCTCGCCCCGTGGCAGTCTCTCAGGTGCGATACGACGCATAGGTTGCGCTCGCGCGGCTCAAATGATGATGCATCGCCTCGCGTGCGGCCTCTTCGTCGCCTGCCACGATCGCTTCGAGGATATCCGCGTGCTCCTGGGCGACGCGTTCCAGGTACCGATGCGTCGCCGCCGTATCGAGCTCGACCGAAAGCAGCTTGGCACGCGGAATGGCGCCCAGGTTCAACTGCTCGTACACCGTCGTGAACGCCGGGTTGTGGGTCGCCTGGGCCACCGCGAAGTGAAAGGCGAAGTCCTCCTCTCTCGCCTGCGACCGATGCTGGAAGGCCTCGATGAAGCGCGCGTGCGCCTGTCGCAGCCGCTCGAGATCCGCATCGTCGCGCCGTGCCGCCGCCAGCGCGGCGGCTTCCGGCTCCAGGGTCAGGCGTAATTCGAGAATGCCCAGAATGTCCTCGACCGTCGTCAGGCTGATGCGCTTGGCGGGATACGCTTCTTCCGGCGCCGCACGCAGAACGCGCGTACCGATCCCGCGCCGCGTCTCGACCAGGCCGAGCGACTTGAGGTGCGTGATGGCCTCGCGTATGACAGTACGGCTGACGCCGAACATCTCGCACAGGCCGTTCTCCGGCGGCAGTTTATCGCCGACGGCGATCTCTCCTCGGGAGATGATCGCTTCGAGTTGCTGCGAGACCTGCTGGGACAGGCTCCCCTGCTGGGAGACACGTTTAACGTCAAGTGAGTTCATATTGCGTATTTCGCATGATGATTTTTACTCTTTATTCGTTTGGCAGACCAATACCAGGCATTCGAGCTCGACCCCCACCCCGGAATCAAATACTGCATCGCGATGGCATCACTGCACTGCATGACAGTGAGACTCGCGTAGAGCAGCTGGGTCCCGGCATCAGTTTTTCTTTACCTTCGCGCCGGTGGGACTCGCCCCTTTGTTCACGCTTGATCGCCACTATCCCTCAATTGCACCAGTTCCGCATACAACCCGGAAGGGATTGACATACCCTCGCTTCGGCTACGCGCCCTGGCCGCATGTCGTCGCTGCGATGGTAAGCGAGCCCCTTGGGCAGTGATACCCTCGAACAAGGCTTCGGCCTGCTGTAAACGCAAGTCGACATCCCCACCGAGGAAGACGTGCGGGTCCATGGCCAGGATGAACTCACCATGCCGAGGCGTTCCTTCGTCACTGCCATCCGCCGGATGGGTCTGATGGCCCAGACGATCGCCGATGAGTGGCCCGGCCAGAAGTTCGATCATGATCGACAATGCGGTCCCCTTGTGACCACCGAACGGAAGGAGCGCTCCGGCCAGCGCCGCCTCTGGCTCGGTCGTCGGCTGTCCCCTCTCGTCGAGCGCCCAGCCTTCCGGAATCGACTCACCGGCCCGGCGGTGCAGTTCGACCTCACCGCGTGCGACCATGCTGGTCGCGAAGTCGAAGACGAACGGAAGGCCATCGGGGCGCGGCCAGGCAAAGGCGATGGGGTTGGTGCCCAATAACGCCGAGGTACCGCCGGCCGGAGCCACATAGGCGTGGCTCGGTGTCATGGCCAACGCTACCAGGCCTTGATCCGCCAGAGACTCGACTTCAGTCCACAAGGCCGAGAAGTGAAAGGCATCGTTGACGGCGAGTACCGCCACACCATGGTCACGGGTTTTCTCGACCAGCGCTTGACGCCCTTTCTCGAATGCCAGAAGCGAGCAGCCGCCTCGGGCATCGACACTGATCACACCGGGCGCCTGGTCGTGAACCTCGGGAACGGCCCGAGGCTCGACACCGCAATGCCGAACGGTGCGCACGCAATCCAGCAATCGATACAACCCATGCGAGTGGCATTCGTCCCGCTGCGCGGCCACCACGCTGCGGGCAATGGCAGCCGCCTGGTCCTGGGAGAAGCCATTTTGCTCAAGAACATCGACGCTCAGCGTCCAGGCCTCATCCATCGACAGCCGTACGTGCTCATCCATATACGTTCCCCCACTGACCGAACAGGTCGTCGCCTCGTTTACTCAGCGTCGTCGGGATGCCCCGCCGCCGCAAATTTGCCGCCCTGGTAGACGACTGCCGGATCGTCAGGGTCGATCTCGCCGGCCTGCTGTTCGATCTCCTCCCGCCAGATTTCCGAACTGTCCTGCGGAACCCAGCCGAGAAATGCCGACTTGTCGTTGTCCCACCACGACTCGGTATTCGCCGAGGCACCATAGACGACGGTGCACCCCAGCTTGGGAGCCACGAAGGAACGCTTCATCAGGCGCATGAAGTCGTCGACGCTCAGCCAGGTGGCCATCATCCGCGCGTCCTTGGGCTTGGGAAAACACGAACCGATGCGTACGTTGAGGGTCTCGATATCGAACTTGTGGTAATACAGGCTCGCCAGATCCTCACCGAAACACTTGGACAAGCCATACAGCGAGTCGGGACGGCGCGGCACTTCGGTGTCGATTCGCGTAGTGCGTGGATAATAGCCGATGGTGTGATTGGAACTGGCGAACACGATGCGCGGCTTGCCGAGGTTCCTGGCGGCTTCATACAGGTTGTAGGCGCCGATGATGTTGGCCTGGAGAATATCGTTCCAGGGACGTTCCACCGACACCCCACCGAGGTGAATGATACCGTCGCAATCCTTGACCAGATCATGAACGGCCTGGGCATCGGCCAGGTCGCAGGCAACAATCTCCTCGTGCGCCTCGGCCGCGCCGAGATCGGCGATATCCGACAGACGGACCTCGTGCGCCAGCGTTCCAAGATGTGGGCGAATCGCACTCCCCACACCACCAGCAGCCCCGGTCACCAACAAACGATTGAGCATTCTTTCCTCCATTGTTCGAGTCATCGCCGGGCAAGCATTGCGCCATGCGCGTATCCCGTGCGTTCACTTCACCTCTCGGTGCTCGCATGCCAACAGCGGCCCTGTATCCGCAACCCTGTATCAGAAGCCATACAACGTCGCCGGATTATCGACCAGTATTCTCTGGCGCACCTCGGGGGACGCCCAGTCGAGCAGGACATCGAGCTGCTCGGCATCGTCGGGGTATTGCTCGCGCGGCACACCGACGTGCGGCCAGTTGCTCCCCCAGATGATGCGCTCTGGCGCATGGCCGATGACCCGCTTGGCGATCGCCCCGACATCCGCGTAGTCGGGACCGCCGAGCCGGCTGGCTTCATAGCCGGCACATATCTTGAACCAGGCATTGCCGCGATCGAGCAGCCGCAGAATGTCATCCACCCGAGGGTCGTCCGCCGACACCGGCGGCATGAACTTGCCGATATGATCGATGATGTATTCGCCCTCGATACGCTGCAGATCCGCGAGGTAATCGTTCAACTTGCAGCCATTGAACTGAACCATCAGATGCCAGCCCATCGGGCGAATCCGTTGCTCGACCTCGAGCATCTGATCGCTGGCAACGGCGCCCCCCGGCAGGTTCATGATCCGTGCACCGCGCACCCCTTTGTCATGCCAGTCCCGAAGCTCGCTGTCCGATATCTCGGGCGTCACTGCCGCGACACCGCGTGCGCTGTCAGTGCCCAACTGGCCCAGCGCCGTGAGCAAGGCGCGATTGTCACGCTGGTAGGCATTGGGTTGAGTGACCACCACACGCTCGAGCGACAGCCAACGCTGGATCTGTCGGTAATTCTCGACCGTTGCCAGCTCGGGAATCTTCGGACCACCGGGCTGGGCATCGAAGCCCGGCAGATACAGATGGATATGACAGTCGGTCGCACCGGGCGGCGCCTTGAGTTTGGGTGCCGGGCCATCAAGCGGGCGAGTGTTGGCGGGAAGATCGGACACGCTCATGCCTCCTTCAAAGCGAATTGGCGCAATGCATCACGATTGATCTCGATGCCCAGCCCCGGTCCATCGGGTATCTGCACGACGCCACCGTCATGTTCGAGCGGCGTTTTCACCACGGCCTGTCGGAAAGGATTGTGCGTACGATCGAACTCCATGATCGGCTCGATGGGCCGGCGTCGCGGCGGGTTGGGTGGCAAGGCCGCCATGCATTGCAAGCTGGCGGCAAGACACACCGCCGTGCCCCAGACATGCGGAATCAAACGCACACCGAACATGGCCGCCATATCCACGACCCGGCGCATTTCCGAGATGCCGCCCACGCTGCAGACATCGGGTTGCACGATGTCCACCGCCCGCGTTTGCAGCGGCTCGAGCATGGCGTAACGTCCATGCCAGTTCTCGCCACTGGCCACCGGGAGCGGCTGCCCGTCGCGCACGGCGTGATAAGTGGAAATCTGCTCGGGCAATACCGGTTCTTCGAACCATGCCACGTCGAACGCGGCGGCACGCTTGCCGACCTCCAACGCCTCCAAGAGGTCGTAACCATGGTTGGCATCGATCATCAAACGCTTGCCATTGCCCAACGCCTCGCGCGCCGCGGCAATCACTTTCACGTCTTCTTCGACATCGAAACCTATCTTGATCTTGACGCCACAGAACCCTTCTTGCGCGTAACCGGCGACCTCCTCGGCCGTATCCTGCACACGATCGACGCCGTCACGCTTGAATGATCCGGTGGCATAGGCATGCACATGCTCGCGAAAACGCCCGCCCAGGAGTTCGGAAACGGGCGCCCCGTAATGCTTGCCCTTGATATCCCACAACGCGATATCGATACCGCTCAGGGCCGTGACAGTCAGGCCGCGCTGGCCTTGATCACGCAGCCGGTTATAGAGCTCGATCCAGAGCTTTTCCGTCTCGAGCGGATTGCGCCCAATGATCGAGGTCGCATAAGCCTCGATGACAGCCGCATTGGGCTTGGCCGGCCCTAGGCACTCCCCCCAGCCGATCGTACCGTCGTCACATATCACCTCGACCAGACAATGCTGGCGCCGATCAAACCGCATGGAGGCACTTTCGAAGGCCTGCTCCAGCTGATAATCGAGAACGTGTGCATGTATCTTTTCGATTTTCATGTAGGGCGATCCATGAGCGAGAAGAGGAAGATGTCACTGGAAGAAGCCGGGCAGCGTCAGCGATATCGCCGGCACGTAGGTCACCAGCATCAACACCGCAAACAGCGCTAGATAGAACGGCCAGATGGTACGTACCGCCTGTTCGATCTTGATCTTGCCGATAACGCTACCCACGAAAAGACAAGACCCTACCGGGGGAGTACATAGTCCCAGCCCAAGGTTCATCATCATGATGATGCCGAACTGAATGGGGTCCATGCCGAACTCTTCGGCAACCGGCAGGAATATCGGCGTGCAGATCAGGATCAGTGCCGCCATGTCCATGATCATGCCGAGACCCAGCAATATCAGGTTGAGCATCAGCAGGATCACGTAAGGATTCTCGGAGATACTCAACAGTGCGTCGGTCAGCAGCTGCGGTACGCTATAGAGTGCCAGCAGGTACGAGAATGCCGAGGCACATCCCACCAGGATCATCACCAGCGAGGTCGTGCGTACCGCCTGGTAGACCGCCTGCTTGAACGGTTCCCAGCGCAATTCACGGTACACCAGTCCCGTGACGACGATGGCGTAGATAGCGCCGAAGGCACCGGACTCGGTGACCGTCAGAACGCCAGACAGCACCCCGCCGACAATGATCACCGCCGTCATCAGACCGGGCAGCGCAGCCACGAAACTGAGCATCAATGCCGACCACCCGGGAAATGCCTCGCCTTGGTAACCACGCTTGACCGCCACGACATATGCAGCCACGGCCAATGCCAGACACATCAGCACCCCCGGCACGATACCGGCAATGAACAGCTGGGTGATCGAGATGCCGCTCCCGGCGGCGACGGCATAGAGAATCATGTTATGACTGGGAGGAATCACGACACCCGCAATCGACGAGGTAACCGTGACATTGACCGCATAATCGGCGTCGTAACCTTTCTCTTTCATGACCGGGATGAGGATCGAACCCAGTGCGGATGTGTCAGCGACTGCAGACCCCGAGATGCCTCCGAAAAGCATCGAGGAGCTGACATTGACCATTCCCAGACCACCCCGCACACGCCCTACGGCAGCGGATGCCAGGCGTACCAGGCGAGTGGATATGCCGCCATGCAGCATCAGTTCGCCGGCAAAGATGAAAAACGGTATGGCCAGTAAGGAAAAGACCGAGATTCCCGACAATATGCGTTGAAAAGCCACGAAAAGTGGCAGCCCTTCGTAGAGAAAGGTTCCCGCCGCAGCCAGACCGACAGCGAAGGCCACTGGCGCACCTACGATGAGACCCAGAAAGAACAGGCCGAACAGAATCATGAGTCCCATGAGGTCACCCCTTCCGTGACTTGAGCAGGCGCTTGGCGATATTGGTGCAAGAGAACAGAACCATCAGCACGCCACAGATCACCAATGGTGCCGCACGCCAGCTTTCGGAAAATCCGATCATTGGAATGGGACGCTCCAGGTTCTCCAGGACCAGGTGCCACCCTTGCCAGGCCATGAAGAGACCGAAACACGTGACGAAAAGGTCAGCGATATAGCGCATGATCTCGCGTGGCAAATACGGCAGCCCTTCACGCACGAAGTCGATGCTAAGGTGGGTATTGTTTCTCACACCGGCGGCAGCCCCTAGACAGGTGATATAAACGACGATCAGGAGCGAGGACTGTTCCACCCATGTCGGCGTGTCATTGAGCACGTAACGGCCGAAGACCAACCAGCCAAACGTCGCAATCAAGAAAACCAGCAAGATACCCGACACGATGATGCAAAGTTGGGCAATGCCGTCCAGAAAGCCATCGAATGCTGTTCGCGATGCCGAAGCGGGGCTCTGGTCATTCATTTTCTCGGAGAATGAGCTCACGATTTTAAACCCTCTCAAGACCGCTCCGGGCCTGATCCGGCCCGGAGCATTTCATGGCATCTGCGGATCAGCTCTGCGCATCTTGAATATCCGTCACGAGCGACTCCAGTTCCGGGTGCTCCTGAACAAACTGGTCGTAGATCGGCTGCATCTTGGCCTGGAACGCCGACTTGTCATCCACCTCGTTGATCTTCACCCCGGCGTCCAGGATCTTCTGCTTGCTCGCCTGAACACCTTCCTCCCAGAGCGCGCGCTGCTCCTTGGCAGCATCCTCGGCTGCTTCGCGTATCGCCTGCCGGTCTTTCTCACTGAGCTCTTCCCAACTCGCCTTGGCAACACACAAACACTCGGGAAGGATCAAGTGCTCGGTCAACGAGTAGTAATTTGCCACCTCATAGTGGCCACTGGACTCATAAGATGGATAATTGTTCTCGGCGCCGTCGATGACGCCTGTCTTGAGTGACTGTAGGGTCCCGGATGATAGGATCGCCTATAGAAGTTATCCTCTGCTAGCAGCGAGAGAGCTTCTTCAGCAATTCATCCGGGAGCAAGTTCATGGACATCAAGCTGCATAAACAAGCGACCACGA
>NZ_JBDOOX010000003.1:0-410958 GCF_039830575.1 Chromohalobacter sp. | reverse complement strand
CTGTACAATCACCATATCCCGCAGAAAGCGCTGCATCATCAATCGCCGATCACGGCGATGAAGGAATGGCAGGCCAAGCGGCCTGAGTTATTTACCAAACGGGTGGTTAATCACACGGGACCCGACAGCTACGAGCTAAAGCGGCGGAAGACCAAGTTCCCCACCCAGCTGCATTACCTATGGGCACGTGAACAGGTCAACAGCGACAAACCGCACTACCACCTGATGATCCTTCTCAACAAGAATGCCTACGATTGCCTTGGATCTTTCTCGCCAGATGGAGACGGGGCCTACTCGCGAAACAACCTCTACCACCGCATGATGCGCTCCTGGTTGAAGGCAATGGGCTTCGATCATGATGACCCACGTTTCCGTCAGCTGATCCATGTCTGCAAAGACCCAGTCACCAAAGAGCCCTGGTCCTGCGTCCTGCATCGGCATGACCGAATAGCCATGAATGAGGCGATGTACATGGCCAGCTATCTGTGCAAGGCCTACAGCAAGCCATTCGGCCAGAGGGCTCACGTCTTCGACGGCAGCCGCTTTCCAAAGCAGTCGTCTTTGATCACTGAGTGACATGGTATGGGTCCGTCTTGGGCGGACCCGTTCTGACTCTTCCAACAAGGTGCCTGATGATGTTTCCGACTTCGATGTTTCCTTCCCTCTCGATCCCTCACAACACGCGTGACAGCCAAGCAGGATCGTCATCCCACGATCCCTGGGGTGATCGTCGTCTCGCCCGGATGGAACGCAAGGAACCCACCCGTCGACTGCTACGTGACGTCATGGCCCTGCGCCGGATTCGTGGCATGAGCCAGACAGCGCTGGCGGCTGAGCTAGGGGTCAGCGTGCGGACCCTGCAGGAGTGGGAGCAGGGTCGACGTCTGCCCTCGGGGGTCGGCCATGCTCTGCTCAGACAGTGGGTAGAAACCAACCATAGCGATGGAGATTGAGACATTGCGATGGAATATAAGCCAGCATGCGCACCTCTGGATGCCCATATTCATGTTTTTTAAGTTTTAAAAGTCACAATGTCTAACCCAATACCAGCTTTCACGCTCTAAGTAGCCCATCGCTACTGCTGGCGAGAGGCATCGCATGAGGCACGCCAGCGCCCATAGGGGCCACGTTTCTCAAGAGGGACAAGCTGAATCCCGAACGTCGCAAGCAAACTCCTGCTCTGCTTGAACTTGGCCGCCAACCCTCGGGACGTGACAGGCCAGGCACCTGAAGGATCAGGCTCAGGGCGATACCCATCGAGCAGCACAAGCCAATCCTTGACCGTGGCCTCTATCCGTCCATCCTCCGACGCATCAATGAGACGTTTCACGGCCATCGCGACAGGATTCTCCTCCAGCTCATAATCGCGACGACTTTGCTGGTTGGCATCGAGTTGTTGCCAGAATTCGGCAGTATCCCGACCCAAAGCATCAGCCACCAGCACACCTATCCGGCATAGGTCTCGCAAACCGCCATAGCGGTCGAATTGACGATCATTTTCAACATGGCTCCAGAACTGGTTAACATGGCCAAATACTTGGAGGAGGCCATGAATGATGGTTCTCTCCGCCATGCTGCGATCCTTCACAGCATTTTGAGGGTTGCCCCCTCCTGCATCATCCAGCTCAATGCTCAAGGTAGCATCGGATAGCGGCGCATAGGTCACTATGCTCTCACTGCTATTCAGTAAGCACACGCAACGAACGGTGAGATCAACCCCAGAACGCTTCGCTTTGGTTCTCCACTCCACTGTTTTTCCCTGCATGATCGAAAGCAGGCCTCTCTGCTGATTTTTTGACAGCGTATCCACTTGATGAAAACTCAACAGGTAATGGCACTGCGCCCGAATATCAAGCTGTTTTATCGTATTGGGAAACTCGCTTTCGAGAAGGGTGCTAGCCGGATCTATGATGGTCTTTAGCATCTTCTGTGAGTCAATCAACTCAGAATTCGCCTCACCTAACAACTCGAGCAATACGGGCGAGCTATCTGAGCGCCAAGCCATGACCATCCAGGCGATTATCAGCAGGTCACTATCTTTCGGTAGCAAAGTGACATCGAACAATATAGATATCGATTGAGGGCGAATATTCCCAACATTATCGGGCAAGTCAACCGCCCAGCTTTCGCGAGGCATGACATGGGGAATCCCAGCCAAAACCTCATAGCTCGATAAACCCGGCGAGAAAACCAAGCAGCTTTCTCCAAGTACCAGCGCGCGTCGCCCGGTGTTAAATTCGACGCCCGCACGGCCGTAAACCGGCAACACAGATTGAGGGGTAGCACCATCAACGAAGTTGTTGATAGCAGACTTAATAACACCGTAGGAGACATCCTGATGACTGCCAGAGGATGCTCGCCAATACGCTCCCTTCACACGATCAAGGATCACTGGATCCATATACGGCAAGGTTTCGCCCGTCGCCTTATTGGTCAGCAGAGGGCTTCTCGTCTCATTATGAGTGAGAAAAAACTGCCCCTGGAGCATGGAAATAACATCTTCTACTTGCTTATCGCGGCGAGATTGCTTGGGCGCTTGGTTTGTACCAGGAAAGGCAAAACGAGCAGCAGCAGGCTCATTGCTTAACACAGGTTCCGATGGGCTGTAGGGCCAAGGTGCATTGAGTACGCTCTGAGTTTCGGGGTCGTGAAAGAGCGACTTCACAGTGACCGGTGGCTCATCATCGTGTGATGCATTGGGAAACGAAAAAGAGGGTCCTGTATCGGGCATAGGTGAAGTCTCTGCGGCATCATCAAGCTCATCAGAAGCCACCTTCCTAGCTTGCTCACGCCAATGCTCACTCAGGCCAAACCTCTGCCGCCGGTGCTTGGTACTGGCTCCCTCGTGTCCCACTGGATGAGACTCGTGGTTATCCTGACTATGATCCGTCATTCCCTACCTCGTGCCTTTTCGCCATCGAATATCTCGCAAAGCCTATCACACGGACCTCTGGCACCCGCTCTTCCCGATCCCCCTCGTTAGCGGTGATACCTCAAGCTTCTCAAGCTAGGCGACTACAAGGCCAAGACAGTAGAGGCGACTTATCGTCTCGATCACCACCCTCTGTCCCACGAAATGGCGCACAGCGGCCCAGGGCCGCTTTTATGCCGTGAGATACGGAAATCATTAGGTAGCGACATAAAACGCCGCACAAGGCGGCATGGCGCAATAACGTCGCCATCTCTATCCACAGCCCACTAACCAGCGAGGCCAAGCATGAAATTTTCACCCAACAGACGTATCAACTCCATCATGGACGCCCTGCTGGCCGCCAACAGCTGTCAAGGTCTTCGCTGCATCGCATGTCGGAGTTCTTAAAGACTGTGAGTTTCAAAAGATGGCTGCACGGAATGTCAGAAGCTGGCAGCACCACATCGACAAGCCCCTGCATGACCTACCAGTCATGCAGGGCAGCGATCAACGGGCACGACACCTTCCCTTGATGCACATGGCATTCATCGACCAGCCGGGCTAAGGCGACCTCGACGCGGGTCAGATCAGCCAGCCGGGCGCGCACGTCGTCAAGCCGCTGTGACGCCAGTTCCGCCGCCTCGCTGCAATGAGCACCATCCTCCAGAGTCAGTAGCTGCCCGATCTCGTCCAGGCTGAATCCCAGCCGCTGCGCCGCTTTCACGAATTTCACGCGCGCCACGTCGGCGCTGCCATAGCGCCGGATGCCGCCAGGAGGGCGCTCCGGCGTCGGCAACAACCCCCTGTGCTGATAGAAGCGGATCGTCTCCACATTGACCCCGGCCGCTTGGGCAAAGGTGCCGATGGTCAGATTTTCCGGTGCCTCATTCATCGAGCTTGACTCCGTAGTTGACTACGGAAGTAACGTTAGCGTATCGGCCAAGAATTCAGAAGGACAACCTCATGACGGAATCCAAGAACGGTCGTGGTGCCCTGGCAGCCGGCGGCCTCGCTGCGATCCTGGCCTCAACCTGCTGTCTCGGGCCGCTCATGCTGGTCGCGCTGGGCTTCTCGGGCGCTTGGATCGGCAACCTGACGGCCCTGGAACCCTATCGCCCGCTCTTCGTGGGAGTGGCACTGGTGGCATTGTTTTTCGCCTGGCGCCGAATCTACCGGCCTGCCACCGCTTGTAAGCCAGGCGAAACCTGCGCGATGCCACAGGTTCGCACGACGTATAAAGCCATCTTCTGGATCGTCGCTGCCTTGGTGCTGATCGCGCTGCTGTTTCCTTATCTCCTGCCCCTGTTCTATTAAGAGGAGAACGCCATGAAACGACTCGCTGCCTGTATTGCGCTTTCCGCGACGCTCGCCACGTCAGCTTGGGCCGCCCCGCAGACCGTGACGTTGTCGGTGCCGGGCATGACCTGTGCCGCCTGCCCTCTCACCGTCAAGGCCGCCCTCAACAAGGTAGACGGCGTCTCGCAAGTCGATGTGAGCTACCCGGATCGTGAGGCGGTGGTCACCTTCGACGATTCACGAACGTCCGTCGAAGCATTGACCGACGCCACCACCAACGCCGGCTACCCCTCAACCCCGGCACCCTCGGAAGCGGATCGGGAGTGACCATGAAGAACCCCAAGACCCTGCTGCGCGCAAGCGTGATTGGCACCGTCCTGGTGGCGCTGTGCTGCTTCACGCCCATCCTGGTGATCCTGCTTGGCACCGTTGGCCTGGCGGCACTGACCGGCTACCTGGACGTGGTACTGCTTCCTGCCCTGGCCTTCTTCCTCGGCCTGACCCTCTATGCGCTATGGCGCAAGAAGCAATACGACGCCTGTGGTGACAACACCTCTAAAGATTCAAGGAATTCCCCTCATGAGTGATGACATGAACCTGCACATCGTCGTGATCGGCAGCGGCGGCGCGGCCATGGCAGCCGCGCTGAAGGCGGCCGAGCGCGGCGCCCGCATCACCCTGATCGAACGTGGCACCCTCGGTGGCACCTGCGTGAACGTCGGCTGCGTGCCCTCGAAGATCCTGATCCGCGCCGCGCATGTCGCCCATCTGCGCCGGGAGAGCCCCTTCGACGGCGGTATCAGCGCCTGGGCGCCGGTGGTAGATCGGGCCAGGCTGCTTCAACAACAGCAGTCACGGGTTGAGGAACTGCGCGATGCCAAGTATGAAGGCATACTCCGCGACCACCCGGCCATCACGGTGCTCAGCGGTGAGGCCCGGTTCGTCGATGCCCATACCCTGAAGGTCAAGCTGACTGCGGGCGGCGAGCAGACCGTTCGCTTCGATCGCGCCTTTATCGGCAGCGGCGCTCGACCAGCAGAACCGCCGTTGCCGGGGCTGGCCGAGACGCCGTACCTGACCTCCACCAGCGCGCTGGCACTGGACAGCATCCCCGAGCGGCTGATCGTGATCGGCGCGGGGTTTGTCGCCCTGGAGCTGGTCCAGGCCTTCGCTCGGCTGGGCAGCCGGGTCACGGTGCTGGCCCGCAGCCGCCTGCTCTCCCAGGAAGACCCGGCGGTGGGTGAGGCCGTGGAGGCAGTCTTCTACCGCGAGGGCATCGAGGTGCTCAACCAGACCCAGGCCAACCGCGTGGACTACACCAATGGCGAGTTCGTGCTGGACACCAACGCCGGGACCCTTCATGCGGACCAACTGCTGGTGGCCACCGGACGGACACCCAATACCGAGGCTCTGAACCTGGCGAGCATCGGCGTGGAAACCGTGCGCGGGGCGATACTGGTGGATGAGCACTTGCAAACCACGGTACCAAGCCTCTATGCCGCCGGTGACTGCACCAACCAGCCGGAATTCGTCTATGTCGCCGCCGCCGGGGGCAGTCGGGCCGCCGTCAACATGACGGGAGGCGATGCCAGGCTGGACCTTAGTGCCATGCCGGGCGTGATGTTTACCGACCCCCAGGTGGGCACCGTCGGCCTGACGGAGGCCGAGGCACTCGAGCAAGGTTTCAGCGTGGAGTCCCGCGTGCTTGACCTGGAGAACGTGCCGCGTGCGCTGGTCAATTTCGACACCGAAGGATTCATCAAGATAGTGGCCGAACGCGAAACGGGGCGGTTGCTCGGCGTGCAGGCCGTGGCAGGAGAAGCCGGTGAATTGATCCAGACGGCGGTGATAGCGCTACGCGCCCGCATGACGGTGCAGGACATCGGTGACGAACTGTTCCCTTACCTGACCATGGTGGAAGGCCTCAAGCTCTGTGCGCAGACCTTCACCAAGGATGTGACGCAATTGTCCTGCTGTGCGGGGTAATAATTTCAATATTGCATGAAATCATTGTTTCATCTAAAGTTGAATTATGAACCAATATGATGATGATCTCGTGGCAGCCAAGCTAGCAGCTCTTGCTCACCCCGTCCGCCTGGCGGCCATTCGTCAGCTAGCGGCGGCAGGGCCTGCCGGCCTGGCGGCAGGCAAGCTCGCCGAGCGGCTGGGTACGGCGCCGAATGCACTGACCTTCCACTTGCAGAAACTCGCGGTCGCAGGCCTGGTTGCGTCGCGCCGCGAGGGCCAGTTCGTCTATTACCGCGCGGAGTTCGACGCCTTGCTGGCAATGACGGACCACCTGGTCGGCGCTTGCTGTCGTGAGTCAGACGCCAGCTGTGGCCCCCGCTGCCCCACCTCCGGCAGCCGGTAAAGTGCCGCCGGTTTCTCAAAGATCACTCATCAACGTCATCAAGAGGAGCGCAAGATGATCCAAACCACTCGCGCCAAACCTTCTTGGCTCAGGTCTATCGGCATCGGCATCGCGGTGTCGGCGCTGACCGCCATCGTGATGGTGGCATTGCTGAAAGCCGGGGTATCGCCTTTTCCAAAGCCGCCCTCCCTGGCCTTCGCCGAGACTCTGCTGGGGCGGTCTCTGCCGTTGCCAGTCGGCCTGCTTTTCCATACGGCCTACGTGACTTTCTGGTCGGTGGTGTTCGTGCGTTATTTCCCACGCAAGACCTTGCTGACTGCGCTGGGCCTGGCCGCCGTGCTTTGGGCGGTGATCCTGGTGGTGTTCTTTCCCGTGGTGGGCTGGGGTATCGCGGGTCTGGCGATCAGTCCCAAGCTGATCATAGCGTCCGCCGTGCCGCACCTGCTGTTTGGCCTACTGCTTTGGGGATTGGACCGCTACCTTGTCAAGCCGTCTCAAGCCTGAGACCGGAGCTTCACCATGCCAACGATCGATACCGCGACCCTCCGTGACTGGCAGGCCCGTGGCCTAACTTTCCTCTTGGTGGATAACCTGCCGGCCGATAGCTTCGCCAAGGGGCACTTGCCGGGTGCCATCAATATCGTCTCCGACGACATCCTGGACGAGGCACCCCGGCGCCTGCCCGACAAGCAGGCGACCATCGTCGTGTATTGCGCCAGTGAAGACTGCAAGCGAGCCGGCAAGGCCGCCGAACGACTGGCGCGCCTCGGCTATACCGAGGTCTACCACTATGTGGGCGGTAAACGGGCCTGGCTGGCCGAGGGATTACCACTGGAAGACTGACAAGGATCATGTCCCATGCGCGACTGGATGGAACGCCAGCAATCCTGGATATATCTACTCTTTATCCTGGCAGGCCTGGCCATCGGGCTTCGCCAGCCAGACGCGACTGCACGGCTCGAAGCCTTCCTCTGGCCGCTGCTTGGTGGGCTGCTCTATGCCACCTTCACCCAGGTGCCGCTAACGCGGATCGGCCAGGGATTCAAGGATTGGCGCTTCCTGGCAGCGCTGCTGCTCGGTAATTTCGTGGTGATTCCCATGGTCCTGGGTGGGCTGATGGCCATCTTACCCGTGTCGCCCGCCGTGCAGGCCGGCGTGCTACTGGTGCTGCTGGTCCCCTGCACCGACTGGTTCATCAGCTTCACCCACCTAGGCAAGGGCGATGCGAGCCGAGCCATTGCCGCCACGTCGGCGCTGTTGCTCGTGCAGTTGCTGGCTTTACCGGTCTATCTCTGGCTCTTCCTGGGTGCGGAATGGTTTCAGGCCGCGATCAGCACTCACCTCCTCAGCGCCTTCGCGGGATTGATTCTCACCCCCTTAGCCCTGGCCTGGGTGACTGAACGCTTGGCCGAGCGTCGTCTCACCGCCAGGCAACTGGTGCATGGCCTGGGCCTGCTGCCCGTACCGCTGCTGGCACTGGTGGTCTTTGTCATCGCGGCATCCCAGGTGACGACCATCACCGGCCTCACCGGCGTGCTGCTTCAGGTACTGCCGATCTTCGTCGCCTACCTGATCTTCGCCGCGCTGCTAGGCAGAACCCTCGGCAGCCTGTTCCGGCTACCAGTGCCCTCGGCCAGGACCCTGACCTTCAGCTTCGGCACCCGCAACTCCTTCGTGGTGCTGCCCATCGCCCTGACACTGCCCGAGGCCTGGCAAGCCGCCGTGGTGGTCATCGTCTTCCAGTCGCTGGTCGAGCTGTTCGGCATGGTGGTGTACCTGAGATGGGTGCCAAGCAAGTTGATCCCGGAGCCCTCTCACACATAGCCCTTGCAGCTCCCCATCCAATTTCCAGGAGTAAAATGTGATCGAACGTGGTGTTCGGCTGCCTCAAGGCGCAACGACGAACCTTGCACCGTACTCCTAGCCAAGCCCCCCTCGGCAACTCCCCTGAACCGTACCGATCCTCTACGGAAGATAGGGGCGATGGACGGTGACTACTCAGGCACCGCTGGCAAGCCTTTCGAGGTCGGCAACCACGGCCTCCATAGGATCGCTGTCGCGGATCAGCAGGCGCGCCTCTCCCTGATCATTGAAGGCGAAAACAGCGCTGGAGTGCGACACATCATAGTTGCCTTCGCTGTCCTCTTCGCCATACCCGTAGGTCACCCGATAGCGGCGTGTCAGTTCATCGAGGGCTGCTTTATCCCCCGTGAGGCCGATGAACTGGGGGCCGAAGGCATCCGTGTACTCTCGCAGCGTCTCGGCGTCATCGCGACGAGGGTCGACCGAGACGAAGAGCACCTGAATGTCGTCGCGCGCCGCCTCATCCATGCGTTGGGTGGCGGCGTCGAGGCGCGCGAGGGTGGTGGGACAGACATCGGGGCAGTGAGTGAAGCTGAAGAACAGCAGTGTGCTCTTGCCGAGGAACTGATCGGCGTTGACGTCTTTGCCGTTCTCGTCGACAAGCTCGAACGCCAGGGGAGGCATGAGCCCCGAGATATCCTTGGTCTGCCAAGGCGGCTCGCTGCAGCCCGCAAGCCATAGGGTCACGAATAGTGCCATGATCCATCGGTGCATCCTGCTCCCCCTACTGTGCTGTCGGCGCCACGGCGCGGAAGGTGACACGCTGTCGCTGCTCGCCGGCGAAATGAAGGTTCACCTCGATGTCGTCACTAACAACGAGGGGGCGAGTCCGTTTCATGAGCATGAGATGATAGCCCCCCGGTGCGAACTCGATCTGCTCCCCCGCTGCCAGTTCTAATTGGGCGACGGGTTGCATACTGGTGATGCCATCCTGATTGACAGTGCGATGCATGGTGACATTGCCGAAAGCGGGGCTATCCGCTCCTGTCAGGGTGACGCCCTTCTCACTGGTATTCGTGAGGGTGAAATAACCTGCCGCGGGCAGGTCCCCGGGCAGAAGCCGAAGACGCGCCTCGTTGACCTCCAGTTCGGCAGCAGCCACCGTGCCGGGCGTCGCGATCAGCAGCAGGAAGGCCCAGCACCAGCGTTTCGCCAGGCGCGGCAGACTAGCGTGTGGCGTGAGAGACATCAGCGGCATCCTCCTTGCGGGCGTCACGGAACAGAAAGCTGAGAATGATCAGAACCCCAATGGCACTCATCATCGAGGCGGGAATCCAGGTCAGCAGGCCGCCGAGGAGTTGGTCAGTCAGAGGATCCAGCGGCCAGGCGCGACCGCAGACCTCGTAGACATCGAAGATCACGTCGCGACTGAAGGTGATATAGGCGCCCAGGAGAATTTGCGGGGGGATCACCGCCAACAGGATGGCGACACGCTTGCCATAGCCGAGACCGCCTTGTTGCGGCGAGCGGCGATCCAGGATCAGCCACCAGAACAGCAACCCATCCAGCGCCATGCTCCAGTTCATCACCTGATAGAGATCAGCGCTGAGCATGGCGTCGAAGTGGATCTCGGGAATCAGCCAGAAATAGATCAGCCCGACGAACAGTAGGGGGGCGATCAGTGGATGCTGCAGAGTCCGATAAACAGGACGCAGCAGGCGCGCGGCCAGGCTCCACCCGGGGAAGGGTCTGATTCGAGTCGGCAAGCCGTCTGCCAGTACCGGCAAGGGGGCGGCCAGGGCGATCAGGAAGGGGCCGGCGTGATGCAGCACCAGGTGCTGGGCCCGATGGGTAAAGAACATGTACTGGGCGAGGTAGTCGTAATGAGTCTGGGTGACGCCATAGATGGTGGCGACACCCAGCAGGTAGGCCAGGATTCGGCCCGCGCCGGTGGCCTCGCCGCGCCGTCGGCGCTGCCGCAGGCCTCGCAGGTAGAGCACGATGGCCAGCAGGCAGCTCGCCGACCAGGTCAGTGAGAACTCCCACGGCAGCAGGTAGCCCAGAGCGACGTCGAGCTCGATAGCCCTTCCCTCCCCAGAATCGGCACGCCAATGGTGAGCTTAGGAGCCCGCCGCACCATGCGGCAAGGTGGGCCTACAAACGCAGGCAAAGCCAGAGCCCGCACCTCGGTGCCTGGTAGGCGAGGAAGGCCGAGCCCCAACGCACCGCCAGTGGCCATGCAGAGGGCGATAGACCTTGGATAAGCCACGACCGAGTCAGCTCACGAGACTGACAAGACTCGCCATGTCGTCGTCATGGCCTACGCAGCGCGATTTCTGCGTAGATACCCTTGTAGCCAGTGTCGTGCTTTCTATCCGGTTCCGGCGCCGGCTTGGGGTTCAGGGACACCATGCGACCGCTGGGGTCATCCAATAGGCCGCGAAGCTGTCCATCATCGAAGCTCAAGCCCTCGACACCGCGTTGGTTGAGGCGTGTGACGGTGTCTTCCAACGCGGACATGCTGTGCCCTTCTTCTTCCAGCGGCGGGAATGCCTGAACCAGCGGCTGCTCTTCCTCCCAGCCGATCTTGATGGGCTGGTTGACGATTTGAACCTGGGTGTTCGGTGGCACGCGGTCGAAAATCGACTCGATATCCCCAGGGAACATGCGAATACAGCCACGGCTGGCACGCATGCCGATACCATCCGGCTGGTTGGTGCCATGAATCAAGTAGCCGTCGAACCCCAGGATAATGGCATGATCCCCCAGTGGATTGTCTGGACCCGGAGGCACCACGCTGGGCGCCTTCTCACCGCGTGCCCTGGCTTCACGCTGGACTGACTCGGGTGGGTACCAGGCAGGGTTCTCGATATTCATGGTAGTTTCGGTGACACCGAGGGGGGTACCGAAGCCTTCACGACCGATCCCGATGGGATAGGTCTCAACGCGTGGCGTTTCACCATCGTCAACCTCCGGATAGTAGTAGAGGCGCAGCTCGGCGATGTTGATGACGATCCCGGTGCGCTCAGCATCGGGCAGGATGAAGCGCCCGGGTATGGTCACCTCGGTACCCTCGCCGGGAATCCAGAGACTCACATCCGGATTGGCGCGCACGATCTCCCTGTACCCCAGGTTGTGTCGCCTGGCGATATCGAGCAGGGTATCTCCTCGATCATCCACCGTTATGCGGTAGGTGTCGCCGATCACATTGCCTTCCTCAGGCAGCGGATAGTGGCCGCGGGGCCACTCGTTCTCCTCTTCGGCCTGAGCAACGCTAATGAGTGCCAGCCAACCGACCAGCACCCCCACCACTGAGCGTGCTCGGAGCTGCCACCATGGACCTTTCCTCGCTGTACCAGAGTGAGGTTCCGATAAAGCCATTATTCTCTCCCTTTTCGACTGGACTATTATCATCCAGACCGACGTGTGTTGAGTTTCCATCCAAGCAGCACCAGTAAGGCGGCCAACACCCAGGTCGGCCAGCTACCGGTACGTGTGAACGGTGTGTTCCCCACCATGGGCAGCGCCTCGCCGCGGAGGCTCGTCGCCAGGAACTGTGGTGCGCGGGCCGTGACACGGCCCTGAGTATCGACGATGGCGGTCACCCCGTTGCTGGTGGCGCGGATCAGATAGCGGCCGTTCTCCAGGGCGCGCAGGCGGGCCATCTGCAGATGCTGCAGGGGGCCGATGGAGCGTCCGAACCAGGTGTCGTTGGAGACCGTCAGCAGCAGCTCGGCGTCGCGCGCCTGCTCGGCCACCCGGTCGGCATAGATGATCTCGTAGCAGATGGCGTTACCGATGGTGGTTCCGGCGGCGCGCAGCGGTTCCTGATCGTCGGTGCCAGGCGTCATGGTGGGCATGGGCAGGTCGAAGAAGGCGATGGTGCCGGCGAGCAGGCTCTCCAGCGGCAAGTACTCGCCGAAGGGCACCAGGCGCGCCTTACGGTACTTTCCCTCGGCGTTACCCAGGCCGATCACGCCGTTGTAGTAGTCGCCGCCGTCGCGCTGCAGGATGCCGGTGAGCAGGGCGGTGTCGGGGGCGAGGTTGGACTGCACCCGCTCCAGTATTGGCCGGGCCTCCTCCTCGAGCATCGGCAGGGCCGTCTCGGGCCAGACAACCAGGTCGAGGTCGTTGGACTGTGCAAGGGTCAACGCCGTATAGATACTGGCCGCCTCGCGCTGCCCCTCGGGAGTCCACTTGATCGCCTGATCCAGGTTGCCCTGCAGCAGGGCAACCCGCAGCGGCTCGCCGGCCGGGAAGGTCCACTGGGTCGGCAAGGCCATCGGGGCTAGCCAGAGAACAGCGATGGGCGCCGCGGCCCACCAGCGTCGTCTCAGCAGTTCCACGCCCAGGGTGCCGGTCAGGGCGGTGATCAGCGACAGCAGATAGACCCCGCCCACCGGGGCCCAGGCCGCCAGCGGCGAGTCTACCTGGGACGTGCCCAGCAGCAGCCAGGGAAACCCGGTAAACAGCCAGGTGCGCAGCCACTCGCTGAGTACCCAGATGCCGGCGAAGCTGAGGAAGGCCAGGCGTGGGCCCGTGACGCGGCGATAGAGCCAGAAGGGGACGGCGAAGAACAGCGCCAGGCTGGCCACGAACAGGCCGGTGAGGAAGAGCGCCAGGGGCGCCCCCGTATAGCCGTAGTCGTGGATCGCGACGAAGACCCAAGAGGCACCGGAGCCGAACAGGCCCACACCATAGCACCAGCCACGGAGACCGGCCTGAGCAGGTGTCAGGACATGGATGCCGGAATAGACCAGTGCCACCGCCACCGGGCCCAGCCACCACAGCGCAAAGGGCGCGGCGCTGAGAGTGGTCAGTCCCCCGGCGGTCAGGGCCAGCAAACAACCGAGGGCCGGAGAGATCCGGCCGGCAAGCGTCATGTACCGGACTGGCAGGTTCTCTGCATCCATGCCGTTACTCAGACACTCTGGTGGAGGGACGCTCACGTAAGGCCGCAATCGCAAAGGCGATGACACCCAGGAACAGGGCGATATCCGCCAGGTTGAAGGCGGGCCAGTGCCACTCATGCCAGTAGAAGTCCAGGTAGTCTACGACATACCCTCGTACCAGGCGGTCGATGCCATTGCCCAGCGCGCCACCCAGCATCAAGCTGTACCCCAGCGCCTCCAGACGAGGTCTAGGCCTGCACAGCAGGATCGTCAGGACAATAGTCACCATCCCCGTCAGGCCCAAGAAGAGATAGCGCTGCCAGCCGCCTGCATCGGCGAGGAAGCTGAAGGCCGCTCCCGTGTTCCACCAGTGGCCCCAATTGAAGAACGGGGCTAGCGGGATGGTCTGGCCATACGGCATCAGCGCCTGCACCAGCCCCTTGATGGCCTGGTCGGCCAGGCCGACCATAACGGCCAATGCCAACCAGTACCAGCGGCGTGGCACTGTCGGTATCCGCTCTGTCCTCATGACGTGGCTTCCTGGTAGCGCGGGCTTGCCGAGCCAGTCGTGGCATTATTGCCTGGCGAGAAGCGATAGCCCAGCAGCCGCATGGCGTTCAGGGTCACCAGCACGGTGGCGCCGGTATCCGCCATCACCGCGATCCACATGCCGGTGATGCCCAGCGCCGTGGTCACCAGGAAAATGGCCTTCAGGCCCAGCGCCAGGGCGACGTTCGTCTTGACGTTGCGCAGCGTGGCCCGGGACAGGGCGATCAGCTCGGCGATGCCGCCGACGCGGTTCTTGAGCAGCGCCGCATCCGCAGTTTCCAGTGCCACATCCGTGCCGCCGCCCATGGCGATGCCCACCTCTGCCGCGGCCAGCGCCGGCGCATCGTTGATACCGTCGCCCACCTTGCCGACTGGGCCTCGGCCGGCGGCCTGCCAGTCACGAACGCGCTGGGCCTTGTCCTCGGGCATCAGCTCGCCATGTGCCTCGATGCCCAGGCTGTCACCGATGGCCGCGGCGGTACGCGCATTGTCACCGCTGAGCATCACCGCCTGCACGCCCAGGCGCGACAGCGCCGTCAGCCCCTCCCGGGCATCGTCGCGAGGTTCATCGCGCACGGCGATCAGGCCCAGCGGGCGCTCGCCTTCGACCAGCACGGCGAGAGTCTTGCCGGCGTGTTCCAGCTCGGCGATCCGAGCGCTCAGATCGTGATCGAGGGCGGCCTGCTCTGCCAGGTGGCGGGGGGTGATCAGGCTCAACTCACGCCCCTCGACCCGACCGGAGACCCCTCGGCCCGACAGGGCGCGGCTCTCACTCGCCAGTGGAAGGGAAAGGCCCAACTGCTCAGCGTGGGCGAGGATGGCCGTGGCGATGGGGTGGCTGGAGTCACGTTCCATCCCAGCCGCCAGCCTCAGGATCTCTTGCGTGCCCTGGCCAGTGGCCCAGTCCTCCACGTCGGTGACCTTGGGGGTGCCGGCGGTGAGGGTGCCGGTCTTGTCCAGCGCCACCGTCCGCAGCTTACCCAGCTGTTCGAGCACCGCGCCGCCCTTGATCAGCAGGCCCCGCCGGGCGCCCGCCGAGAGGCCGGCAGCGATCGCCGCGGGGGTTGAGATCACCAGAGCACAGGGACAGGCGATCAACAGCAGGGCCAGGGCGCGATAGATCGATTCCGACCAGGCCATGGTCGAGACCAGCGGCGGCACCACCGCCATCAGCAGGGCGAGCCCCACCACCGCCGGCATGTAGTAGCGAGCGAAGCGGTCGATGAAACGTGCCACCGGCGCCTTGGCGGCCTGGGCCTCCTCCACCAGGCGGATGACCCGTGCGATGGTGTTGTCCTCGGCGCCGCGGGTTACCTCCACCTCCAGGGCGGCATCGAGGTTGACCGTGCCGGCAAAGACGTCGTCCCCCGGCGCCCGCGTACGGGGCACCGACTCCCCGTTGATCGGTGACTCATCCAGGTCGGATTCGCCGGTCAGAATACGTCCATCGCAGGGCACGCGGTCGCCCGGTCGCACCAGGACTCGCTGCCCAGGCGTGAGCGAGGCGGCCGAAACCTCACGGGTATCCCCATCCTCCATCAGCCTCGCCGTGGACGGCGTCAGGTCCGCCAGGGCCGAGATGCTGCGTCGCGCCCTCGACGCGGCCACCCCCTCCAGCAACTCGCCTACGGCGAACAGGAAGACCACCACCGCCGCTTCGGCGGCGGCATTGATGGCCAGGGCCCCCAAGGCGGCGATGCTCATCAGCATCTCGATGGTGAAGGGGTTGCGCATCTTCAGCGCACCCCAGGCGCCTTGTGCAATGGGCACCAACCCCACCAGGGTGGCCGCGACGAAGGGCCAGTTGCCTAGGCTAGGCCAGACCAGGCGGAGAACGAAGGCCAGAGCCAGCAGCCCCCCCGTGACGAGCACCAGGCGTCCCTTGGCGGTCTGCCACCAAGAGGCCGGAGCGGCATCCGCCTCATCTCCCTCATCATCGGTGGCAAGCTGGTAGCCGAGCTCGTTAAGGATCCGCTCGATCGCCTCATGAGAAGGCGTCGTATCCTGTTGAGGGTGAATCCTCACCGATCCGGTGACCGAACTGGCCGACACCTCCCCGATGCCCTCCAGGCGGCCCAGAGCGGCCTCTACCTTGCGCTCGCAGCCGCCGCAGTCCATGCCTTCCACCTGCAGTGTCAGCGTCGACGGGATGGTGCCTTGCGTTGGTTCGGTCATGGCGCTGCCTCTCCGAATGTCTTAATCTTGTCCGGAAGCATAATCCCTGTAGCAACTACAGGTTCAAGTCATGCGAGAGGAGCATCAGGATGCCGGAGATTAGCCCTACCATCGGTATCGGCGAGCTGGCACGGCGCGCCGGCTGCAAGCCTGAAACGGTGCGCTATTATGAGCGCATCGGGCTGGTGGGCGATGCATCGCGTACCGAGGGTGGGCAGAGGCGCTACGGCGAAGAAGCCGTCAGGCGGCTGACCTTCATTCGCCATGCCCGAGACTTCGGCTTCTCGGTGGATGCGGTGCGTGAGCTACTGGCGATGTCAGACCAGCCCGACATGCCCTGTCAGGAGGTCGATGCCGTTGCCAAGCATCACCTGGAGGAAGTGGAGTCGCGGCTGCAGCGGCTCTCGGCACTGCGTGACGAACTCAGGCGGATGGTGAGCCAGTGTGCCGGCGGCAAGGTCGAGAGCTGTCGCATCATCGAGGTGCTGAGTGATCACCAGTTGTGTATCAGTGAGGCAGCCCACAAAGGCGCTCACGATTTGGGATAACCTCCTGTGCGTCCCAGCGTGCCCTAGTTGAGACATTCAGGAACAGCATGATCACCAACTTCATAGAGAAGCCCAGGGTCGCCTTGTTCTGGTGACCGCTGCGGTGGGCCTGGGGAATGATCTCGTGGCTAATGACATACATCATCGCGCCGGCGGCGAGGCTGCCTAAAACCCCCAGCGTGACTGGCGAGACACCTTCCATAACCCCTGCCCGTGTGAAGTGAGTGCCGCTGAGGCTGTAGCGTCACGCGACGCTAGGTACATTGTGCCCACCGAGGCGTGTTTCACAGCAAGTCCACCTAAAGGCTTGTCAGTTCTCCAATGCGGCCAGATCGGAAGCAGCGGACGTTCCGATGGCTTTTTGCAGACGTGTCCGAGCCTCGAACAGTGCGCTGCGATACTCCTGGCGTGTGGGTGACTCACTCAGAATGAGGCGCTGCCCTTCCTCGAGGGGATCCACGGGGCGGTCATCCACCCTCACTTCGTAGTGCAGGTTGGGCCCCGTGGCGAGTCCGGAGGCCCCTACCTCACCCAGTTTGTCGCCGGCCTTGATAGAGTCCCCGACCGCCAGGCTGGCGGCGAATCGGTTGAGATGCGTATAGCGACTGATGGTGTCCGTATCATGTTTTACCTCGACAACACGTCCATAACCTCCCCGGCGACCGATGAAGGAGACGCGCCCCGGCGCCGTCGCCATGACCGGGGTGCCGCGAGGCGCGGCAAGATCGATACCGTCATGACGTCGGACCCCGCCGTACACGGGATGGCGCCGGTTGCCGAAGGGGGATGTCAGGCGTGCGCCGAAAATCGGGAACTGCAAGGTGTCTTGGAGGCTACCGTCCTTAAAGAGCATCACGCTGGCTCTCTGGTCCGCCGGCCATACCATCTCCAGCCGCTCCGCCTGGTCAGCCAACCCCATATAGGTCAGACGGGGAGGCCCGACTCGAGTGCCATCCTCACGGCGATCTTCTTCCCACAGTAACTGCAGACGCTCGCCACCCGAGATATCCCGGCGTGTGTCCATGAGTCCGCCCAGCAGCATGTCAAGCTCTGCTGCGAAACGCCTGGGTATCTCCTCAGCCTCCAAGGCGGCATAGAGTGACGTCTTGACATCTACTTCACGACCCAGGGTCAGGGTGTCGAGGCGAGGCTGGACAATGCGCGTCGACGGACGCTCACCCAGCGTGACCACGTACTGAATACCCGAGTCACGCTCGATGGCCACCGACACCGGCTGTCCCGTCGCCAGAGAGGTGAAAGTGATACGATCTCCGGGCCGCAATCGTCTTGGGTCGAACCTGTTCGCCAGCGAGGTCGCCGCTTGGGCGCGCAGCTCGGCATCCACACCAAGCTGCTGCAGCAGTGCGTCCAGGGTATCCCCTGGTGCCACGGTGAGCTCTTGGGCGACGCGACCCACCTTCGCGATAGCTTGTGCCCTGGCCGGTGCCGGCTTGGCCAGTGATAATCCGGCACGCTCTTGCCAACGGGCTTCGGCCAACACGGGGCTAAGGACCATCAGTCCCACTAGCAACCAGCGTCGTGTCATGATGCATCCTCTTCGCCGGAGACCTCGGCTACCTCACGGTTAACGGCGTCGACCAGCTCCTGCATGCCGAAGGGGTCCAACAGCTCGCCATTGACGAAGAAGGTCGGCGTCTTGCTGATCTGGTTGGCCTCGACGTCAGCCTTGTCCTGGTCGAAGACCGCCTGTACCTCTGGTGAATTGAGCTGCTCTTCGGCTACGGTTCTGTCCAGTCCGGCCTCGCTGGCGATCTCCATGATCGCTTCCTCATCGACACTGCCATGAGCCGCCCACTGGCTCTGCCGAGCCAGCAACGCCTCCAGCACCGGCTGGAATACGTCCTGGCGCCTGGCGACTTCCAGCACGCGAATGGCGGTTTCGGATACGTCTCCGTGGAAGGGCGTGTAGCGCACCACCAACCGCACCTTCTCGGGGTAGGCTTCCAGGATGCGCTTGGTCAGCGGATAGAAGGCACGGCAGGCCTCACAGGCCGGGTCGAAGAACTCCACGACCGTCACCGGTGCCTCTTCCGATCCTAGGACCGGCGAGTGTGCGCGCACCAGCGAATTCTCGGCCTGTGCACCCTCTCGGCTCGCCGTCTCGGCGCCCATGCCCAACAACGAGGGCCTCGACACGATCACGATGATGGCCGTCAGCATCAACGCTCCGGCCAGGATAAACGTCGCTTTTTTGTACATTTTTTCTCTCAATTTCAAAGAGTTAGGTTTAAAAAAGCTCAGGATGCTGCTGAGTGGAGCTCAGCCGCTGTTGGGTGCCTAAGTCGGCGAATAGTGGCGTGTTATCCATGCCCATAAAGGTTGGCATCCTGATGTGCATGATCAATATGCTCGAATTCCAAGCTGGAGTGGCCAATGCCAAAGCGCGCTTTCAGCTGAGCTTTGATATCCGCCTTGATCGCCTCGAGCTGCTGCCAGCCGGCTTCCGTCGTCACCACGTGGCAGTCAAGCGCGGCGTTATTCTCCTGCATTTGCCATAGGTGAACATGATGCACATCCTCAACCCCTTCGACGCTGCGCAGGAGATCAATGACGGATTGACCATCGACATCGGGTGGCGAGCCCAGCATCAGTGTCCGGATAGGGGTACCTATCTCCGTAAAGGCAAGATAGAGAATATAGAGTGCAATACCGATCGTAATCGCGGGGTCTACCCAGCGCATGTCATACAGCAGAATCAGTGAGCCCCCGATGATCACGGCGATGGACGCAAAGGCATCAGACAGGTTGTGCAGGAAGAGGGCGCGGATATTGACGCTATGTTTTTGCATCGACCAGGTGAGCAAGGCCGTTAGCGCATCGACAAGAAGAGCGACAATGCCAATGATAACGACTATCCAGCCCTGAATCTCTGGCGGGTCGATCATGCGCATGAAGCCTTCGTAAATTAGATAAATGCCAACGATAATGAGGGTGGTGTAGTTGATCAGCGCTGCGACAACCTCGATTCGGCCATAGCCAAACGTCATCTGTGAGTCGGGCGGTCGTCTCGCGATCTTGCGGGCAGCAAACGCAATGACAAGCGCAGCCATGTCGGAAAAATTATGCAGCGCATCCGCGATCAGCGAGAGGCTTCCCGCCAGAATGCCCCCAACGATCTGGGCAAGGGTCAATATCCCGTTGGCCCAGATGGCGATACTCACCCGACGGTCACCAGAGGTGGGGGCAAGATGGGGATGATCGTGATGATGTCCCATGCGTCATCCTTGTGGTGTCACCTGATGACCCAGCAGTATAAAACCTATAGCAACTCAAGCTTCAAGCCCGAACTCTGTTGAAGGCCGAGCCGGGGTTAGGAGTACGGAACTTTGCATAGTGGGCGCTGTACCAAGTTGGCTACCATGTTCCATGCCCCCGGAAGGAGCCCATTGTGATACCCAAGCCTTACTCGCACGCCTGGCTGATGAGCTTAGCTTTACTGCTGATGGTGGCAACGCCAGCCCTCGCCGAGCCACAGCTGCCGGACTTCACGGAACTGGTCGACGAGGCCGCGCCGGCCGTGGTCAACATCTCCACCTCCCGCAAGGTCGAGAAGTCCATGACGTCCTCACGGCAATTTGGGGGGCAGGAGGTGCCGGAGATCTTCCGTGACTTCTTCGACGACCGCTTCCCGATGCCACCTGGCGGTGCGCCCAATCGCAATGAAGAGCCGCGTCGGTCACTGGGGTCGGGCTTCATCTTCGATGAAGACGGCTACATCATGACCAACGCGCACGTGGTCAAGGAGGCCGACAAGATTCTGGTGCGCCTCAACGACCGTCGCGAACTCTCGGCCGAGCTGGTGGGGGCCGACGAGAAGACCGATGTGGCGGTCCTCAAGGTCGAGGCGGATAACCTACCCACCCTGCAACTGGGCAACTCCGACAACCTCCAGGTCGGCCAGTGGGTCGCCGCCATAGGCTCACCCTTCGGCTTCGACCACTCGGTGACGTCCGGGATCATCAGTGCCATCAACCGCACCCTGCCCCAAGACGTCTACGTTCCCTTCATCCAGACCGATGTGGCGATCAACCCGGGCAACTCGGGCGGACCACTGTTTAACCTCGACGGTGAGGTCGTGGGCATTAATTCCCAGATCCTGACCCGTAGTGGAGGCTACATGGGCCTCTCCTTCGCCATTCCCATTGATGTGGCACTGGATGTGGCCAACCAGCTCCGTGAAGAGGGGTACGTGAGCCGCGGCTGGCTGGGCGTCAGCATCCAGCCGGTATCCAAGGACCTGGCGGAGTCCTTCGGCATGGAGCAGGCCGAGGGTGCCTTGATTGCCCAGGTCGAGCCCGGCAGCCCTGGGACAGAAGGCGGCCTCAAGGCCGGTGATGTCATCCTTGAGGTGAACGGCCAGGAAGTGGACCACTCCACCACGCTGCCGCGCCTGATCGGTGAGACGGCCCCCGGCGAAGACGTTGATCTCTCCGTGTTGCGCGATGGTCAGCAGGAGACCATCACGGTGGAAGTTGGCGAGTGGCCGGATGCCGGCCCCGGTCAATCCGATGGCGACCCGGTTCGACTGGGCATCGCGGTTCAGCCGTTGAACGACATGGAGAAGCGTCGGCTTGGCATCGATCACGGGGTGCGCATCGTCAAGGTGGCCCCCGCCGGACATGCCGCTGCCGCCGGCATTCGCCCCGGCGATGTGCTGGTCAGACTGGGCCAGCAGCCGGTAGAGAGTCCGGAACAGCTGAAGGAGATGCTGACCCGCCTGCCAGATGATCAAGCGGTGCCTGTTCTGCTCAACCGCGAAGGCCGCACCTACTTCGTGGCCCTGCGAGTGGGCAATGGTGACTAACCGCGACTGAGTAGCGTTCAATACATCAGCACAGCGGCGCCCTGGCGAACAGGATCGCTGGGGCGTTTCTTCAGACTCTCGTACATTCTAATGCACGGCTGGGGAGGGTATCCGGATTTAATGGTTGATGCGTCAACCTACTGTTGGTGCATGCTTCCCTCGCTAATTCCAGCAAGAACCCCACACGCCTCAACTTCCCGGCCATCGTTGCAACTCGCTCTCAGTGAAACGAGTTGTTTCTCAAGCGCCTGTAGAGCGGTTATCTGCGAGCGCACGTGAGAGATGTGATCATCGAGCAAAGCGTTCACGGCGGCACAAGGTTGGTGAGGGTCGTCCTGATACCTCTGTAGCTCGTGAATCTCTGCTAGCGACAGGTCCAGGATTCTGCAGCGACAAATGAAAGCCAGCCGCTCACCATGTTCCTCGGTATAGACACGGTAACCGTTCTCCTGCCGATCAGGCGACGGTAACAGGCCCTGTCGTTCATAGAAGCGGATCGTCTGTGTATCGACCCCTACCAACTCTGCCAACTGACCAATACGCACCAAGCTCCTCCTCAACGGATTCTCTCCGCTCTGTTGACCTTATAGTGACTATATGGTTTTAAATGATAGCCCGATAATATTCAAGTGGAGTCGTATCATGAGCAAAACCTGTGGAGCCCCCTGTGGCGGCGATGCGACGCCCATAGCGGATACCGATATGCGTCGCTCCTCCGAAGCATCGGGGAAATGGGTCAGCGTTTATGCCGTGCCGAAGATGGACTGTCCATCGGAAGAGCGAATGATTCGCCTGGCCCTGAACGGCTTTGAGGAGATTCGGGTGCTGTCCTTCGACTTGTCGAACCGCCGATTAGAGGTCGTGCATGACGGCGAGGTCGAGCCCATCACCGCAAAACTGACAACCTTGGGGCTAGGAGCCTCGCTTCAGGAAACGGCCGCTGCCGATCCTGAGTCGATCAAGGCGGTCGGTGACACGTCGGCCTCTGCCGCGCAGGAGTCCGGCACCCTGCGTTGGTTGCTCGGTATCAATGCGGTCCTGTTCGTGGTGGAAATGACGGCCGGCCTGATCGCGCACTCCACCGGCCTGATTGGAGAATCCCTGGACAATTTTGCCGATGCGGCCGTGTACGGGCTCGCCCTGTATGCGGTTGGGCATAGCGTAAAAATGCAGGTGCGTGCCGCGCATCTTGCAGGTGTGCTCCAACTGATTCTGGCGGTTGGCGTACTCGCAGAGGTGGTCAGGCGCTTTGTATTCGGTAGCGAGCCTGAATCGCTGATGATGATGGCGATTGCATTCGTCGCATTGATTGCCAATACCAGTTGTCTGCTGCTGATATCCAAACATCGAGAGGGCGGGGCGCACATGAAGGCAAGTTGGATATTCTCGGCCAACGACGTGGTGATCAATCTGGGGGTCATCACCGCCGGCGCCTTGGTCGCGTGGACCGGAACCAATTATCCGGATCTGATTATCGGCACCATCGCGGGGGTCATTGTGCTTAACGGTGCCAGGCGCATTCTGGCGCTCAAGGGTTAAATAATGTCCATTAGTAGCTATTCAGTGGCCTGCTGAGCCAGTTCACCTAGCAAAATCACTTCAAGCACGGCGCCAGTGATGCGGAGACACTCTGGAGCCTGGTGGCCTCCCTCGCCACGGGCAATGGCGCACGTCCGATCTGGACGCCTTACGTCAGGATCCGGTCACGGCGAAGCTGCTGGGCATCGAGACCGTGCCGGCGGGACGCCGCCTCGGCAAATACCTGGTACGCATGGGGACGGCCCACCTCGACGCGCTCCAGAGCATCGCTCGCTACTGGGCAAGGCACTTGGCGCCGCCGATCCTGGACTATCAGGTCAAGACCCTGAGCTATGTGCCAGTGTTCGTGGATGGCACCGCCATCGAAGTGGATGGCCAGTTGTTCGGGGAATCGCCTCATTACACGAGGGCTTGATCAGCGGGGAACAGCAGCCCCCCAGAAATTGAAACCGGCAAACCTCGGGACCTTCGAAAGATAGCCCGTCTCCATCCGCTGGATACCGAAGCCTGCGTGCCCGATAAGCTCGGGTATGTCGCGGTTGAGATGGCAGCCCCCCGCCACTCTGCGCCACAGGGGATTGATACGGCGCTGCCACTGGCGTACGGCTTCGTCGGGCGCCGTGCCGTGTTCGCAGAACAGCAGTTGGCCACCCGGCTTGAGCACGCGACGCATCTGCTCCAACGCCCGGTGCCAGTCCGGAATCGTGCACAGGGTGTAGGTGAGCACCACGGTATCGACACTGTTGTCGTCGAGAGGGACCTCCTCGCCCGGCAGGTCCAGCCAGCGCACCTCGAACTGTGCGCTGGCGACGTTGTGGCGGGCCTTGCGTCGCATGCCTTCGGAAGGCTCGAGCCCCCAGACCAGCTCGACCCGGTCCGGATCGTAGTGGGGAATATTGAGCCCGGACCCCATACCCACCTCCAGAACACGGCCCCGTGCCTGCGGCACCACGGCCGCCCGCTGTCGCTCGACCACCGTGTTGCCGCATGCCAAGTGGAGGAGGTGTGGCAAAACGTGATTCTCGTAGAAGGACATCAGGAACCGCCTTCAGTGTGGTTGTCGCATGACCGATATACGGCCGGGCTACCCCAGTGTCGCCAGCGAGGGAAACAAGTCGACCATAATGCTGGAAAGACGCGTCATGGTGCCCGAGACAATAGCGATGCCCATCAGGATCACGATCGTGCCGGCGACCGGGCGAGCATAGGCGCTCCACCTACCCAGACGTTGCCGATGCAGGGCGAATCGATTGATCAGCAGGGTGCTGGCGAGAAAGGGCAGCGCCAGGCCCGCCGAGTAGGCGCTGAGATAGAGCATGCCGGCCTGAGCACTGGCGGCACTGGAGGTGGCCATCAGGATGGCGCCCAGGATGGGGCCGATGCAGGGCGTCCAGCCGATGGCGAAGGAGACCCCGAATACCGTCGCCGACAGGGGGGAGCCACCCTGGACATTCGGTGTGAACTGCAGAGTGCGCTGGAAAAACGACAACCGGAACACACCGGTCATGAACAGGCCCAGCACGATCACCGCCGAGCCGGCGACCCAGTTGAATTCCTGGCGATACCCCCGCATCAGCTGGCCGATACCACTGGCGCCGAGTCCCAACAGGATGAACACGATGCTGAAGCCGAAGACGAAGAAGGCACTGAGGATCAATGCCTCCAGCCGCCTGTCGGCCTTGTCGGCACTACCGCCCGTGACCACCGACAGGTAGGCCGGTAGCAGCGGGAGCGTGCAGGGCGAGAAGAAGGAGACCAACCCGCCGGCGAAGGCACCGATCAGACCGATAGAAGAGAGAGATTCCAAGGCGTTACGCTTCCTGGGGGTAAGGTGCTAGGCGCGAGGCAGCCTGGGGCCAGCCGCCGGCTTCGCATTTGGTTCGGCGGATGATTCTAAAGGTTACATCTACTGCAAGGTCAACCATGGATAAATGCCTTTCGATATAACGCAAAGGGATATACTCCTTTCCTCGAAAGCCCTTGACCTTAAAGTTGACTTCAAGGTTATCGTGTGTAGTGCATCATCCGACACTTGCCATAGATAAGGATAGCGAGATGACCCTACAGCTAGGGGAGATAGCTCCCGATTTCACGGTCGAATCCACCGAAGGCACGCTTGGCTTTCATCAGTGGCTGGGCAAGGACTGGGCCGTACTGTTCTCGCACCCCGCCGATTATACGCCAGTCTGTACCACGGAACTGGGCGCGTTTGCCAGGCGTAAGGACGAGTTCGCCGCGCGTGGCGTCAAGTTGGTGGGGGTATCGGTCGACCCCCTCGCTTCTCACCACGACTGGGCGAGGGATATCGAGCAGACCCAAGGTGCGGCCCTGAACTATCCCCTACTGGCGGACGCGGACCAGGTGGTGGCTCAGTTGTATGGAATGATCCATCCGAAAGCCGACCCCAAGGTGACGGTGCGTACCGTCTTCATTATCGATTCCGACAAGAAAATCCGCCTGACCTTGACCTACCCGCCCAGCACCGGGCGCAACGTCGACGAGATCCTGCGGGTCATCGACTCGCTTCAGCTAACCGACAAGCACAAGGTGGCCACGCCCGTCGACTGGCAAAACGGTGACGATGTCATCATCTTGCCATCGCTCACGGATGACGACGCCAGACAACACTTCCCCGACGGCTGGGATGCCAAGACGCCCTATCTGCGGGTCGTGCGTCAACCGGACTAATCGAAGTCACGGCTCGTGACTCAGGCTGCCCGGCCCAGTCGGGCAGCCGGAAGCTCCGATCCACAGTGTGAGAGGTGAAGCCATGCAAACCCTCAGTATCGGTGAGCTTGCCGAACGTAGTGGGATCGCCAGCCAAGCGATCCGATATTACGAGAAAGAGAAGCTCATGCCCGCCCCCCAACGGACGGAAGCCAATTATCGGCGTTATCCCCTGGATGCCGTGGCCAGGCTGCAATTCATCGTTCATGCCAAGCAGTGGGGCTTCACGCTCGACGAGATCCGTGAGCTGCTGATTCTCCAGGATGCCAACGGCGACCGGGCACAGGCAAAGCGCATCGCCGACGAGAAGCTGCACAAGATTCGCGAGCAGATCAAGCATCTCTCGCGGATTGAGGCCGTGCTGTCCCAAACCCTTGAGGAATGTGCGGGCGAAGGGCCGATGCAGGAAGGCTGCCCCATCGTCGAGGCCATCGCCGAGAAGGCCGAATGAGCGACGTCGTCGCCGCTGGAAGTGTAACGCCGGCGTCCCGAAGCGCGCACGCCGGGCCGGCAGGTAACCAAGCCAGGAGACCACAGTAATGACGGAAAACGTCGATATCGAGATTCGGGGTATGTCCTGTGCGTCCTGCGTCGGACGGGTGGAGCGGGCCCTCGGCCAGCAGCCGGGCGTGATTCACGCTCAGGTGAACATGGCCACGCAGAAGGCGGCGATCCAGATGGAGGGAGGTTCCACGACGGCCAGCCTGCTCGGCGCCATCGAAACGGCGGGCTATCAGCCGGTGGTGGAGAGCCTCGAGATTCCCGTCACCGGCATGAGCTGCGGATCCTGCGTCTCGCGGATAGAACGAGCGCTCGGCAAGCTGCCCGGCATGGTGGAGGCGAGTGTCAATCTGGCGACCCAGAAGGCCTTCGTCCGTTTCCTGCCGGGGACCGTATCGCTGGCACGCATTCAGCATGCCATCCGCGAGGCGGGCTATGAACCGCAGGAAACCGAGTCGCAGCAGCAGGCGGACGACGAGGATCGCGAGGGACGACGGCTTCGCCACCGGGTCATGCTCGCGGCAGTGCTCACCATCCCGGTGGTCATCATCGCCATGGGAAAAGTGATTCCCGCCTTTGATACGCTCTTGGCGAGCATGATGCCGCATCGCGGCTGGATGGGCGTCGAGTGGCTGCTGACCACGCCCGTGCAGTTCTATGCTGGGGCACGCTTCTATCGCGGTGGCTATGCCGAACTCCGGCATCTCAACCCGGGCATGAACAGTCTGGTCATGATCGGCTCGAGCGCCGCCTACTTCTATTCGGTCGCCGCTCTGCTGGTACCCGGCTTTTTCCCGGCTGATACCGCCGTGAGCTACTTCGAGGCGGCGGCGGTGATCGTGACGCTGATCCTGTTGGGACGCTACTTCGAGCACATCGCCAAAGGCCGTACCTCCGAGGCGATCAAGAAGCTCCTGCAGTTGCAGGCAAAAACCGCCCGCGTCATCCGCGATGGCGAAGCGGTCGAGGTGCCGATCGAGGCCGTCGTGCCCGGCGATCGCATCCTGGCCCGCCCGGGCGAGCGTATCCCGGTGGATGGCATCGTTGAAGAAGGCCATTCCTTCGTCGACGAGTCGATGATCAGTGGCGAACCGGTACCGGTTGCCAAGCAGCAGGATGCCGAAGTCGTCGGCGGCACCATCAACAAGAACGGCGCGCTTACCTTCCGCGCCACGCGGGTCGGTGCCGACACCGTGCTGTCGCAAATCGTCAAGATGGTGGAAGCGGCCCAGGCCGAGAAACCCCCGATCCAGCAGTTGGCCGACAAGATCGCCGGGGTGTTCGTGCCCGCGGTGATCGTCATCGCCCTGATCACCTTCGGTGTGTGGTTCGCCGTCGGGCCGGCCCCGGCGCTGTCCTTCGCCTTCGTTACCACGGTGAGCGTGCTGCTGATCGCCTGCCCCTGCGCGATGGGCCTAGCCACCCCGACCGCGATCATGGTCAGTACCGGCAAAGGGGCCGAGATAGGAGTGTTGTTTCGCAAGGGCGCGGCGCTTGAGACGTTGGCCAAGATGGATACCGTCGTGCTCGACAAGACCGGCACCCTGACTCAGGGTCGCCCCGAGCTGACCGATTTCGAGGTGATCGAGGGGCACGAGAACGAGGTGCTTCGCCTGGTCGCGGCGGTGGAAGCGCAGAGCGAACACCCCATTGCCGAGGCCATCGTGCGCGGCGCCCGAGCACGTGGACTCGAGCTGCCGGCCGTCAGCCATTTCAGCGCCGAGCCGGGCTACGGCATCGAGGCTGACGTCGCCGGTCACCGGCTTCACGTGGGGGCCGATCGCTACATGAACCGGCTCGGGATTGGGCTCGGCAAGGCGGAAGAGCGCGCCAAGGCGCTCGCCGAAGACGCCAAGAGCCCCCTCTATGCCGCGGTGGACGGTCGGCTTGCGGCGGTCATCGCGGTGGCCGATCCGCTCAAGGAGGGCTCGGCCGAAGCCATTTCAGCACTCAAGGCGCTGGGGCTGGAAGTGGCGATGCTCACCGGCGACAACCGCGCCACCGCCGACGCGATCGCCCGACAGGTCGGCATTCAGCGCGTACTCGCCGAGGTGCTGCCTGACCAGAAGGCGGACGAGATCAAGCGACTACAGGCCGAGGGCGGTAAGGTCGCCTTCGTGGGCGACGGCATCAACGATGCACCGGCGTTGGCACAAGCCGACGTGGGCATCGCCATCGGCACCGGGACGGATATCGCCATCGAGGCCGGCGATGTGGTGCTGATGCGTGGCGACCTGAGGGGCATCGTCAATGCCGTGGCGCTCTCCAAGCGTACCCACCGGACCATCATCGGGAATTTCGTCTGGGCCTATGGCTACAACGTGGCGCTGATCCCCGTGGCAGCGGGCGTACTCTATCCGTTCATCGGCGTATTGCTCAGCCCCATGCTGGCGGCAGCCGCCATGAGCGTCTCCAGCGTCTTCGTGTTGACCAACTCGTTGCGGCTACGCCGCTTCACGCCGGATATCGATGACGCTTCGCCGGTGACGGGCGGTGAGCCTCAGGCGGTTCGGGCCCGCCAAGGGTCTGGGGTATCCGGATTAATTGGTTGATAGGGGGCTTCCTATGACCAAGCTTCAGATAACTTGATAAGACGCTCGTGTAGCTCACGGTGGTACTAATCAGTCCAGCCCAGGCTGTCTGGTCGATAGGAGGAAGCTATGTCATTCAAGACTCACTGGGAAGCTGTGTACGGTGAGAAGGCACCCGACGAAGTAAGTTGGTATCGTCCACACCTTGAGAAGTCGGTTCAGCTCATCGAAGAGGCAGCACCGGATCGAAGCGCCGCTATCATTGATGTAGGTGGCGGTGAGTCTACATTGGTCGATGATCTGCTGATGCTTGGCTATCAGCATGTCAGCGTTCTGGAAATATCACATAAGGCGATCCAAGTGGCACAGCAGCGCTTAGGGGCTGCTGCAAACACAGTGGAGTGGCTCGAGGAAGATGTCACCAAGGCGATCCTTCCCAAACAGCGATATACCGTTTGGCATGACCGTGCTGTCTTCCACTTCCTGGTCGAGCCCGAGCAACGTGCTGCCTATGTCCGCCAAGCGCTACGCAGCCTAGCCCCCCATGGACATCTGATAATGGCTATCTTCGGGCCAGAAGGGCCTCGACAGTGTAGTGGGTTGGAAGTAGTCCGCCACGATATTAAATTGCTGTGCGAGCATTTAGGTCCCCTTTTCGACCTAATTAGTAGCAATCTCGAAGAGCACCGAACGCCGGGAGGAAAAGCACAGCAGTTCCTATATGCCCATTTCACGCTTAGGGAGCGTGAAGCTGGTTAGCCGCATCAACCACTTATTCCGGATACCCCAAGTTTTCTGAGTAGCAAAATTTAATAGGAGACCAAGATGATGGGAAGCGAAGCATGCACGTGGGGGATGGCGGGGATGGGGCTCATTTCCATCCTGCTGATTATTGCGTTGGTGCTTGGCGTCGCCGCGCTCGTCAAATATCTATTTTTCAACAAGAAGCGCGATAGCTGACAACCAATCGCTACGACAGGTTCTATTCCCCGGGTTGATCAGAGAGCGATGAAGAGGCCGTTCATGAAGAAAATCATCTACTCCACTTATTGCCTTGCTGTTGTAGGGCTGTTCGGTCTCATTACGCTTCCCGCTCTGGCGGAGGAAGCGGGGGGCGATTCCCTTGAAGGCCACCAGGCCATTAGTGCAGCCGATACTGGAGCTCCCCTGCCCGCATCGATTACGACATTATTGGATCAAGGACTCAAATTCCATGGAACCTTTAATGCCCCGGACGATATACAAGGTTATGCCTTGTCCTATGATAATGAGCCCGTGGCGGCTTATATTCCCTCCACTTCCGACCACGCTATCATCGGTACCTTAATTGATCCTCAGGGCAACGCTGTAATGGAAAACCAGCTTCAAGCTCTGGTGCTGGAACCGATGCTGGAAGCTACCTGGAGCGCGTTCGAGGACACTCGCTTCATTCCGGAAGGGGATGATGATGCATCACATATCGTGTATACGCTGACCGACCCCAATTGTCCCTACTGCAATGCACTGTGGAAGAGCTCACGACCTCTAATCGATCAAGGTGAACTTCAGCTTCGTCATGTGCTGGTCGGCGTTCTGTCAGAGGGCAGTCTCCGCAAGGCGGCCGCGATCCTTGAGTCGAATGCCCCAACCAAAGCCCTCGAAACCCATGAATTGAACTTCCGCAATGGCGGCATCAGTCCGGTGGTGCCGTCGGAGGAGAGTCGAGCGCTTCTTAGGCGGCATGCCCAGCTCATGCGAGAGGCCGGCGCCACGGGAACGCCGACCAGCTATTACCGCGATGATGAAGGTAATGTGCAGCGCATCAATGGTGCGGTGTCGACCGACCGGCTTCGCGACATATTGGGTGTCGAATGACGCGCCATAACGGCACAGGGGTGACATGAGATGTCATCTCACACAACTGAGATGAGTATGGCAAGCACGCTCGGTGTAAAACACAGGCTCATATTGGGAGCTTCTGTGCTGATTGGCTTGGTGATCCTCTATTGGATCCTGATGGAGACCGGTGCCTTATCGACGCTCACCAATAAGCAGGTCCTGCGTGAGTGGGTTGGCCAGTTGGGGGTCTGGGGGCCATTGACCATTATCGCCATGATGATAGCGGCCATTGTCATGAGCCCGATACCCAGTGGGCCGATAGCCATGGTGGCCGGTGCGATCTACGGCCCTCTATGGGGGACGGCGTATGTGGTCATCGGTGCCGAGGCCGGCGCGTTGCTCGCTTTCGGCATCGCTCGCCTGCTCGGCTATGAGGTGATCCATCGCTGGTCGCGTACTCGCCCCATCCTCGACTGGCTGGGCAGAGAACGCTCTCAGACGGGGTTGATGCTCGTCGTATTCGCATCGCGATTGGTGCCATTCATTTCGTTTGATGCCGTCAGCTACGCGGCAGGCCTGACACCGCTGGCCTTCTGGCGTTTCTTGATTGCCACGCTGGCTGGCGTACTTCCGACGGCGTACTTGATCGTCATGTTCGGGGAGATACTCATAGCTACCGACTCCCACGGCCTCGCGGTCGCGTTGATTCTGATCAGTGGCATCACGCTCCTGCCGATCCTGGCAAAACTCGTCTGGGCTCGGAATACATGAACCATGACAGCTGACATCCTGTGAGACGCATACGTGAAACGGCGACTGTTACTGCTTATTCCTCTGTTGGTTTTCCTGGGACTGGGGTTCTTCCTCTATCGTGGTTTGGAAATGAATCCTTTCGCTCGCGATTCGGCTCTACTGGCCAAGCATTTCCCACCCTTTACCCTGACAACTCTGGAAGCCCCCTCACGCCGTGTTGACGAGTCCCTCCTCAAGGGTGAGGTCACGCTGGTCAATGTCTGGGCGGAGTGGTGTCCAACCTGTAAGGAAGAGATGCCCCAGTTGCTGACACTGGCCGAACGTGGTGTGCGCTTGATTGGCATCAACTACAAGGACACCCGTGCCAAGGGGCTGGAGTTTCTTGACCATTTTGGACGACCTTTCGAAGTCAATATTTTTGATCCGGATGGCGATCTTGGGTTCGAGCTAGGTGTCTATGGTGTGCCAGAGACTTTCCTCGTCGATACCGAGGGCATTATCCGCTATAAGCATACGGGCTATATCACTCCCGAGGATGTTGAGAAAGTTATTCAGGAGATAGAAAAATGGCAGCAATGAGTCATCGAGCGTGCTGAAAGTTACTTTTATTGATAACGCGGCCGGTAACGGTCAGATAAGGAAGGCTTATGCTGCAATATCCTCAGATTGATCCCGTGGCCATTTCTCTGGGGCCAGTACAGATTCACTGGTACGGCCTGATGTACGTAGTCGGGCTGGTCGCCGCCTGGTGGCTGGGGCGTCGTCGTGCCCACCGCCTGGACCTGAATCACGATGATATCGGCGATCTGATCTTTTACGGTGCCATGGGGATCATCCTCGGTGGTCGTCTGGGCTATGCGCTGTTCTACGGGCTCGAGCAACTGCTGGCCAACCCACTGTGGCTCTTCAGAATCTGGGACGGCGGCATGAGCTTTCATGGCGGCCTGGCCGGTGTGTTGCTCGCGGCATGGCTGTTTGCCCGCAAGCACCGCCTGGCCTTCTTTCAGTTGACCGATTTCATCGCCCCGCTAGTGCCGATCGGCCTGGGTGCCGGGCGCCTCGGCAACTTCATCAATCACGAGTTGCCGGGAAGGGTCAGCGATATCCCTTGGGCGATGGTCTTCCCTCCCATGATGGGGCTGGGGCCGGAGCCGCGCCACCCTTCAGCGCTCTACGAGTTCGCCCTGGAAGGGGTAGTACTGTTTGCCGTGCTGTGGTGGTTGTCGCGCCGACCGCGCCAGCGAGGGCTCATCTCGGGGTTGTTCCTGGTGCTTTATGGCACCTTCCGCTTCGGCGTGGAGTTCGTGCGCCTGCCCGACCCCCAACTGGGGTTCATCGCCTTCGGCTGGCTGACCATGGGGCAACTGTTGACCTTACCGATGCTCATTGCGGGGCTGGCCCTGGTCATCTGGTCGAGGCGTCAGCCAGTGGATAGGGCGAAGGCGGCGGCGACCTCATGAACACGGCCTTCGCTTTTCTACTGGTGCTGCTGTTCGTCGCTACACCCGTAGCGGCCCGTGGAGAGTTTCCCGTGGGCGGTGGCAAAGGCTCCACCTTCAGTAACTCGGCTCAACGGGAATTCCTGCCGGCCGATGAAGCCTTCCGGGCTAGCGCCTGGCGAGACGATGAACGGCTCTATGTCGGCTTCCTCAATGCCGAGGACTATTACCTCCATCTCCACCAATTCGCCCTGGACAGCCGCGACGCGGACGTCAGCTTCGGTGAGCTGGCAATTCCCCCCGGCGAACCCATGGTGCACGCGTCTCTGGGGGAGATCGAGGTGTTCTATGACCAGGTGGTATTTAGTGCGCCCATCGAGGCGAGCGATGCCGCTACCGGGCCGCTGGCCATCACGGTGACCTTTCAGGGCTGCTCCGATCGGGGACTTTGCTATCCACCCGAGCAGGTCGAGCTCGACGCGCTTCACGGGTCGCCTCCGGCAGCCTTCGATTCTCCTCCTCGTGGTACTGGGGATAGCGAAAATAGAGCGCCTTGAATGGATCCCACCGGCCTGAGCCTACCGCCATTGGCGGCGGCTTTCGTCTTCGGCCTGCTCGGAGGGGCGCACTGCATCGGCATGTGTGGCGGGATCATGAGTGCCCTGACCTTTGCCGTGCCCCCCAGCATGCGGCAGCCGAGCCGCCTGGCGGGCCTCCTGCTCGGCTACAACCTGGGCCGCATCACCAGCTACATGCTCGCCGGTGCCCTGGTGGCGCTGCTCGGTTCCGTGCTCAACCATGCCCTGGACGGCATCGCCCTGGTGCTGCGTATCCTGGCGGCGGTCATGCTGATTCTGATGGCGCTGTATATCGCCAACTGGTGGAAGGGGTTGCTACGTGTCGAAGCCCTGGGTCGCTCGCTGTGGCGGCGTATCGAACCGCTTGGTCGAGGCTTGATGCCCGTCGTGAAGGTGCCCCAGGCCTTCGCGCTGGGCTCGATCTGGGGCTGGATGCCCTGCGGGCTGATCTATTCAATGCTGGCCTGGAGTCTGGCCGTGGCCGAGCCGCTACGCGCCGCGAAGATGATGGGGGCCTTCGGGCTCGGCACCCTGCCCGTCGTCCTGGCGACCGGTATGGCAGCCCGCCGCGTCTCGCTATGGATTCGCCATCCAGCGACCCGCACGCTGGCGGCGTTGCTGATCATAGCGTTTGCCGTCTGGCAACTCTGGCATCTGCACTCCATGACCGGCATGGACGATATGGCCAGCATGGCGCCGTCGCATCACTGATGGCCAATGCGCGGACCATCCGTGACGATGGCCGGTTGCTCCGATCCCAGCGATTCGATCAGTTGCTTCAGGCTAGGGGCCTCGGGACCATCATCGTGGCCGATGCTATCCAGCCATCGCGCTATCGCCTGAAGTTCTTGAATCCTCATGCAAATGTGGCGCCCTTGTTCAGCCAGCGGCGTGTGCCTATCAACAACCGGAGGGCTGTCTTGGTCCGCCCAGGTCAATATCTGCTTGATTTCTGGGAGGCCGACTCCCAACGAGCGAAGGCAATCAATGAGGCGCAGGCGACCCAGTGCCTCCTCGTCATAGAGTTGATAGCCGTTGCGCGGGTCCCGTTGCGGTCGTAACAACCCCTCACGTGTGTAGTGACGTACCGTTTCCGCAGTGACCCCACCAGCCCGAGCCAGTTCAGTGACTCGCATTGCCTTTTCCTTACCTACTCAGTTTCAGTCAGCCTACAATCGTGAGGCCGCCCAAAGGTCAAGGCCTGGTTATAGCGCTCAATGGGTGGCCGCCCGCATGACGCGGAAACGCCAAAAAATAAGGGCTTGACCTTGAAGTAGGCTTCAAGGATACCTTTCCAAGAAGCAGCGCTGCTGCAGGGTGGAAATCAAAGCCAAGCCGTGCCATCAGCCTTGCTGGTGGAAAGGTGAGTCCCAAGAAGATCGAGGAGAGTGTCATGCGGAAACGTCACACTGCAGTCCTGACTGTCGCTATCATCGCCACCAGTGCCTTCGGGACCGGCTCGCTCCTTGCACAGGAAGATCCGCAGCAGGAGCCAATGGAGGGCAAGGGCATGCATGGGGACATGATGCAAGAAGGTGGCATGATGGGGATGATGAGTGACATGAATACCATGATGGAAAAATGCAATGCCATGATGGATAAAATGCAACAGGGTCATGAAACCGACAGTAACGCCTGACGTGAGATCGCCAGGGGCTGCTCCGCAGAGGAGCAGCCATTTACATTTTAGTGGAGCGAGGGGAGAACAGCATTTGCGTAAATGCATCTATGCTCCATTAGCCATTCTCTGGCTGGTGGCAAGTGCTTCGTCCTTTGCTCATTCCCTTGAAGATGCCGAGGCAGAGTTGCAAGAGCGGGAACGCTACGCCCAGTTTGTCGACCAGCCGGCCCCGACTTTTTCCCTGGCCGGTGTTGAGGGCAACATCGTGGCATCTTCCGACCTGGAAGGTCGCGTCGTGGTGCTCAATTTTATCTACACCCGCTGCCAGGAAGCCTGCCCGGTGCACATGAACCTGATTGCCGAGGTGCAAGAGCGAGTCAACGATACCGGCCTACGAGATGATGTTGAATTTATCACCATCGCTACCGACAGCGAGGACTTTGCCGGCACGCACAACAACATGCGGGCCTACGGTGAAAATTTCGATCTGGACCCCGCCAACTGGCGGTTTCTTTATCGAAGCGAAAATGAGTTTGTCGACACCACACGCCAGGTCGCGGAAGCCTACGGTCTGAAATTCGACGATGTGGCCGAGGGCGTCCAGGCGCATGGCGTTGTGACTCATGTCATCGACCAATCAGGACGGATACGGGCCCGCTTTCATGGGCTCAAATTCGATCCGGAGCACCTAGTTTCCTATGTAAAGGTGTTGGCAGAAGGACCAGAGACATTATCCACCGGTGTGTGGGTTCGCATTCGCCATACTGTCGTCAACACCTTCGATTAATGCCGCGAGAGTATAGCCGGCCTCGCTGCCGAACGTTCTCGTGAACTCTATGGAGCCTTAGCGTATGAAACACTGGAAAGCGCTGACCATCGCTTCTCTATTGACCTTCCCCCTGACAGGGTTGGCAGCCGAGACGTCGGCAACCCTCTACAAGAACCCCAACTGTGGCTGTTGCGCCGAATATGCCAAGTATCTCGAACGAAACGGGTTCGAAGTGGAGACAATCGATACTCACGATCTCGCGAAGATGAAAGCCGAACACGATGTTTCCGAGAAACTGCAGGGTTGCCATACCACGCTCATCGACAACTATGTCTTCGAGGGCCACGTACCCGTGGAAAGCGTCACCCAGGTACTCGAAGAGAAACCTTTCATCAAAGGCCTGAGCGTACCCGGAATGCCACTTGGCTCACCGGGGATGTCGGGCGAGAAACAGGGCCCACTGGAGGTTTACACCCTGGCCTTTCAGCCGACCGATACCCCTGAAGTTTACGCCACCCACTGAAGGTGAGCCTTGGTGATGAGACAACTGATCGGGACCAGTTGGGTAGCGGTGGCATTGTGGGGAATGATCACTTCTTTGGCCGTCGCCGAACCACCCAAACGTGTGGGGCCGAATGGGTTTCTTCTCTGGGAAAGCCCACGCGAGGTGTCGGAAATCAGCTTCGAGGCTGGCGACGGTACTCCGCTGACGCTGACCACCTTCGGAGGAAAGCTGATCCTGCTCAACATCTGGGCGACATGGTGTGGCCCTTGCCGCGAGGAAATGCCCACCCTGGATGCCCTCCAGGCTGAATTGGGTGGGACAGATTTCGAGGTCGTCGCACTCTCGATCGATCGCAAAGGCATCGAGGTCGTCAACGAATTCTATCAGGAGGTGGGGATCGAGCATCTCGCTCCCTACGTCGATCCAACCGGCATGGCCAGCGCGAACCTCAGTGCCGTGGGTATTCCCACGACGCTTCTGCTCGACCGCCAGGGCAGGGAGATCGGACGCCTGGTCGGGGAGGCCGACTGGGATACCCCTGAAATGATCGACTTTCTTGCCGAAACCATAGAAACCACCCAGGAGGACGCGCCATGAGTTGCTGTGACGACAAGCCCCAAAAGGGCCAAGAGAAAGCCGGACTGAAAGGCCTGGTAACAGGCCCACGCCGCTGGATGCTGCTGGGCGCTGTGGCGGTGGCTGGTGGTCTTGCCATGGGCTGGGATCAGTTGGTCCTGCTTGGGCTCGCGCCTCTCTTGGTGAGCCTCTTGCCTTGCCTTGTCATGTGCGGATTAGGACTGTGCATGATGAAATGCAAGGACAAGACAAACAAGTCGACCGACCAGGACGAAGTCACTGATACACAAGCCGGGGTGGAAGCCTCTACCGCGGTACCCACGGAGACGACATCCGCCAATCGCCAAGCGGCGAATCACCAGGTGCCGTCCGAGCGGCCCATATCCAAGCTCCAAGCCTAGCCGCGGGATAGGGGAGGATGCTGGAGCTTGCCAATATCGGCCTGGCGACGGCCTTTCTGGCGGGCCTGATCTCGTTCGCTTCGCCCTGTGTCTTACCGCTCGTGCCTGGCTATCTCTCCTTCGTCGCCGGGCGCTCGCTGGGGCAGATACGGGAAGCGGATCGACGGGAGCGACTCCGGGTGTTAACCCAGTCGATCTGGTTCGTGCTCGGGTTCACCACGATATTCCTGATGCTGGGCGCCAGTGCCACGGCCATCGGGCGTCTGCTGCTGATCTATCGCCAGGAGGCGAACCTGGTCGGCGGTCTCATCGTCATCCTGTTCGGTGCCTTCATGACCGGGCTCATTCCGCTGCACTGGTTACAGCGGGAATGGCGGTTGATCGGCCGCCTCAAGGAAGCGGGCGGGGGGCCTGGTGCGGCCTACCTCCTAGGTGTGGCGTTCGCCTTCGGCTGGACCCCCTGCATCGGCCCGATCCTGGGCGCCATTCTGACCGTCAGCGCCTCGACGGCCAATGCCTCGAGCGGAATGGCGTTGCTCGGCATCTATTCGCTGGGCCTGGGGGTGCCCTTTCTGTTGACGGCGGTGTCGCTCGATCGCTTCCTGCACCACCAGCCATTCCTGCGCCGCTGGGGCCGAGTCATGCATCTGGCGGCCGGGCTGATCATGATCCTGATGGGCATCTTGATGATCACCGGCAAACTGACCGAGCTGTCCTATTGGTTATTGCGCACCTTTCCGGCGCTAGGCAGCATCGGCTAGCCATTATTCGAGGAAATATTGCAATGAACAAAATCACGGGTCGCTTCTGGCGTGCCCTGTCACTGACGAGCTGGGTCATGGCCAGTCTGAGCTTCGTCAGTATGGCCGGGGCCGCCGAGGAGGCATTGCCGTCGCTGAGTTATGACCAAACAGGCGAACGGCTGCTCAAAGTACAGGCCAACCAGCTTTTCGAAAGCACGGATGGCGGGGCGGCCTGGACGATGATTCCCTTGCCCGACGAAGTAGCGGAGGGACGGTTGGTAACGGTATCGGAACCGGCAACAGCCGAACAGGCCCTCTATATCGCCGGCCCCTCGATCGGGGTGCAGCGCAGCACCGATCATGGAGAAACCTGGCAGGAACTCAACGATGGCTTGCCTAACCAGGACGTTACCGCCTTGGACGTGCACCGCCATCAGCCCGAGACACTCTATGTGGTGATTGCCGACGACGGCCTCTACCAGAGTGAGGATGCCGGCACGACCTGGAAGAAGATGGATAGCGGTCCTGCCCAACCCGTTCGCCGGCTCATCCACTCCGATATGGAGGGGAGCATGCAGACTGGCTGGCTCTATGCGGTGTCCGACGATGCGGTTCGCCTGTCGATGGATTGCTTCTGCGGCTGGCGACCGACCGGGGAGCTCGATGCCGGCAGAGTCTATGATCTGGCCTACAAGCTCGACGATCCCGAACACGTCTATGTGGCCACGGAGCAAGGCCTGTGGCGCAGCGACAATGGCGGCCAGGAGTGGCAGCAAGTAAAGGGTGATGGCCCGACGTTCGTCACGCTTACGCTTGCGCCGCAGGGAACGCTCTATGCCCTGGATCGCGAGGGGGAGCTCATGCGCAGCGAAGATCAGGGCCAAACCTGGACACCCCCCGATGCGTAAGCTCTGGATCCTCGTCACAACGTGGCTGCTGATGAGTGCCGCCGGGCAGGCCATGGCGGGGGGTGGCCCCTCTTCGCGCGATACCTCTCGGCTGGAAGAGGGAGAAAGGATCTACCAGCAGTACTGTGCCAGCTGCCACGGCAGCGAGGGCGAGGGCCAGCCGAACTGGGAGCACCAGAATGCCCAGGGCGAATTGCCCGCTCCCCCTCACGGGCCGGAGGGGCATACCTGGAAACACTCCGATGCGATGCTCTACCGGATCATCGCCGAGGGATGGCGCGACCCCTGGAACAAGACCGAGCGACTGACGATGCCGGCCTTCGAGAATGTCCTGACCCCCGCCGAGATCCGCTCCGTGGTGAACTATCTCAAGACGTTATGGACGCCGGAGCAACGACGTCATCAGGCGGAAGAAAGCGAGGGAGCCCCATTTCCGTCGCAGAGTGAGTAGCTGTGGGGCTAGGGAAGCGCTGCGTAAACACCTCCGCAGCTGACGGAGAGTCAACCGCAGGGTAAAACCTGGCTTTCTTGCCACTGTCTGACCAAAGCCAACCGATGAAGCAGATTTCTGTCGCTCAGGCTCAGCAACAGAACAAGAAGAAGGTTCCCCGCAGCGAACGGTGTCTGGGAAGCCTTGAACAGGACATCATGCACGCCCCCAAGGTCAGTAGCGGCATTTTCACCACTACGCTGCTGACATTACTCTCAATACCAGCCCAGAGGTGGTGGACATTTCATCGCACGCACGAAGCCCCCTGCGAGAGCGTCACCTTGAGCTGATTGTGGTAGGTTTGCATTTGCTCTCAGCTAGGACTGTCTCTCTCCTACCAGATGGGGAGTAAGATGGGTAGGAACAAATAAAAAACTATGCACAAAATAAAACTAACCAACTGTTTTATAAATAAAAAATACATCAAATTACATCTTCAGATCCAGAATCTGGAGTGAATGACTGACGCCAGGCGACTTGCTGGCACGTCACCGACGTCGCAGCCATCGCCACGAAGTCATCACCGCAACGTAGCGGCGCATGCTGGTGGCCTGACTGAGCGGACACGGATATATGCAGAGGGCCTGCGAAGACGGGGGCGCACGCAGACGAGTTCCTGAATTCAGGAACCTCAGCGAATCCCCGGCAGGGCCACCCCCGAGGTGCCTGGAACACTGATCAGCAGCCCGATCCCCAGCGCCAGGATCAGCACGCCCCCGCACAGGGCAATCCCGTGCCCGGCCAGGCGCTGCCAGTGAGGCGTCGAGCGCGCCAGCAGGCGCGACGCGCGTTGCTGAGCGAAAACGGCGAAGATTGCCAGGCAGGAGGTGGTCACCGCCGTCCCCACCGACATGGCCACCACCGCCAGGACGCCAACCCACCAATAGCCCAGCAGACTGGCAACGCCCAGTACCATGACGGCGCCGCTGCAGGGCCGCAGGCCGATCGCCAGCAAAGTGCCCAGGCTCTCGCGGATCGTGCCCGTGGCGTTGGGGTCGATGTGATGATGACCGCCGCAGCGATCGCATGCCGCGCCAGCGTGCGGCTCGATGGGCCGCTTCGAAGCGCTCGGCGCAACCTCGAAGGCCATGCCCTCGAACGATGCAGGATGGCCACTGGCGTCGGCGGCCAGGGGGGCTCGCCGCGACTGGCCCAGTGCCCGCCTGAGCCGGGCCAAGGCACGCAGGGTCAGCCAGGCGCCGAGCCCGATCAGGACGATGAAGCTGAGCCGCTCGAGCAGGCCGGTCTGTGCCATGGCATCGCGGGTCAGCAGGCCCAGCCCCCATACCAGCACGCCGACCAGCGCAATGGCCACCAGCCCCTGGAGCAGCGCTGCCGCCACGGTCAGTGACAGCCCGCGTCGCAGGGCGGTGGGGTGCGAAAGCAGGTAGGCGGTGATCACCGCCTTGCCGTGCCCCGGGCCCACGGCATGAAAGACGCCGTACCCCAGGCTCAACGCCATCAGGCTGAGACTGGTATCGAGCGACGGCTGCCGCGACAGGGCCATCGTCGACAGGGTCAGGCCGCGCTGCAGCGAGCGCTGCCAGTCATGCGTCTGGGCCATGACGAGTTGCGCCATGGCCTGTCCCCAGTCGGTCGTGGCGAGTATGGCAAGGGCCAGCAGCGGCAGCAGGGCGATCAGCACACCTAGCGTGCGGGACATGTCACCTCCCCGGCTTCGGCGAAGAATCGGCCGAGACCGCCCGGGGCGTCGGCATCGATGTCCAGCGCCGCCGCTTCGGCCACTTTCTGCGGATCGGGGTCGGCGGCGATGACCCGGCTCGCACAACCTTCGGGGGCATTGCGCAGAGTGATCGGCTCTGCCACGTCCTCGTCGTAGAGAAACTCGATGTAGTAGGTGTCGTCGTAGACTTTCCAGGTCAAGGGCGAGCCGTCGAGCGCCAGCGGCTCGGCCAGGGGCACGACGAAGGAGAACTCCAGGCGCTGCCCATCGAGCCGAGTGGTGTAGTCGCGCAATTGCCCCAGGGGGACGTTCTCGCCGTCATGCGCGACATGGGTCAGATAGTTCGAGCGGCTCAGGTTCTGGGCGATCTCCTGGCCGAGCATGTCCAGGCGCTCTTCCATGCTCTCCTCGCCCTCGGCGCGAGCCAGTTCCTCGGTCAGGGTCAGGCTGTAGAAGGGGTCCATTTTCCAGGCCTGCTCCAGGGCGACGACGTGGGCCTGGTCGTCGAAGTGCAGCGTGACCCGATAATCCACCCAGCCATGCGGGTGAGCAGCCGCCGGTAACGGCATCAGCAATGCTACGAGAAGCAGCCCGTCACAAACGCGGCGCTCCCGGAAAGTTAGACGACCCGACATGCCTGCTCCCAAAGGTTGTTCAGACCATTCATGGAATGTTTGGCGCTCCCCGAGAACGGCGCCCTCCATCACCGGACATGCACTTGCGTGTCGTCCGTAGTATATCGACCATTCGCCGAGAACGGGATCGCCTTGAGCCAAGGCGACAAGCGAGATGCGATCACGGCGCTGGACGCTTACACTGCCGCACACGAACGTGTTCTACGCCACCATTACCCTCGGTGCTGTGTCGTGGGCCTTCCCGCTGGCCTGAATGCCGGTGGGCTTCAGCTGGCCATGCCCGGGATCGCCGCAAACGGCCGCCGGGTGTAGCCATGGCGATCGAACGCGGACCGGGGACACCCTTCCAACGGTTGGGCCTGCCGCCCCGCTCTTGATACGACGCACAACAATTACATGATGGAGACGCTTCATGTCCTTTGGCCTGTTTTCCCTTTTCCCTCCGTTGCTCGCGATCCTGCTGGCGCTGGTGACCCGCAACGTGATTCCCGCGTTATTCTGTGGGGTCTGGCTGGGAGCGACGATGCTCAGTGGTGGCAATCCGGCAGCCGGACTCTACGATAGCTTCGCGGATTTCATCATTCCCAGCGTGGGCGATGAGTGGAGCGCTACCGTTCTCATCTACTGCGGCCTGTTCGGGGTGCTGATCACCGTGCTGCAGCGAACCGGCGGCGCTCATGCCATCGCCCGCGCCATTTCCTCGAAGGTGGCCTCTCCGCGTGGCGCCCAGGGCGCCACCCTGGGCTTCGGGGTACTGATCTTCTTCGAGGATTATTTCAATGCATTGACGGTGGGAAGTGTCATGCGGCCGATCACCGACCGCATGCGCGTCTCGCGAGAAAAGCTCGCCTACATCGTCGATTCGACCTCGGCCCCCATGTGCCTGTTGGGGCCCGTATCCACCTGGGTGGTGTTCGTCATGGGGCTGATCGGCACCCAGCTTGGCGAGATGGACATGACGGGCTCCGAGTATCTGATATACCTGTCGTCGATTCCGCTCAATTTCTATGCCTGGCTGGCGCTGCTGTTGATTCTGGTGATCGTCGTCACCCAATCGGATTTCGGCCCCATGGCCAAGGCCGAGCAGCGCGCACGGGTGAGTGGCAAGCTGCTGGCGGATGACGCCCAGCCGCCGTCCGATCGCGAAGCGACCGAGATGCTGGGCGTTGCCGAAGAGAGCTCGCGCAAGCGCAACATGCTCGTGCCGATCCTGGTGCTGGTGGGAATGATTCCGCCCCTGTTCCTGTGGACCGGCAACTTCCCCGAGAACGACCTGATCACGGCGATGGGAGAAGCCGAGGGCGGCCTGTCGATCCTGATCGCTACCTTCCTGGCGGTCAGCGTAGCGCTGGGCATGGGACTGCAACAGCGGCTGTTCGATTTTCGCGAAGCGATGGACCTGGTGGTCACCGGCATCAAGAGCATGACGCTGGTTTACATCATTCTCACCCTGGCCTGGTCGATCGGTAGCGTGACCTCACAGCTGGGCACTGCAGATTACCTGGTCACGCTGGCCCAGGCCGGCATCGCGCCGAGCCTGATTCCCGTCTTGCTGTTCTTGATCGGCTCGCTCGTCGCCTTCACCACCGGCACCTCCTACGGCACCTTCGCGATCATGATCCCCATCGCCATGCCGGTGGCTGCTGCAATGGACATGTCGTTATCGCTGGCCATTGCCGCTGTGCTCAGCGGCGGTATCTTCGGCGATCATTGCTCGCCGATTTCGGATACCACCATCCTCTCCTCGGCCGGCTCTTCGTGTGACCACATCGACCACGTACGGACCCAATTACCCTATGCAATGAGCGCAGGAACATCCGGCATCATCGCCTTCTTCGTCGCCGGGCTGACGGACTCAGCCTGGATAGGGGGACTCAGCGGCGTGGCCGCACTGTTCACGGTGGTGCTTGTATTGCGCTGGGCATGGGGCCCGAAAGCATCTGCACAGTACGACTCGGCTAGCTGACCATGACACGGCAGGCGGGGGCCTTACCCCCGCCTCGCATATCATTGAACTCTGAAACGCCGGTACGGATCCGTACCGGCGTTTTCCTGCCTCTTATGGTCGGCAACCTCCACATGGGGGCGCAGCACAGCTCGCTATCGGGGCAGCGTTTTGTCCCTATTCGCGATCTGATCACCAACGCCACTCTCTGCGCTATGGAGGCGAAGGTGTTGAGCGGATAGATGCAGCATTTCGAGTAAAATGAAGGCTAACGAACACCTTCAGGCGCGCCCCTGAATGCCCTTCAGCCATTGCCAATAATCGTGCAATCCTTCTCGGATATCGGTGAACTTTGGGGCAAAGCCTATTTCTCGCTCCGCCAACGAGATATCCAGCGGTGCGCCACGGCCCACGAATACGCCAGGTCCAAGCTGGACGTTGGATGTCTTTCCGATCAGGTCGGCAACATGCCTGATGATGTCGGTGTGTGCCACCGTCACGCCGCTGGAGATATTGAAGTTGCGGTGAGTAACACTTTCCTTTTCGAACAGCTGCACGATGCCGGTCGCCGTGTCATGCACGTGGGTCCAGTCCAAAGCCTGTTCCGAGCCATTGGGCGCTAGAATGTTATCCAGCCCTTCCAAGGGACCAAACATGGCTTGATAGACTTGGTGCATGTCCGAAGGACGCTTGCCAGGGCCGTAGACAAAGAACAACCGGGCATTTCTTACGTCCATGCCAAAAGTATCTGTGTACTGCAAACCGAACAATTCGCCCGCGATCTTGGTGGCTCCATACAGATCGGTCGCCTTGTAGGGTGTCGCTTCGCTCTGTGGGCCCGACGCATCGCCATACACGGCACCAGAGCTCATATTGACCACTTTTTTGATGCCCAAGATACGACAAGTCTCAAGCACATTAAGGGTGCCATTGGTGTTGATAGTGGTGTGCTTGTACGGCCGTGTTTGAAAATTCGGCCCGGCGATCACCGAGACACCATGCACCACTCCCTCTAAGTCTCCTCGATGTCGCAGCATGACTTCAAACAAGCTGTGATAGTCCAACACATCGATACTTTCCAGAATCAGCTTGTCGCGAACCGTTTCCAGATAGTCAAGCCCTAAATTCTCGAAACGGCCTGCTGCCATATCGCAGATAATGACTTGCTTGCCCTGCTTGGCTAATTGGTAGGCCACCCAGGAGCCGACGTGGCCGAGCCCACCTGTAATCAATACGGACATGGAAAACTCTCCTTATTTTACGTTATTACTAACTTTTGCTGGTCAACCAAGAATCAAACTGGGCAAAAACATGACGATAGATGGAAAACACGTAATGATCAGAAGCACCACGAACAAAGGGATATAGAAAGGTATGGTCTCCCGTACCAACCCTACGAATGACATCCCGGTTATTTTTTGTATGGTGAATAGGACCGTACCCACCGGTGGCGTGATCAAACCGATCATCAAGGTAAAGATCATGACCACACCAAAGTGAACGGGGTCGATGCCATATTGAGTCACTACCGGCACCAACAGGGGGGTCAAGAGAAACAAAGCCGGTACCGAATCGATAAACAACCCGATCAGCAGGATGAACACGACCAACAACAACATCAGGCCGAGCGGATCGGTCACAGTAGCCAACAAAAAATCCGCTACTAACGCCGTGACTTGGTAACGCGCCAGCACCCAGCTATAAAGAGCGCTTCCAGCAATGATGAAAAGCAGTGCGGCAGTATCGATGGCAGTGGCTCGGAGAATCCCCAGAAACTCCCTAAAGGTGATCGAGCGATAAACCAGGAACGAGATGATCATGCAATACAACAGGGCAATCACCGAGGCTTCTGTAGGCGTAAACACGCCTGAGAGAATCCCCACGATGATGATCAACGGGGTCAACATAGGTAACAGCCCACGCGAAAGCGCCCGCAAGACATCGTTGAGGCGTGCCCGAGTTCGTGTAGGGAATCCACGGCGATGTGAAATGATAGCCACCATGAGCATCAGTCCCAGCCCCATGAACAAACCGGGAATGATCGACGCGAGGAAGATGGAAGCGATTGAAGCATTCGCCAAAGCCCCGTAAATGACGGCGGGAATACTGGGTGGAATGATCGGACCGATAGTGGCTGAACTGGCGGTGACAGCAGCACTGAACCCCGTTGGATATCCATCATCTTCCATGGCTTTTATTTCCAACGCTCCAAGGCCACCGGCATCAGCGACTGCCGACCCCGACATACCTGCAAACAGCATGCTGGCTACCACATTGACGTGGCCCAATCCCCCTTTGAAATGGCCAACCATGGTACGTGCCACGTCGAAAACGCGGTCCGATATGCCTGCCGAGTTCATCAAGCGGCCAATGAAGAGAAAAGCAGGAATAGCCAACAAGGTAAAACTGTTGACTCCGTAGAGAGTGCGCTGAGAGATCATTTCTATGGGGATGGCATCGAAGCCTCGCGTATAGCCCAATACGAGGGCAGAAGACGCGATCATGGCAAACGCAACGGGGACGCCCAGCATTAGCAGGACGATCAACCCAATGAACATGATGGTGAATACTTCCATAGTCATAGACTCCGGCGTTGATCGCTAACGGGCAGACAGATAGACACGATTCGTCGGTACAAATTGACAAGTAAGATGCCCATCATCAGGAGAGCGGAGATCATCTGGACCAAATAGATATAGGAAAAACTCATATCGAATGTGCTAGCCATGACACCCGCCGTGCGCTCCATCATGTTCCAGGCACCACCTATCAACATCAGCAGCACCAACATGCACGCAATATCTGCCAAGATACCTGCCAGATGACGCAGGGGACGCGGTAGCATATCGGTCACGACAGTAATCCGAATGTGTTCCTGCAAGCGCAGCGCTAATACGGAGCCCAAGAAAATTTCAGCGAGGAACAGGTAGCGCGAGGCTTCATCGGTCCAGGGAACTGCCATGCCCAGGGCATAGCGCGAGATGACCTGGATCGCCATGATGATCAGCATCAGAGCGAAAGCCGTCATGACGATGGCGGTCAAAAGCTTCCAAAACAGATCGACCATATAGGTGATACGTTCCGCTTTTTTCACAGGTGGACCTCCGTTCAGAGGTAGGCCAGAAAGGATAGCGAAGGCGGCCCAGAAGCTCCGATGAGCGCTGGCCCGCCCAGCCACTTACTCAATCAGCGACAATACGTAGTCGCGTACCTGTGGGTTATAGCCTGAGGCGATCTCACGAATGGCGGGTTTCGCCGCTTCACGGAAGGCGGCAACGTCCGGTTCCACGACCTCCATTCCCTCTTCTTTAAGCTCGGCGTACGTTTCCTCCTGCCCATTGGCTACCATATCGTCGCCCCATGCGGTGGCTTCTTCGATGGCACCGAGAATGATCTCGCGGTTCTCATCGGAGAGCCCCTCATAGAAATCCTCGTTCATCAGCCAATGGAAGAACGAATACACATGCTCGGTCCGATTGACGTAATCCTGTACCTCATAAAGCTTACCGGCCTGAATCAAATCGACCGGATTTTCCTGCATCTCGATCACCCCGGTCTGCAGCGATGTATAGACTTCAGGCCAGGCGATGGGACTCGGTAGCGCACCGATCTGCTTCCAGATTTTGATCCAAGGCGCAATCTCGGGAACCCGCATACGCACTCCCTGAATATCCTCGGGAGTTTTAACCGGGAAGTTAGAGGTCAGATTGCGTGGATTACGTGCCGAGAGTCCCACCAGTCTGAGGTTGCCATTGGCCACCAATTGCTCGTTGAGCAATTTGCCACTCTCGCCACGATAAACCTCACGAGCTTCATCGCTGGAACTGTAAACAAAGGGCAAGTCGGCCGCGGCAAACTTCTCTGCATATAGCGTCATGGGCATCGACCCCCCCAGGGCGATGTCATATTCACCGTAACTCGCCCCTTCCAACTGGTCGCGTTCTCCTCCGACTTCGGTACCCAGCAGGGTCACCGAGTATTCACCGTCGGTCTGCGACTCGATACGTTGCTTGATCCTTTCCCCGATCTTGAACATGGGGTGTGAAGGTTCCACATGCAGCGCAATGGCCATTTCCTCGGCCGAGGCATTGGATGTAGTCCCCAGAGTGATGAGACCGGCGAGCACGATGCCGCTTGCTTTTATTGTCTTCATGTCGGCTTCTCCTTGGCGGATTGAGCTTAGTTAGCGTAATCGCTACTTCATCCTGAAAACGGGCTGTGAAAGGCCCGCAACGCGACCGCAAGGTCGGGTTCCTGCTTGGCGTGGTCCTCTAGGGAGACACCAATGGATGCGGCCTCCCATGCAGCACGTATGCTGCGACACCCCGCGGCGACACCATCGGGATGAGCCATGATGCCTCCCCCGCAGGTGTAGATCAGATCGGTCGACTGCAACTGTTGGAAGGTGGGGCATGCTTGATGGACGGTTTGCGCCGAAGAAAATACCGGCATGGCACGGTCATCGCGCTCCGCTCCCTCAAGCAATGGCGTAAGGCAGGCGCGAGCGGAGTCCATGACCGATGCATCCTCTTCAGCGAACTTGCTGGCGAGACCGTTGACATGTAGGTGATCGGTCCCCGCCAGTCGCAACAAAGCCTGATAAGCGCGATAGCTAATACCGAGTTGTGGATGACGATAAAACACGCCCCATCCGTTGCGGTGACCGTGAATTGCCAATTGCGAGTGTCGTCGCAGCGCAGCCAGTGCCCCCAGGCCGATCCAGTTGACGCTGGCCATGACGCACGTCCCCCCATGATCGCGGACCAGATCGTGGCGATGGCGCATCTCGTCGGTATCACCCGTGATATTGAAGGCATACATCGGCTTACGCCCGGTCCGCTGAGCATGCTCGTTGATGACCTGCATGATCGCGGGAACTCGCTCGCTCAATGGCGAATAGGGAGGATCGGCAATCAACTCGTCATCCTTGATGAAGTCGATTCCCCCTTCGATGAGCTGTTTGACCAGTGTCGCCGTTTCCTCTGGGGTAAGCCCGACGCTCGGCTTGATGATGGTGCCGACCAAAGGGCCCTGCTCGGTACCGCACAGACGTCGAGTGCCTTCGATGGAGAATTGCGGGCCCGGTAATGCTTCGATAAAGCAAGCCGGCATAACGAGATCCGTTAGGCGTATGCCAGAGAGCTCACGCAACTCGGTGAGGTTGCCGAATACCGTGGCCAATAAGTTAGGCAGACTTGTCCCGATGTTTTCGAGTGGCCATGACAGAACCACATCGGCAGATGTGTAGGTTTCTCCGGGCAGAGCCCCCGGCAAGGAGGGCGTGGTGCCGACCTCCAGACAGGTCACCGACTCGACCCGGGCAGCATGGCGCTCACGCAGCGCCTCTGTCTCTCCAGCCAGCTTGAGGAACGTGCCGGAGGATTGTTCGCCGGCCATCGCCTCGGCAGCCCGTTCGGGGTCGCACGGGGTCTCGATACGATAGCGGGCAGTGATCCGTGGCAATTGCCCTTCATGCCGGGATAACTCCATTGGCGTGCTCCTGCCGACCAGAACCGGTCGTTTGTCGTTGTTATCAAACAAGCTAGCATGGGCTTTTTGGTAGCGCTACCAAAAGGGCAAGCATTCGACTTAGACTTATTGGTAGCGCTACCAGATAATTCCCATCAGAATGGGATAGCAGGAATACAATCTGTACAGCACGAGGACACCTTTCATGGCAAACGAGAAGCCATCACCGCGGGGTAGACGCCGCCATCATGGCGACAACCGAGTCACCATCGACGATGTGGCAAAAGAAGCTGGGGTGGCCCCGATTACGGTGTCTCGAGCTTTGAACACGCCTGATAAGGTGTCGGCCAAACTACGCGAACGTGTCGATCAAGCAGTGACGTCACTGGGCTATGTCCCCAACCTCATCGCCGGAGGTCTCGCATCAGCGGGTACGCGAGTCATACCGGTCGTGGTGCCATCGCTATCCATCCTGACCTTTATCGAAGTAGTACACGGCATCCAGCAGACGCTCGAAGACGCTGGCTATCAAGTGTTATTGGGTTCGACCGATTTCGACTTGGATCGTGAAACTTCACTGATCGATTCGGTGCTGGGCTACTCGCCGTCGGGGGTCATTTTGACAGGTCTAAGGCATAACGATAGCACCGTGCAACGCCTCAAGGCCTGGGGCCGGCCAGTGGTCGAGATCATGGAACTGGGACTGCCTTGCATCGATATGAATGTCGGTGTCGACAACCCTCGAGCGGGGGCCTGTATGGCCCAGCATCTCCTTGACCGTGGCTATCGCCGCATCGCCTTTCTCGGGGTCGGGATGGCGCGTGACTATCGTGCCCGGCAACGTTTCGAAGGACATCGCGAGGTGCTGGCTGCCGCAGGGGTCGAGAGTGACCTTCTGTTTACGAGTGAGGAACCATCCTCTTATGCAGCAGGACGCCGTGTTTTCCTTGAAGCGCTGGCTGCCCGCCCCGACCTCGATGCGCTTCACTTTGCCAACGACAACCTCGCAGCCGGCGCGATCCTCGAGGCAAATCGTCAGGGAATCCGCGTGCCTGAAGACATCGCCATTGGCAGCTATCTGGGCCTGTCTCTCGGCGAACACCTATCGCCTACGCTGACCACCGTGTCGGTGCCACGATTCGAAATGGGAGTCGAGGCGGCGAAGCTACTGCTAGAGCGGCTAGAAGGTCGGTCGCCTTCTCAACCTCGGATCGATATCGGCTATCGCTTGATCACACGCGAAAGCACTTGAGGATCGTCAATAGAGAGATCATGGCATGAAACAACTCTTGGCCGCCTTCTATGGCGATGATTTCACAGGCTCGACGGAAAACTTGGCGCAATTCTGCCGCCATGGGCTTCGGGGCAGGTTATTCTTCACCAGCAGCAACCGAGAGGCGATTCTTGAGATGGCCTCCGAACTGGACGTAGTGGGGTTGGCAGGCACAGCTCGTGGCCTGGCTCCCTCGGCAATGACAGAAGAAGTGGCCCCTGCTCTAGCCTTGTTAGACACCCTAAGTCCCCGCCTCAAGCAGTTTAAGGTTTGCTCGACTTTCGATTCCTCGCCCACGGTCGGCAGCATAGGGCATGTCATGGATCTAGCCCGACGCCGATGGCCGGAATGTGCTCTTCCCATCTTGCCTGCCACGCCGGCTTTTGGTCGGTACACGGCCTTTTCCCATCTGTTTACACGTTATGAAAACGAAATATGCCGTCTGGATCAGAACCCTGCGATGGCATATCACCCATCGACCCCAATGGGCGAAGCCGACCTACGACGTCACCTCATGGCGCAGACCGCCATCCCTCCGGCAGCAGTCACGTTACTGGATTATCAACAGCCTGATGGCGGCTGGCAGTGCTTGGCATCCGCCGTGGAAGAGCAACGCTTCGTGGTTATGGATGCGACACAAGCAGCCGAGATACACCATGCCGCCAAGCTTATTCTTAAGCTTGCCGAGCGACATCCTACCCTTGCAGTAGCGGCGCAGGGTCTGGCCGATGCCCTAGGTGGACTGGTTACGCGCGACATGGAACAACGCGAGCCACTGCCCACGACGTATCCTGGAGTGGATAGGCTACTGGTGCTATCCGGCAGTTGCTCGCCTCAGACCCGTAAGCAACTCGCGCACATGGAAGCGCAAGGCGGCTGCATCGTGGCAATATCACCCATGGAGGCATTGCGTTCCCCCAGTGCACTATCGGAAAGGCTCGCCCAGGAAGTAATGGAGGCCTTCACTCAGAGCCAGACAGTCGGTATCGCAACTACGTTCCAAGACACCGATCTCGTCGACGGGCTGGCTAGTGATCGTTTATCGCTGGCAGTGGGAGAAGCATACGCTCTATTGGCTCAGCACCTTCGGAGAGAAACGGCCATCCCCCGTATCGTCTTCGCCGGCGGTGACACATCCAGCCATGCCATGCGCCGTATCGGCGCTGATGCCTTGGAGTTGGTTGCTTTTGATGAAGCACAGGGCGGTCACCTTTGTCGCCTAATCGCTCCAGGCTCACCGATAGAGGGGTTGGAGGTAGTGCTCAAGGGCGGCCAGATCGGAGGAGAAGACTTCTTCTCGAGGGCACAGCAAGGCACATCACCACGGGTATAATGCGGTAATCGGTCTTAAAGCACTTTAACTCGCCGAGTGAGGCGTTGAGGACGACATGCCAAGCTTGATGCGCGGCGGCGTGTTCCGTAGCTGCTCGCTGATCTTCGGAATCCTGTTGTCGCGAGCAGCAACCCCCGTGCTTCCAACCCGAGCCCATCGACGCTGGCCTGACGACCGACGTACAGTAAGTAGAACGCCACTACGGCCAGTGGCCATCCAGAAAGTCTAAACCACTGCCGGCCCTCGACCATTGGCGTAGAACCATCCCGGTTTTGGCCGTAATCGGCTACCCTTGCGTCCTCGGCTTGCCGCCGATATGGCTTCTTTCGATTTCCAAGGATGGCTCTCTTGTCGACTTCTGCGATGCCCCGTCGGGGCGTTCTGACCCTCGTCGCGCTGCTGCTGGTGGCGCTCAACCTTCGTCCGGCGCTGACCAGCGTGTCGCCGGTGCTCGGCAACATCGGTGAGGCGCTGGCGCTCTCCCCCAGTTGGCAGGGCATCCTGACCACATTGCCGGTGCTGTTTCTGGGTCTGGCGGCGCCGCTGGCACCACGCCTGGTCCGCCGGATCGGCCCTGAACGCAGCGTGTTTGCAGCCCTCGTGGTACTAGCAGTGGCACTGCTCGTGCGGCCCTATATCGGCACGATGGGGCTCTTTCTGGGCACGGCGGTCGCCGGCGGCTGCATCGGGATCATCGGGGTGCTGCTGCCGGGCATCGTCAAGCGGGATTTTCCTCGACGCGTCAGCATCATGACCGGCCTCTACACCGTGGCGCTCAATCTGGGTGCTTCGACTGCCGCGGGCACCACGGAGCCGCTGCGTCAACTGCTGGATGACGTTGCGCAAGGGGCTTCCCTCAGTGCCTGGCAGGGTGCGCTGGCGTTCTGGTTGCTGCCGGCGGTGATCGCCGCGCTGCTGTGGCTGCCGCAGCTCAGGGGCACCAAGCCCACTCGCGTTCCCGCGCGGCGCGGCGCGCGGCTGCGCCACGATTCACTGGCCTGGCAAGTATCGCTGTTCATGGGGCTGCAGTCGTCACTGGCATACATCGTGTTCGGCTGGCTGCCGACGATCCTGCAGGATCGCGGACTGACGGCCGTCACCGCAGGACTGGCGCTATCGGTGTCGATCCTGCTGCAGGTGTCCACCGCGATCCTGGCGCCTTGGATCGGCAGCCGCATGCGCGACCAGCGGACGGTGCTGGCCGTCGTGATGACGCTCACGCTGATCGGGCTGCTGGGCTGTCTCTACGCGCCGATCGGCAGTGTGTGGCTGTGGATCGTGGTGCTGGGGCTGGGGCAGGGCGGCACTTTCAGCATGGCGTTGACGCTGCTGGCCCTGCGCGCGCCGGACGCCACGACCGCCGCCAGCCTCTCGGCGATGGCCCAGGGCATCGGCTACACCCTGGCGGCAGCGGGGCCGCTGCTGGTCGGGGTGCTGCACGACTGGAGCGGCGGCTGGAACGTGGTGGGCGTTCTGGTGAGCGCGATCGCCCTCGGGGCACTGGTCATGGCGCTGGGCGCGGGGCGCAACCGGCAGGTGGCGTCGACCCAGGGGGTGGATTGAAGGGGTCGGGCCGACGGCCGATGACAGCACGCACGAGGTGCCTCACCCCCGCCGCCACCGGAAATAACGCGCCAGCCAGCCGAGCAGGCGCTCGGGCTTGTGGGCGTTCTTCCATACGCCGGCGGTGCCTTTGACGGCTTCCGAGAGGGTCGGATAGGGATGAATCGTGCCGAGCAACTTGTTGAGCCCGATGTTGTGCTTCATGGCCAGCGTCACCTCCGCCAGCCATTCACCGGCATTTTCGCCGACCAGGGTGGCACCGAGGATGCGATCCTTGCCGGGGACGGTGAGGATCTTGACGAAGCCGGTGGTGGCGCGCTCGGCGATGGCCCGATCGCTCTCGGCCATCGCGTAGCGAGTGACCTCGTAGGCGATGCCCTGGGCCCTGGCCTCGCGCTCGTTGAGCCCCACGCGCGCCACTTCGGGTTGCAGGTACGTCACCGCGGGCATGATGCGGTAGTCGACCTTGAAACGCTTGAACTCGCCGAACAGGGCGTTGACGGCGGCATGCCAGGCCTGGTGCGCGGCGGCGTGGGTCAACTGATAAGGGCCGGTGACATCGCCGCAGGCCCAGATGTTGGGCAGCTTGGTCTGTAGCTGCTCATTGACCTCCAGGGTCCCGTTGTCGCGAGTGGCGATCCCCAGTGCTTCCAGTCCGAGCCCTTCGACGTTGGCCTGACGACCGACGCTGACCAGCAGGCGGTCGAAGGGAATGCGCGTCTGGCGACCGTCGGCCGTCTCGACGAGGAGCTGGTTCTCGCCGTTCTCGACCGTCACCGACAGCGCCCGGGTACGAGTCATGATCTCGAGGCCTTCCTCGGCGAGCAGGCCGGTGACGAGCTCGCCGACGTCGTCATCCTCGCGCCCCAGCAGCTGCTCGGCGCCCTCGACCAGCGTGACCTGGCTGCCCAGGCGGGCGAAGCTCTGGCCGAGCTCGCAGCCGATCGCGCCACCGCCCAGCACTACCAGGCGGCGCGGCTGCTCGGTCAGCGTCCACAGGTTCTCGGAAGTCAGCACGTCGACCTGCTCGATGCCGGGAATCGGCGGTACCTTGGGCGTGGCGCCGGTGGCGATGACGATATGCCGAGCCGTCAGCGGCTGGCCGTCGACATCCACCGTCCACGGTGACAGCAGCCGCGCCGTGCCGCGTTTCACCTCGACGCCCAGTCCGGTATAGCGTTCCTCGCTGTCATGGGGCGCCACCTCCTCGATGACTCGCCGCACGTGGCCCATGACCTCGCCGAAGTCGATACGCGGCACTCCTGCGTGCACACCCAGCCGCTCGGCATCGCGCACGTTCTGGGCGGCCCGCGCGGCGCGAATCAGCGCCTTGGAAGGCACGCACCCGGTATTGAGACAGTCGCCCCCCATGGCGTCGCGTTCGACGAGCGCGACCTTCGCCCGCACCGCACTGGCGATGTAGCTGGTCACGAGCCCCGCCGAGCCGCCGCCGATCACCAGGATGTCGTAATCGAAACGCCGGGGCTTGGTATATCCCCGGTAGCGCTTGCGGCGTTGCAGCCCGTCGACGACCCAACGTGCGATCAGCGGGAAGACGCCCAGCAGGGCGAAGGAAAGCAGCAGCGACGGCGACACGACGCCACCCAGCGATTGCAGCTCGCCGAGTTGCTGGCCGGCATTCACGTAGACCAGCGTGCCCGGAATCATGCCGATCTGGCTGGCGACATAGAACACCGAGGTGCGCAGCCGGGTCAGGCCCATGGCCAGATTGACCACGAAGAACGGGAAGATCGGCACCAGGCGCAGGCTGAACAGATACAACGCACCGTCGCGCTCGATGCCGCGGTTGATCGTCTCGATCTGCCGCGCGAAACGACGCTCGATCAGTTCCCGAAACAGGGTCCGCGAGACCAGAAAGGCCAGGGTGGCGCCAATCGTGCTGGCAAAGGAGATGATCAAGAATCCCCAGCCCAGGCCGAACAGGGCGCCCCCCAGCAGCGTCAGGAAGGCGGCGCCGGGCAGCGAGAGCGCGGCGATCAGTACATAGGCGAGGAAGAAGCCGCCGGCGACGAGCCAGGGCGCGTCGGCGAACCATCGATCGAACCGCCCTTGCAGCGACTTGATGGACTCGAGCGTCAGGTAATCGTCGAAGCCACTCGCGAAGAAGGCCACGATCGCCACCAGGACCAGGCCGAGAATCACCACGCGGTAATGTTTCAATCCCTTTCCCCTTCTGCGGGCTGTCATCCGGCCATCATGGCTTGGCGGCACCCTGTCCAAATCGATGCGTCTCCATCATGGCAACAAAACGCGTCGTCCACCACTCGCCCGGACGCGCCTTCATGTCGCGGCGTCCAACATGCGCCAGCGCTCGAGATCGCGCGGGGTGTCGAGGTCCCACACCGTACCGGGGCAGGCCACGCGAAGGCCCAGTTCTCGTGCCCTTGCGTGCGTCTGCGCCGCCACCTCGCTGCCGCCCCAGGCCATGTCCGTGAACAGCCGGGCGGGGAGCCGATGGCCCCCGATCAGTGCATAACCGCCGTCCTCGGCGGGCAGCATCACCAGATCGTGAGCGTTCAGCGCCCGCACGCAGCGCGCCAATAGCGCCGACGTCAACACCGGGCAGTCGCTGCCGATCAGCAACGCCGGGCCGCGCTGGGCGGACAAGGCGGTGTGCATTCGCTGCCCGAGATCCCCCGACGGCTGGGCGTGCAGCGCGATGCCATGTCGCGCCGCCAGCGCTTCGAGCAGCGGATGGCGCGGCGCCAGCCCCGCCCACAGCTGTATCCGTGCGGCGGGAAAGGCCTGGCAGGCCACCTCGAGCGTGCGTTCGAGCAGCGCGACATGCACGTCGCGCGCCTGCTCGGCATCGAGTACCGGCATCAGCCGGGTCTTGACCTTGCCTGGGATCGGCGCCTTGGCGAACACCAGCAGCGTCACCTCGGCGCCGGAGCTCATCGCGTCAGCGGACATCGGTGTACTCCCCCGCCAGGGTCCAGGGCGATACACCGCACCAGTAGCGCAGGCGCAGCCACCACATCGTGACGATGGTGCGTAACGGGCCGTGCTGCTGCCAGCGCCGCGCGGACGTGGTCACCCGCGGGGCGAGACAAGCCGGCGCGGACAGACGACGCAGGCGCCGGCTGATTTCGATGTCTTCCATCAGCGGCTGGTCGGGGAAACCGCCGACGAGCTCGAACGCTTCGCGGGTCATGAAGATCGCCTGGTCACCCGTGGCGATGCCGGTGAGGCGCGAGCGCCGGTTCATGCTCCAGCCGACCAGCCCCGCCAGCACGAATCCGCGCTCGATCTCGACGTCGAAGCGCCCCCAGCATGCCGCCCCCTTCAGTGCTGTGTCGATCAACCGGTCGGCGCGATCTGGCAGGCGCGTATCGGCATGCACGAAGACCAGGCCGTCGCCGCGACTCTCCCGACCACCGTGGTTCATCTGTCGGGCACGGCCGCGCACACTGACCAGCACCCGATCCGCCAGGGGGTGCGCCAGCGCGACGGTGTCGTCGTCGCTGCCGCCGTCGACGACCACGATCTCGACGCCGCGGTCCCTCAACGGCGACAAGGCGGTCAGGCAGGCCTGGATCGTCGCAGCTTCATTCACCACCGGCACGATCACGCTCAACCATGGCGTTGTCAGGCTTTCTTGTGCCATGACCTCGCTCATGCGGACGGTGACACGGCAAATCGATGCTTCAAATGCTCGACGATATCGCTGGACTCATAAAGCCAGGTGGTCGTCCCGCCTTCGTCGATCCGCAGGCACGGCACGGTCTGCTTGCCGCCGCCGGCCACCAGTTGCGCTCTGGCAGCGGGATCCTTGCGGATGTCATGCATCGTGATATCGACACGCAACTTGGTCAGGGCACGCCTGACCTTCCAGCAGAAAGGGCATCCCTCGAAATGGTAGAGGGCCAGCTTGCGTGCTTCGCGATCGGCCTCTTCCTGGGCTTGTGGAGACCGCTCAGGCATGTCTTTATCCCCCAACAACCGCTGTATCATTGTCAGCATGCTGCCATCTCCTCTGGTTCACCCTGGACAATTCGGGGGCGTCGGCGAGCCGGAAAAGCCGACGCCGTAATACCAGGCGGTGCCGTTGCCGCCCGCATTGTCGCCATCGCTCATCAGCGCCACACCGTCGATCTCGCTCACGTCCTCGCCGAACAGCGCCTGGTAATCGGCGCTCACGTCGCGCACTTCCGCCCGCCATTCGCCGACCGCTGACTGCTCCCCCTGAAGAGCCAGCAGCATCGCCCGGTCGGTGAAGGCATTCGGCCAGCGCGCCCCGACGGCCTGATTGGAGGACCATACGTAGTTCACCGATTGCACCTGCCACGGCAGCAGGCCTGTCTTGCGCGCCACGTAGAGTCGGGCGGGATAGTCGTCGCCGGCCCGGGTGCGCTCGTCGAGCCCGGAGTAGCGGGCGTCCACCTTCCAGCACCAGTGCAGGTAAGGGGTCTCGTCCAGGTCGACCTCGCGCTCCAGGTACTTGGCGGACGCCTGACCCTGAGCGCTGGCCTCGAGCACCTCGACGCCGTTGTCGCTGACCACTGCGTAACGCGTCTGTCCCTCGAAGGAACGCGTCTCCCACGCCGCCATGTCCCGGGCGGAAAACGCGATGTCGGCGGCCGAGGCGCCCGTCGAGAGCGTCAAGCCGCCCAGAACCAGCGCCCATCCCACCCAGCGATGCGTCGTCATGCACCTTCCTCCTGATCGGTGAGCCCCATGACGGTGCCTCGTTCGGTCAACCTCAGGATACGCCCGCCGGCCGCCCGGGCGTCGGCTTCGTCGTGGGTCACCATCAACGTCGGGAGGCGATGATCCCGCACACGCGCGAAGACCCAGTGACGGATCTCGTCGCGCCGGGCGGCATCCAGCTTGGAGAACGGCTCGTCGAGCAGGATCGCGCGCGGCTGCGACAACAGCACCCGCAACAGGGCCACTCGCGCCTTCTGCCCGCCGGAGAGCGTCGCCGGATCGCGCCCCGCGAACGCCTCCAGCCCCACCGACGACAGGGCGTCATGAATTCGCGCACGGCGTTGCCGGCGCGTCCCTTCACGCACCATGCCGAAGGCCAGATTGCCCGCCACATCGAGATGCGGAAACAGCAGCGGATCCTGAAAGAGTAGTCCCACATGGCGCTGCTCGGCGGGTAGCGTGTCGATTCGCGTCTCCTCGAGCAGCACGCGCCCTTGCGCCTGGAAAGCCGGGCTCAAAAACCCCGCGATGAACGCCAGCAAGGTGGACTTGCCGACGCCGGAGGGTCCCATGACGGTCAGTACCTCGCCGGGGGCGACCGCCGTGTCCAGGCTCAGCAGACGTTGCTGCCCCTGATGGATGACGATGTCGTCGAGAATCAGTGACGCCATGGCATGAATCCTTTCGTCAGTCGGCACCTGGCAGCAGACCGCGCCGCCGTCGAAACACATAACGCGGCACCAGCATCGCCAGCATGAAGCCCAGCGCCGGCAGCAACAGTTGCAGCAGGGCGTAAATGGCCGTCAGCCGGCGGTCTCCCCCGCTCGCCAGGCTGACCGCCTCGGTGGTCACCGTGACCACGCGCCCGGCGCCCAGCAGCAAGGTCGGCAGATACTGGCCGATGCTCACCGCGAAGCCCACCGCCGCCGCGGTCAGTACCGGTGTCAGCAACAGCGGCAGACGCACGCGCCAGAAGACCCGCCAGGGGCCGGCACCGAGGCTGCTCGCCTGCTGGCTCCAGCGCGGATCCAGGCGTCGATAGCTTTCCGCCAGCGACAGGAAGACGTAGGGCAGCACGAACACCGCGTGACCGATGATGACCGCACCCAGGCCGGGCCGGACGCCCATTTGCGCCTGCATCATGACCAGCCCGAACAGAAACGCCACCGAGGGCACCAGCAACGGCAGGTACAGGATCAGTTGCGCCCAGGGGCGCATCGGCCGACGGCGCTGGGTCTCCGCCTCCAGCGCGCCCAGCACCAGCACCACGGAGACCAGGGTCGCGGCGAGCGCGACGCCGAGCGACTGCCACACCGGGGCGACCAGATCATCGGCCGCGTTCAGCCAGTTGTGCGCGGTCGGCGGCCAGGGCAGGAACGCCGGGAACGGCCAGTATCCAGCCACCGACCACAGCGCCAGTCCCGCCAGCGCGGCCATCATCAGGCCCAGCACGGTGCGCATGGCCAGCCAGGCCATACCGGCCAGCCAGCGATCGCCGCACTGGCGCCGCCCGTCCCGACACCAGCCCCGGCTGGTGCGCGCCACCAATCGCTCCAGCGCCCACCAGATCGACAAGGCAGCCAGCGTCAGCAGCAGCTGCAGCATCGCCCCCGCCGAGGCCATGAAGCGCATCGACAGCGTAGGATCGTTGAGCCAGCCGACCACCGACACCGCAAGCGTGGAAGGCGTCGTGGGGCCCAGGATCATGGCCACGTCCACCGTCGAGGTGGCGAAGGCGATCACCGCGTAGAGGGGCAACCGCAGCAAGGGATAGAGCTCGGGCATGACACCCTTGAGAAAGGCCGTCAGCGGACGATAGCCCAGGCTGCGCGCCACGCGCAGGCGCTCGCCGGCCTGGCACTGCACCAGGGCCGCCAGGCTCATCAGCAGCAGGAAGGGCACCTCCTTGACGACCAGCCCCAGGATCAACGACAGCCCCCAGGCATCGCCGGGAAACGCATAATCCGGCGGGTAGGCCCAGCCGCTCAGCCAGGGCGAGATCCCCCGCGCCACCCATCCCGACGGCGCCAGCAGGAACGCCAGGCCGATCGCTGCCGCCGCGTGGGGCACCGCCAGCAACGGCGACAGCCAGCGCTGGATGCGCCGATACAGCGCCGTATGCAGGAAACTGCCCAGAAACAGCACCACCAGACCCAGCGACAGCGCCGCGCTGACCAGCCCGGTCACCAGGCTTAGCCGTGCCATGTCGACGATCCCCGGCACCTCGAAGAGCTGCCGCCAGGGCGCCAGGGTCAGGCGTTCACCGCCGAGTGCCGGCAGCCAGCCGAACGCCGGTGCCAGCGCCCCAAGCACACCGGCGACCACCGGCACGCTGAGCAGGGCGATGGTCAGCCAGGGCAGGACACCGACGACGAGCCGATAGGCAACGGCCGATGTCATTGCGCGCCGTAACGCTGCCGCCAGGCCTTCTCGAGCGGCTCGATCCAGGAGGGATGGGGTTCGCGCAGCGTCTCGCCCAGGGAGGGCGGCGGCAGGCTCTCGGCGGCCCGGCCATCGCGCGCGAACGCCTCACGCTGCTTGGGGCTCAGGCGCGACATGTCCAGCACCGTGGCATCGCCCCACAACGAGAGATCCTGCTTGCGGGCCTGGGCCTCGGGCGAGAGCAGGAAGTTGGCGACCGTCAAGGCGCCGGCCTTGTGCTGGGCATTGAAGGGAATGGCGACGAAATGCACGTTGCCCAGCGTGCCATCGTCGAGGATGTAGCTGCGCGTGGTCGGTGACAGTTGATAATCGAGGACCGCGGCGGCCGGGGCGGAGGGGGTAAAGGTGAACGCCAGGCTCAACGCTCCGTCGCCCATCAGCTGGAGCATCTGAGGCCCGCCCGCGGGGAAGCTCTCGCCCTCGCGCCACAGAGCGGGATGCAAGCGGTCCAGGTAGGCCCACAGCGGCGCGGTGACGGACTCGAAATCGGCCTCGTCGACCGGTGCATAAAGCGCCTCGCGGTGCTCGGTCAAGGCCAGCAGTGCCTGCTTGAGGAAGGTCGTGCCCAGAAAGGCCGGCGGCTGGGGATAGGTGAAGCGCCCCGGATGCTCCCGGGCCCAGTCGAGCAGTGCGGGAATGCTGCGCGGCGGCGCATCGACACGCGCGCTGTCGTAATAGAAGGTGATCTGCGCACGTCCCCAGGGCGCTTCGTAGCCCTCGACCGGCAGGGTGAAGTCCTCGCGCACCTCGGGGTTCTGCTCGGGCGCGGTCAGCGGGAAGTGGGGCAGCTGCTCGGCCCAGGGGCCATAGAGCAGGTCGTTGTCCTTCATGGCGGCGAAATTCTCGCCATTGAGCCAGATCAGGTCGACCGCGCCCTGCTCGTCGTTACCCGCCGCCTTCTCGGCCAGCACACGGGTCACCGCCTCGCCGGTATCGCCCACCTTGACGTGCTCGAGGTCGATTGCGTAGCGCTTGTCGACCTGCTCGGCCACCCAGTCGATATAGGCGTTGGTACGCGGATCGCCGCCCCAGGCATTCCAGTAGACGGTCTGCCCCCGGGCCGCCTCGGTCACCGATTCCCAGTCGGACAACTCGTATGCCTGCCCCATGGTCGGCAACAGCGACAACGCCGCTACCAGCAAGCCTCGCGAATACGTCATGCCTCTCTCCCTCGATTGATCGCCGACCCGGGCGTGGTGCGGCCACCCACCCATTCCCTGCATCAGGACATACCACAACATCACCACATCGATAAGAATATATCGACCCGAACGTATCACTCTCGACAGGTGGCCGCCGCGCCGTGCAGGCTCCCTGGCACCGGGCCATCCGCGTGTTTCGCGATGCTCGCCCGACCGCTATTCTGCGCCTGTGCTCCCGACAACGCGTGACCACCGTGCCATTTGGCGGGACGAGCCGGAGCGCCCGGCTTTCCTGCGACTCGATCGAGCCCTCGTTCTCCATGACCGCCACCACCGACAAGACACGAAACGCCAAGGCACTCTGCGACGCCGTGCGCGCGCATCTCGCGTCCCGGGGCGAAACCGGCGTCGACCTGCACCCCATGCCCGACACCGGCCTCGCCCACGACCATATCTGGATCCGCCGCCGACACGGCCCGGACTGGGTCGCCCGTCTGCCCAAGCAGAGCCAGATGCAGCTCGGTGTCGAGGACAACCTGGACTTCCAGGCACACTGCTATCGACGCACCAGCGAGAGTGGCCACACACCAACGCTTCACGGGCGACTGCCCATCGACGCGACACTGCCGCGCGGCGGTTTGCTGGTCACCGCCATCCATGGTCGTCCGGCACGGCTTCCCGAGGATCTTCCCGCCATCGCCGAGGCACTCGCCGCCATCCATCGGTTGCCTTTGCCCGCAGCGGCGACGCGCCCGCCACTGGCCAGTGCGGCTTCGCCCTGGCAGGCCATGCGCGAGGAGGTCATGGCGCAGGCACACCATCTCGATACGCTGCCTTCCACATTGCTCGACCGCGAAGCGCGCCGCCACATCGATGCGGCACTCGCCTCGCTGGACGGCAACGACGCTGCGGCCGCCGGCATCGATACCCGGCGTTGCCTGATCAGCTTCGACGCGCATCCCGGCAACTTCTTGATCACGCCCGAGGGGAAGGCCGTGCTGGTGGACCTGGAAAAATGCCGCTACAGCCATCCCGGCTTCGACCTGGCCCACGCCTCGCTGTATACCTCCACGACCTGGGACCCCGCTAGCCACGCGGTACTCGAGCCCGATACCGTGATCCAGTTTTATCGCCAATGGCAGGCACAGATAGGGGCGAACAACCCGCTGGCCGATGAGGTGGCATTGCTCGCCACGCGTCGTGCCATGTGGCTGTGGTCGATCACCTGGTGCGCCAAGTGGTGGCAGCTGCACCGCCGTGAGCGCGACGCGCTCGCCCGGGGCGAGGATTGGTCAACGGCACTGAGCGACCCGCAACTCATCGCCCATGTCGCCGACCGGGTGGCGCATTACCTCTCGACACCGAGCGTGGCGCGCGTCAGCGATGAATTTCGCCATCTTCAGCGGCATTTCGTCGCCGGGGCCGAATGAGCCGCCGGGCCAGAGGACCCACCGAACGCTCAGTAAGCTTCCACCCAGTCGCCCACCGCGACCTCGAAGCATGCAGGCTGCCGCGCGAGCCAGTCGGCCAGCGCGAGGCGATCGTCCCGCGAGGGGGCGACACCCTTGCGCGGCAGGATGAAGACATCCAGGCGCTGCGCGTCGACGCCACCGCCCATGACCAGGCCACGCGTCTCGAGCTCTTCCTCCAGGGCCTTCAGCAGGTGTCCCACGGCGTCCGGCGCCGCGCCCTGCAACCGACATGACAACGCAAACCCGCACACCGGACCGGCCGCCGCCGGCACCACGCTCCCCGTCTCCGTCCCCGCCATAGCGTCTTCTCCACAGGTATCACCGAGTGAGTCCTCAACGATCCCGGGCTCTCGTGCCGACGACCTGCGACACCTCTCGGCGGCAGAGCCCTGTAAACGTCATCGGCAAGCATAAGCAAAATCTTACATTAAGACGAGACGGAGCGATGCGGACGTGCCTCGCGCTTTTCCATCCAGCGCCCCGTGGCGAAGATCGCGATGCCCAGCAGGGCCAGCGAAGTGCCGACCAGGCCGGTGGAAGACCACGCCAGCCCCATCTTGATGGTGACGCCGGCCAGCCAGGCGCCCAGGGCATTGGCCATGTTGAAGGCAGCGTGATTGAGCGAGGCGGCCATGGTCTGGGCATCCTCGGCGACATCCATCAACCGGGTCTGCATCGCCGGGGCGACGGCCATGCTGGTCCCCACCAAGGCGACGAACAACAGCCCCGTCCATACCGTGTTGGCGGCGAAGTAGAAGCCGCCCTGCACGCAGGCAACCCACAGCAGGATGATCGGGATGCCGCGCAGCAGGTTCCAATCGGCGATGCGCGCACCCGCGAAATTGCCGAGGATGGTGCCCATCCCGAAGATCGCCAGCACCAGCGGCCCCAGCGACTCGGCCATGCCCGCCTGCTGGGTCAGCGTGGGCATGACGTAGCTGAAGACCGCGAACATGCCGCCGCATCCGAAGCAGGCCACACCCAGCGTGAACAGGACACGCGGCTTGATCATCGCGGTCATCTCGCGCTTGGGACTGGCCTGGTGGTCGGCGGGCTGATACGGCACCCACAGTCGCACCATCAGCGCCGTCAGCAGCGCAATGCCGCCCACGCCGGCGAAGGCCGCCTGCCAGCCGAGCAGGTTGCCCGTCCAGGTGGCCAGCGGCGCCCCGATCAGGATTGCCACGGTCAGTCCGGTCATCACCCTGGCCACCGCGCGGGCGCGCTGCTCGACGGGCACCGCCGCCGCCGCGACCAGCGCCGCGACCCCGAAGTAGGCCCCGTGGGGCAGGCCGGCGATGAAGCGCAGGCCCACGAAGGTGCCGAAATGCGGCGCCATGATGCTGGCGAAATTGCCGATGGCGAACAGCAGCATCAGCCCGATCAGCAATGCCCGCTTGGGCAGACGCGCCGCCAGTGCGGAAATGATCGGCGCTCCGACGACGACCCCGAGCGCATAGCTGCTGATGGCGTAGCCGACATCGGGCACCGATACCTGAAGGTCCTCGGCGACGCGGCTCATCAGCCCCATGATCACGAATTCGCCGGTGCCGATGCCGAAGCCGCCGAGCGCCAGCGCGAGTTCCGCCAGACGAGGATGCGCGGCCCCGCCGGCATGGCGTGAGCTGTCCGTGGATGTGCTCATGTCGTTTCCCTGTTGTGAAAGCCGAGGTGGTGAATGGTGCATTGTCTCGCACTTAGACTTAAGTCTAAACATGAGCGATGCATCATGGCGCGGCACGTCGACGTCCGCGACGCAGGAGGGCACGCCGCGACACGCATGAACTGGTAGGATCGAGACATCATCGCCCGTGGAGCCATTCGCCATGCCCGAGTTGATTCGCCGTCCCTTCGTGTTTCTGCGCCACGGCCAGAGCACCAGCAACCTGGCGCAGCGCATTGCCGGTCAACGCGACGTGCCGCTCACCGCGCAAGGCGAGCACGAGGCACGCCAGGCGGCGACGCTGCTCGCCACCATCGATTGGCCGCTGATCGTCTCCAGCCCCCTGGCGCGTGCCCGGCGCACCGCCGAACTGGCCACCGGGCGTGCTCCGCACTGTCTGGTCGGCGGTCTCAAGGAACGCGACTGGGGCACCTACGAAGAGCGCCCGATCCCCGAGACGATGCCGTACCTGCTGGCGCCCGACGGCGGGGAACGCTGGGACGATTTCGTCACGCGCATCGTCGCCACCCTCAATGCCCTGCTCCTCGAACACGAAACGCCGCTGGTCGTCGGCCATTCCGGCCTGATCCGAGTGATTCGCTATCTCGACACCGGCACACCGGAAGGGCCGCGCACCGACAATGCCATTCCGCAGTGGGTCGCGCCCCGCGGAGTTCGCAGTTGGGAGATTCGCCCCCTGCAGGAAGAGGACGTGGCCCACTTGCCGCGCGTGACGGCTTCGTCCTGAGCCTGACCGTTCGCCTCAATCGCGCCCGGCGGCGACCGTCCAGGCCAGGGTTTCCCCGGCCTTGAAGGGCTTCAACGTTTCGCCATGGCCTTCGATGCGTTCGGGCATGGTCGTCGGCTGGCGCACGAGCTCGATGTGATCCTCGTTGAGCGGCAGGCCATAGAAGCGCGGCCCGTTCTCCGAGCAGAACGCCGCGAAGTGCTCGAGCGCACCTTCTTCCTCGAATACCTCCGCATAGACCGAGAGCGCGGCCTGGGCGTTGAACACCCCGGCACAGCCGCAACTGGTCTCCTTGGCGGCGACCACGTGCGGTGCCGAGTCGGTGCCCAGAAAGAACCGCGGATGACCGCTGGCGACCGCCGCGCGCAGCGCCCGCTGGTGCTCGGCGCGCTTGAGGATCGGCAGGCAATAAAGGTGCGGGCGAATGCCGCCGACCAGCATGTCGTTGCGATTGTGCGCCAGGTGCTGCGGCGTCAGCGTCGCGGCCAGATTGTCGTTGCCCTCCAGGACGTACTGCGCCGCCTCCGCCGTGGTGATGTGCTCGAACACCACCTTGAGCGCCGGGAAATGCTCGCGCAGCGGTGTCATCACCTCGTCGATGAAGGCTTTTTCGCGATCGAAGATGTCGATCTCGCCACGCGTGACTTCGCCATGCACCAGCAGCGGCATGCCGATGCGCTGCATCACCTCGAGCAACGGGTAGATGTCCTGGATACGCTTGACGCCATGTTGCGAGTTGGTGGTGGCATTGGCCGGGTACAGCTTGGCCGCCGTCAGCAATCCGCTGGCATGCCCCGCCTCCAGCGTCTCGGCGCTGACGCTCTCGTTGAGATAACAGGTCATCAGCGGCGTGAAGTCATGCCCTGCCGGCAACGCCTCGAGGATCCGCGCGCGATACGCCTCGGCGGCATCCAGGGTGGTGACCGGCGGCATCAGGTTGGGCATCACGATGGCGCGTGCGAAGACACGGCTGGTCGCCGGCAGCACCAGGCGCATCACGTCGCCGTCACGCAGGTGAAGGTGCCAGTCGTCGGGGCGACGGATTCGCAGGCGGGTAGGGGACTCGGACATGCGCGGACTCCTGATGACGATAACGGGACGAGAAACTCAGTCGGCCACCGCGGCGGCGCGACGACGTTGCAATGATACCAGCGCCACGCCGGCAAGGAGGGCCACGCCGATGGCGAATCCCACGCCGGTGGCTTGCAGGCCGACGAGGCGTACCACCACGCCGATGCCCACCACGGGAATCGAGATCGCCACATAGACGATGACGAAGAAGGTCGAGGTCACCGCGCCACGCTGGTTCATCGGGCAGGCCGCGGCCACCGCACCCAGCCCGGCACGAAACGCGATCCCCTGCCCCAGACCGACGATCAGCGCCCCCAGCAGGAAGCCCCAGAGTGTCGCCAGGGCCAGGCCGGCGCCGACGACCAGTGCGCCGACGATCACCACGGCACACCCCAGCGGCAATCGCCGGGCGGGCGGCAGGCGGTCCTGCGCCAGCTGTCCCAGGGTCGAGGCGAAGAACACGCAGCCCGCCACCAGGCCGATGGCCAGCAGGTTATCGTGACCCAGCACCTGTGCCATGAAGGCCGGCGCCGTCGCGGTGAAGAACCCCAGGACCGCGAAACCGGCAAAGCCCGCGATCACCGCCGGCATGAAGACACCGCGCACCTCGGCGGGAACCTTCAGGCGCTGAACGCGCAGGCGAATCCGGGGCGGTCGCGTCACGGTCTCCGCCGCCACGGCGACCCCCAGCACGGCTATCACCAGCAGTCCCAGATGCACGGCATAGGCCAGATGCAGCGGCCAGGCCACGTATTCGGCCAGCGCCCCGGCGACCACCGGCCCCAGCCCCAGACCGCCCATGTTGGCGGCGGTGGCCACGAAGGTCGCGGTGCGTTTCCAGGCCACCGGTGCCGACTCGACCACGGCCACCGTGGCGGTGCCGGTGAAGATGCCGGCCGACATGCCCGACAGCACACGCCCGGCCAGCAGCGACGACAATCCCTCGGCCCCCAGGAAGACGAGGTCGCTGAGCGCCGCTGCCGTCAGGCCGGCGAAAAGCAACGGCCGACGTCCCAGCTGATCGGACCAGCGACCGGCCACCAGCAGTGCCGCAATCACGCCCACGGCATAGGCGGCGAAGATCACCGTGATGATGAGCTGGGAAAAGCCGAAGGCGGTTTGATACCCCGGGTACAGCGGTGTCGGCAAGGTCGTCCCCAGCATGGTGACGAGAAAGGCAAAGGCCACCCCGGCAAAGGCGAGTCGGGGGGTCGCATCGGCATGGGACATGCAACAAGTTCCTTATCGTGAAGGCGCAAGAGACCCGATATCGGCAGGGCACGAAGTCTATGCGATAATGTCCGATTACCCCAGAAGCGGCTCAACCGGACACGCCATATGCCCATCCAGCCTCCGTCAAAAGGGACACTCTACATCGTCTCGGCGCCTTCCGGCGCAGGCAAGACCAGCCTGGTGCGCGCCCTGCTCGAACGCGTCGCGGGCATCCAGGTCAGCGTCTCGCACACCACCCGGGCCATGCGCCCCGGCGAGCAGAATGGCATCAACTATCACTTCGTCGACGTCGCCACCTTCGAGCGCCTGATCGAAAGCGGCGATTTCATCGAGCATGCGCGGGTCTTCGACAATTATTACGGCACCTCGCGCGCCGCCGTGCAGGCCCTGCTCGACGCCGGCCAGGACGTCATCCTGGAGATCGACTGGCAAGGTGCCCGCCAGGTACGCGAGGCCTTCGACGAGGCCGTCTCGATCTTCATTCTCCCGCCCTCGCGGGAAGCGCTCCACGCACGGCTTGCCGGGCGCGGCACCGACGACGCGGCGACCATCGCCCGGCGCATGCGCGACGCGGTCGACGAAATGTCGCATTACGACGAATACGAGCATGTCATCATCAACGACACCTTCGACCATGCGCTCGACGAACTGAGCTGCCTGGTGCATGCCCAGCGTACCCGCATGCCGCGGGTGCAGGCAGAGCACGCCCCGCTGCTGGCGGCGCTCTTGTCACGCGTGGAAGACGTCGAGTAGACTCGAGGGTCCTTCCGCAGGTCCGGCTTATGCCGTTTTCATTTCTCGATCAGGGTTCACACTCATGGCACGCGTTACCGTAGAAGATTGCCTCGACAACGTCGATAACCGTTTCCAGCTGGTCATGGTCGCGACCCAGCGTTCGCGCCAGCTCGCACGCGGCTCGCGCGACGCCCAACTGCCTTGGGAAAACGACAAGCCCACGGTCATGGCGCTGCGTGAAATCGCCGCCGGCCTGGTCGACCGCAGCATTCTCAACGAGGCCGTCGAACCGCCCGCCGCCAAGCCGCGTCCCGAGCGAGAGTTCAACGACTGAGTTCGCTCACTTCTCGACAGGCGCGCGCTATGTTCACCATCGACGATCTGGCAGACCGGCTGGGCGGCTACTTGCCGCCCGAGGAAATACTGCAGGTCAAGCGCGCCTTCTATTACGCCGAGCAGGCCCATGACGGCCAGCGTCGGCGCTCCGGCGAACCCTACGTCACGCATCCGCTGGCCGTCGCCAACATCCTCGCCAACATGCACATGGACCATCAGAGCCTGATGGCCGCCATGCTGCACGACGTCATCGAGGACACCGGCATCACCAAGGAGGCGCTGGCGCGTCAGTTCGGCGACCCCGTGGCCGAGCTGGTCGACGGCGTCTCCAAGCTGACCCAGATCACCTTCGAGGACAAGGCGGTCGCCCAGGCGGAAAACTTCCAGAAGATGGTCCTGGCGATGTCCAAGGACATCCGCGTGATCATCGTCAAGCTCGCCGACCGCCTGCACAACATGCGCACGCTCGGCGCGCTGCGTCCGGACAAGAAACGCCGCATCGCCCGCGAGACGCTGGAAATCTACGCCCGTATCGCCAGCCGCCTGGGCATCAACACCATTCGCGTCGAGCTCGAGGATCTTTCCTTCCAGGCGATTCATCCGATGCGCGCCGAGCGCATCAAGCGCGCGGTCACCAAGGCGCGCGGCAATCGTCGCTCGATGATGCGCCAGATCCAGGACAGCCTGCAGAAATGCCTCGACGACGACGCGCTCGTGGGCAGCGTGGTCGGGCGCCAGAAGCACCTGCTGTCGATCTATCGCAAGATGCGCGACCAGCGCAAACCCTTCGTCGAGATCATGGACGTCTTCGGGTTTCGCATCATCACCGACGACGTGGATACCTGCTATCGCATCCTGGGCGCGGTGCACAACCTCTACAAGCCGGTGCCGGGGCGCTTCAAGGACTATATCGCCATCCCCAAGGCCAACGGCTACCAGAGCCTGCACACCACGCTGTTCGGCCCCAACGGCATGCCCATCGAGGTACAGATCCGTACCCGCGAGATGGAGGCGATGGCCAACAACGGCATCGCCGCGCACTGGCTCTACAAGGCCGGCCAGACCGAGCGCCCCATCGGCGCCGGCAGCCATGCCCGGGCCCGCGAGTGGGTGCGCGGCCTGCTCGAGATGCAGCGCCACGCCGGCAACTCCCTGGAATTCATCGAACACGTCAAGAACGACCTGTTCCCCGACGATATCTACGTGTTCACGCCCAAGGGCGACATCATGGAGCTGCCCGGCGGTGCCACCGCGGTGGATTTCGCCTATACCGTGCATACCGACATCGGCAACAGCTGCATCGCCTGTCGCATCGACCGTCATCTGGCACCGCTTTCCTCGACGCTGGAAAGCGGCCAGACGCTGGAGATCATCACCGCTCCCGGCGCTCGTCCCAACCTCGCCTGGCTCAATTTCGTGGTCACCGCCAAGGCACGTTCGGCGATCCGCCATGCGATCAAGCATCAGCAGCGCACCGAGTCCGTGCAGTTGGGCCGGCGTCTGCTCAACCGTGCGCTGGGCGCCTTCGAGACCAGCCTCGAGGAACTGCCCGAGCCGCGCATGGCGGCGGTGCTCGACGAGCTGGAACTCAAGCACGAGGATGATCTGCTCGAATCGATCGGGCTCGGTACCCGCATGGCCTATGCCATCGCCCGGCGCCTGCTGGCCTCCACCGAGCCTGCGAGCGCCGAGGAGGTCGCGACCTCGCCGCATTCCGGCGGACCGATCGTGATCAACGGTGCCGAGGGCATGGTGATCAGCTTCGCGCGTTGCTGCTATCCGTTGCCCGGCGATCCGGTCATCGGCCATCTCTCGGTCGGCAAGGGGATCGTGGTGCATCGCCATGACTGTGGTAACCTGCAGGAGCTGCGCGACGACCCCGACAAGCTGTTCGCCCTGGAGTGGTCGCAGCAGATCGACCAGGACTTTCCGGTGGCGCTGCGTCTCCACGTCGAGACGCGACGCGGCCTGGTCGCCGAACTGGCCGGCCTGGTGACCGATGCCGATGCCAACATCGAGCGCATCGGCATCGAAGAACGCGACGCACGCCTGTCGATCGTCAACTTGACGCTGGCGGTCCATGACCGCGTGCATCTGGCAAGTATCATGAAACGACTGCGCAACCTGCCCCACGTCGGCAAGATCACCCGCGTTCGCAGTTAACGCCATGGCGACCGATCCGCCGCCCCTGTCGCGGCGGGTCGGTCGTTTCGTTTTGGCGATGCTCGGCGCCCCCGCTCACGCGGGTGCGGCGGCGTCGCCGTTTTTGTCCATCGCAACGTGCACTTCGCATAACGACAAGGAGCCATGCCATGAGTAACAAAGCCATGATCAACACCGAGCAGGCCCCGGCCGCCATCGGTCCTTACTCGCAGGCCGTCAAGGCCGGCAACACGGTCTATCTCTCCGGCCAGATTCCGCTGGACCCGCACACCATGGAGCTCGTGTCCGAGGACTTCGAAGCCCAGGCACGCCAGGTCTTCGACAATCTTCAGGCGGTGTGCCAGGAAGCGGCCGGCTCGCTGCAGGACATCGTCAAGCTCAACCTCTACCTCGTCGATCTCGACAACTTCGGCGTGGTCAACAAGGTGATGGAAGAGTACTTCCAGGCACCCTACCCGGCCCGTGCGGCGGTCGGCGTCAAGCAGCTTCCCAAGGGCAGCCAGGTCGAGGCCGAAGCGGTCATGGTCATCGGTGACTGAATCCGCCAGCCGCCCTCCGGCGACGCAGGGCGGACCCTCAGGCGCGGGCGGTCTGCGGCAGCTCGCCGCGTAGCTTGCTCACGTCCGTGCGGGGCGGCACGCCGAAAAGGCGGCTGTACTCGCGGCTGAAATGGGATGGACTTCCGTACCCCACGCGGAAACTGGCGGTGGCCGCCTCCATCCCTTCAGCCAGCATCAGCCTGCGCGCTTCATGCAGTCGCAGCTTTTTCTGGAACTGCACCGGCGACATCCGGGTGACCTGCTTGAAGCTGTGGAACAGTGACGACTCGCTCATGTTCACCATGTCCGCCAGCTCGCGAACGCGCAGCGGCTCGGTGAAGCGATCCTTGAGTACCGCGATCACCTTCGAGATGCGATGGGTCTGGGTATCGGCCACCGCGAACTTGCGCATGTGCAGGCCGATCTCGCCGACCAGCGCACGATAGAAGATCTCGCGCCGCACCAGCGGTGCGAGAATGCGGATGTCCTGGGGGGAATCGAGCAGGCTCACCAATCGCAGCATGGCTTCCACCAGCCCCTTCTCGGCCTGCACGCGCCCGAGGCCGCAAGCGGTCTCGGCGCATCCCCGCTCCTCCATCTCGCTCAGCCCCTCACCCAGCTCCAGTACCAGATCGGTGACTTCCTGGGCATCGACGGCGAGCTTCAACCCCAGGTAGGGCCGCTCCGCCGAAGCCTCGGTGATCTTGCCCAGTACCGGCAGGTGCACCGCCGACACCATGCAGCTCAGTGGCCCGTAATGGATTTCCCGGTCTCCCAGCCATACCGTCTTGCTCCCCTGCGCGATCAGACAGAGTGAAGGGTCGTAGACCGTCGAGCCTACACAGTTGTTGAGGGAGGAATTGGAGCGTATCAGCTCGAGTCCGGGCACCGCCGTGGTGGTCAGCCCCTCTTCCGGCGCCCATTTCTGAATCTGGCGAGACAGAGTATTCGCCAATTGGTCGATCTCATCATCCAGTGTTTCGAAAACAGGTTGAATGATACTCACGACTCACCTCCTCGCTGGGCGACCGGTTATTGTTTTTCGATAAAGCGCGAGTATAGGCCAGTTAACCGGCATTTTGATGACAAAAATCGATCCCTGCAGGATCGGGCAAGACCTCTGAAGAAACAGGCAAGCGGCTATCGATCTACCGGCAGAGCGAACGCCGCTCTTACTGCCAATCAACGTTTTCTACAGGATTGGGCAATCAACGACGAGTAACCCGATAACGCCTGTGCGTGGCGAAATCCTACAGTGGTCGTCCATACCCGGTGTCCATGCTCCCTCCCGACGGTGAAACCGTTCTCGAGCTTTGCTCACAAGATCCTCCTGGCGGATCGCGACCGGGAACAGTCAACGCGGAGTCAAAAAATGAACAAGCTCGACAAGAAACGCGTCTCGAAGACGAGCCTGTGCCGTGGTCTGGGCGTGGCGCTCTTCATCGCGCTGATGGCCGGCTGCGACGCACGCGGCGGGGCGGAAACCGCCAGTGCGCCGCCGCCTCCGGAAGTCGACGTGGCCACGGTCCTGGTGGAGCCGGTCACGCTGCGCGAGACTTTCACCGGCCGCGTAGTGTCACCCCAGACCGTACAGGTCCGGCCACGGGTGAGCGGCTACATCGACGAGGTCGCCTTCGAGGAAGGCGAGCTGGTCGAGTCGGGTGACCTGCTGTTCCGTATCGATCCCCGCCCCTACGAGGCTCGCGTCCAGGCCGCCAAGGCATCGTTGGCTCAGGCGCAGAGTCAGCGCCAGCTCACCGAGGTCGAGGCCGGCCGATCCCGCCAGTTGATCCAGAAAAACATGATCTCCCGTGAACAGCACGATCAGCGCCAGGCAGCCGCGCTCAATGCCCGGGCGCAGCAAGCGGAAGCCGAAGCCGCACTGACCAGTGCCGAGCTGGACCTGCAGTACACCCGGGTCACCGCACCGGTGGCCGGCCGCACCGGTCGCGCCATGATCACCCGGGGCAACCTCGCCAGTGCCGACCAGTCGGTGCTGACCACGCTGGTGTCGATGGATCCCTTGTACGTCTACTTCGACAGCAACGAAACCGAAGCCCAGGGGACGCAGGCACTGATGGCCCGGGACGAACCCCTGACGCTGAACATCGGCCTGACCGGCGAGACGGGCTTCCCCCATCAGGGACGGCTGGATTTCGTCGACAACCAGATCAACGCCGATACCGGCACGCTGCGCTATCGCGCCGTTCTGCCCAATCCGGATGGCCTCTTCAGGCCCGGCCAGTTCGCGCGTGTGGAAATGCCCGTGGCTCACCTCGAGCAGGCCGTGCTGGTGAATCGCAAGGCCGTGCTCGCCAATCAGGATCGGCGCTTCGTCTACGTGGTCGGCAATGACGCCACCGTGACCCCCCGTCAGGTGGAGCTCGGCCGCGAGGTGGGAGAGCTGGTGGTGATCCGCGACGGGCTGAAGGCCGGTGAGCGGGTGATCGTCAACGGTACCCAGAAGGTGTTCGCCCCCGGCATGCCAGTCACGCCGAACCCGGTGGCCATGCGCGAGCCGAACGCCGGCAACGACATCGCCACGCGGTCCTAGCACTGCCTGCAGGCGCTTCTTTCTCCCCGGAATGACAAGACGCGGTGGGCGTCGTCCTCACCGCCCAGGAGCCAGTGGTCATGAATTTTTCCCGCTTTTTCGTGGACCGGCCGATCTTCGCCGCGGTGCTCTCCATCATCATCTTCGCGGTGGGGGCGATTTCCATTCCCAACCTGCCGGTCGGCGAGTATCCGGAGGTGGTACCGCCCTCGGTACTGGTGCGCACCACCTATCCGGGTGCCAACCCCAAGGAGATCGCGGAAACCGTGGCGACGCCGCTGGAGGAGGCGATCACCGGTGTCGAGGACATGATGTACTTCAAGTCCGTGGCCGGCTCCGATGGCGTGCTGCAGATGACCATCACCTTCCAGCCCGGGACGGATGCCGAACAGGCCACCGTGCGCGTCCAGAACCGGGTCAGCCAGGCGCTGGCGCGATTGCCGGAAGCGGTGAGGCGACAGGGCGTGACCACCCAGAAGCAGTCCCCCACCTTCCTGATGGTGGTGCACCTGGTCTCGCCGGATGACAGCTACGATACCCTCTACCTGCGCAACTACGCGCGCCTGCACGTGCGCGACCAGCTGGCGAAGATTTCCGGTGTCGGCGAGGCGCAGCTGTTCGGCGGCGGCGATTACGCCATGCGCGCCTGGCTGGACCCCGACCGCATCGCCTCTCACGGTCTCACCGCCGGTGATGTGGTCGACGCCATGCGCGAACAGAACGTCCAGGTCTCCGCCGGCCAGATCGGCGCCGAGCCGATGCCGGACAGCGACTTCCTCACCCTGATCAACGCCAAGGGGCGCCTGTCCACCGAGCAGGAATTCGGCAACATCGTGCTCAAGGTCGGCGAGGATGGCGAGATCCTGCGACTTGGCGATGTCGCTCGGCTCGAGATGGGCGCGGGCGACTACACTCTGCGCTCCCGGCTGGACGGCAAGGAGGCGGTGGCAATCGGCATCTTCCAGTCGCCCGGCGCCAACGCCCTGCAGATCCGCGACCAGGTAGTCCGCACCATGGACGAGCTGGCCACCCGGTTCCCGCCGGGGGTGGAGTATCGCACCGTCTACGACACCACCCTGTTCGTCAGCGACTCGATCCGCTCGGTGATCCAGACCCTGCTGGAGGCGATACTGCTGGTGGTGCTGGTGGTGACGCTGTTTCTGCAGACCTGGCGCGCCTCGCTGATTCCGCTGCTGGCGGTGCCGGTCTCGGTGGTGGGGACCTTCGCGGTGCTGTTGCTGCTGGGGTATTCGATCAACACCCTGACCCTGTTCGGGCTGGTGCTCGCCATCGGTATCGTGGTCGACGACGCCATCGTGGTGGTGGAGAACGTGGAGCGCAACATCGGCCAGGGGCTGGCGCCACGGGCCGCCGCGCATCAGGCGATGCGCGAGGTGTCCGGGCCGATCGTCGCCATCGGCCTGGTGCTGTGCGCGGTGTTCGTGCCGATGGCGTTCCTCTCCGGCGTGACCGGCCAGTTCTACCGCCAGTTCGCGGTGACCATCGCCATCTCGACGGTGATCTCGACGATCAACTCGCTGACCCTGTCACCGGCCCTGGCGGCGATGCTGCTCAGGCCCCACGACGCTCCGAAGGATCGCCTGACCCGGGTGATCGACGTCCTGTTCGGCTGGCTGTTCCGACCGTTCAACCGCTTCTTCAACGCCAGCTCCAGGCGCTACCAGGGCGTGGTATCGAGGAGCCTGCGCCGTCGCGGCGCGGTGTTCGTGGTCTACCTGGCCCTGCTGGGGGCCACCGGCTATCTGTTGAAGATCGTGCCGCCAGGGTTCATTCCGGTGCAGGACAAGATGTACCTGATCGCCGGCGTGAAACTTCCCGAGGGCGCTTCGCTGGCACGTACCGATGCCCTGCTGCGTCAGGTGGTGGACATCGCCATGGAGACCGACGGCGTCGAACACGCCATCTCGTTTCCCGGCCTCAACGCGCTGCAGTTCACCAACACCGCCAACACCGGGCTGGCGTTTCTGACCCTGAAGCCGTTCGATCAGCGCACCCGCACCGCGGCGGAGATCAATGCCGAGATCGCCGGCAAGATCGGCGGTCTCAAGGATGGCATCGCGTTCTCGTTCATGCCGCCGCCGATTCTCGGGCTGGGCAACGGTTCGGGCTATCAGCTGTTCATCGAGGACCGCGGCGGCCTCGGCTACGGCCCGCTGCAGGAGGCAGTGACCGCCTTCCAGGGCGCGGTGGTGCAGACGCCGGGCATGAGCTATCCGATCACCAGCTATCAGGCCAACGTGCCCCAGCTCGATGCCGAGGTGGACCGACTCAAGGCCAAGACCCAGGGCGTGGCGGTGAGCGACCTGTTCGATATCCTGCAGACCTATCTTGGCTCCACCTACGTCAACGATTTCAATACCTTCGGCCGCACCTGGCAGGTCATCGCCCAGGCCGACGCCCCCTATCGCGACAGCGTCGAGGACATCGCCCGGCTGCGCACCCGCAACGCCCAGGGCGACATGGTACCGATCGGCTCGATGATCGATATCCACCAGAGCTTCGGCCCCGACCCGGTGCTGCGCTTCAACGGCTATCCGGCGGCGGACCTGGCCGGCGAGGCCGATCCGCGGGTGCTCTCCTCGCCCCAGGCGATGAGCGTCCTGTCCAATATCGGCGCACGGGTACTGCCGGATGGCATCGACTTCGAATGGACCGACCTCAGCTATCAGCAGTCCACTCAGGGCAATGCCGCGCTGGTGGTGTTCCCGCTGGCGGTCCTGCTGGTGTTCCTGGTACTGGCGGCGCTCTACGAAAGCTGGATCCTGCCGCTGGCGGTGATCCTGATCGTGCCGATGTGCCTGCTGTCGGCACTCGTCGGTGTCAGGCTCTCAGGCGGCGATACCAACGTCTTCGTCCAGGTGGGCCTGGTGGTGCTGATCGGGCTGGCCTGCAAGAACGCCATCCTGATCGTCGAATTCGCCCGCGAGCTCGAGTTCCAGGGGCACGGCGTGGTGGAAGCGGCACTGGAGGCCTGCCGGTTGCGGCTGCGTCCGATCATCATGACCTCGATCACCTTCACCGCGGCGGTGATACCGCTGGCGCTGGGGCACGGCGCGGGGGCCGAGGTGCGTCAGGCGCTGGGGATCGCGGTGTTCGCCGGGATGCTCGGCGTGACCCTGTTCGGCCTGTTCCTGACGCCGGTCTTCTACGTCGCACTGCGCAAGCTGGCCGGCCCGCTCGATCGGGGTCACGGCTCCACGATGGAGGGTGAAAGCAATCCGGAAGGTGAAAGCCACCCTCGGCAGGGCGACGAACCTGCATGAGCGGCATGTCATGCGCGCGATCGGCCTGGGCAGCCATGGGTCTTCTTGTGGGGACAGGCCTCGTGCGGACCGTGCCTGACACCGTTGGCAAGAAAGGGCTGATGCGTCACCCTGCTGGCAACCCCACCGGGAGCCGCCATCGTGACCGTTTCTCGCCGACTCTTCTTCGCCCTGTGGCCCGACGACACCACTCGCCGGGCGCTGGCCGCCGAGGCTCAGCGCCTGGCGCCACTCTGCGGCGGCTACCCGCTGCCCGCGGAGAACATGCATATCACGCTGGCGTTTCTGGGCAATGTCGACGAGGCCCGAATCGCCCCACTCGTCGCCCTCGCGCAGGCCTGGCCGGCGCTGCAGGGCGAGTGGACGCTGGATCGGCTGGGGCATTTCCCCAAGCCCCGCATCGTCTGGGCGGGCAGCCAGGCGTCGAGTCCCGAGCTGATGGCGCTCGATGCCGAGCTCTGGCAGGCGCTGGCCCGTCATGGCTTCACCGCGCCGCAGCGTGACTTCACCCCGCATGTCAGCCTGGTGCGCCAGGCCGACCGCGCGGCACCGGCGTCACGGCTGCCCACCCCGATCCGCTGGCGCTTCGACCGTCTCGCCCTGGTGGAATCGCAGCTCGACAATGGTGGCTCGCGCTATCGGACGTTGGCGTGCGGTGTCGATTGATACCACCAGCATGAATTGCCCAGAAGAATGACGGTACGCGTTGCCAAATCTGCCAGGAGAAAGTGCTGAACATCCGCCAGGATGCTGTTCAAAGCGCGTAATTTTCCCTGCAAGTCGCTATTGACGGGCAAGTTCGCGACGCGTTTTGTCGCAGCCGTGTTGTACAGTCCGGCCATGGTTTTCTCCCGTACAGAGCTCCTCCGATGAAGCCGCTATTCGCTCAAGACGGACGCCAGGATAAGAAGCACGTCTCCCTCTGGGAGCGGCTCCCCTCAAGGAAGGTTGCCCTACTACCGTGGCAACGCCTGAAAAAGGTGCTCTTACCATCCTGTCGGTCCACACACCACGGTGAGGACGCCAACTGGCGCTCGGTGGATCTCTCCGCGCAGCTGGGTTATCCACTGACGCTTGAGATTCAAGGCTGGTGCGGCTCCAGCCCCTTCGCCTGGAGAAGCATCAGCGAAGGCACCATCATCGTGAAAAGCTGCTTTCTCCAAGCGCCCGGTATCCCTCTGGAAATGCTGCTCGCTCGGGACGATATCATCGGGGAGGGCGTACCGTCGGAACTCGTATTCTTGGGCAATAACGTACCTTTCCTGCGTTATGCCCTCTATCAGGCATGCGCCTGCCTAACCTCCGCCCGACAACTAGCCGTGGACTGCCCACTACTGCTGATCTTCGCCCTCGATTGGGCACATCGGATGGATATTGAACAAGCCGAACTGGCGGCATGGCTTTCCAGCAAGCGCGCCCGGCTATTGGAAACCATCGGCCTGCCCGGCTCCGCTTCACTCGCTAGGCTGTTGCGTCGTATTCCAGTGACTCCGCTCACGAACTGGCAGTTGGACGCCGCACGGCAATGCCTGCAACACCCCGATGCCTTGGCGCTACTAAGGCACCTCACTCACCCTACTCTCAACCATGTGTGGTTCCTGCACCGCTTCCCCGCTTCTTGGCCAAAGCTGCTGGAGATGATCGGGCAGGACGCGCCGTTGCACGAAATCATCTGGTTACAGCGCATGGTCCTGGACATTCAACGCCTCGCGCCCAATGGCACCCAGCTCTACCGCGCAAGCGACCCCCAGGCGTTGCAGCAGCTGCATGACGACTTGGTGGAACGTTTCAATGCCCTGAGCCGGGAGAACTGTGGCGCTGCATTCGCTATGCAGTATGGCGATTATCCTGAGGCGCCCCTGCCCGGCGATGCCGATATCGTCGCGCTGACGAGCTGGGATGCCCTGCTGGAAGAAGGCAAGCGAATGCATCACTGCATCGGCAGTTACGCGGCACAAATCGCCGCGCGCCAGGTAATCGTCTACCACATGCAAGCGCCTGAAGTGCTGACCATTGCGCTCGCCCCGCAAGGCGGTAAATGGGGGCTGCAAGAAGCACGCGGTTATTGCAACGCCTCGCCAAGCGAGGTGTCACTGAAGGCAATACAATGGTGGTTGGCAGCTTACTACTAGACCTAGCCTGCGATATGAGTTTCTGTCTGAAAGGCGTGTTCGTCCACCCACTTAGCCAAATCGCCCAGTGCTGTCATCGCGCCTGCTTTGGTGTACTCGCGGGGCCAAGCACTCAAAACCAGCCAGCGCCCTGCGATTTCAGGCCAAGTGTCATTGCCATAGCCATCCCTATACCAAGTGCAATCCCGCTGTTTGGTGATAGGCGTTATTTTCAAAAATGCCTGCTCGATTTCCTTAAGCCAGGGGTCGTGACGCTCCTGACTTTCCAAATACGCTCTCACCTCGAAACCGATGCTTTCATCGCCTTCTGACTCTGCTGACGGGTAATAAATCAAGCATACCTGAGAGCCTTTACCATTATTTTCACCCCAAGTGTGAGGGAAGAAGCGCCATACCCTTGTCTGCTCTCCCCAATCCTCCGACCTTTTATTGGTGCCAAGCTCGCTGGTGTCTATCTGCAACGCAGCAGCAATATGGCTTTTGCCTTCCGCCATCAACTCTTGCTCGAATTTATCCAGACGTTGAGAGGCTTCGTAGAGGTCGTTGAAATGCTTTAGCGAAAAATCCAGCTCTTCTTCCGTCATTGTCTTTGCTTCCTTCGGGTGAGCAATAGCGTCGAGATGCTGCAACAACTCTTGATAGAATATTTGCCATTTCGTCTGATTTAATGCCGCGACATCTTGCCCATACAGTTCGTAAGCCGACTTCAATATTGCCGAGTAGGACAGCACTACCCAACCTGCTTTTTTTGCATATCCTGGAACATCCTCCTCGGAATCGTCCGGGCGCAGGATGCACTTGTAGACTTGAGCCGCACGACGGTTCAGCAAGTCGTCGTAAACGTTGAACGGGTTATATTTCGCGGACGACCACACTTTATGCTCGATACCCAATACGAAGTCGTGTCCCGAAACCACCAGATCCAGGCGTTTCGTCGATTCGCTCTCGATATTCCAGCTTCCCGCTTCCCGCTCGGTAGTGACCGATTCCCAGTCGATTCGCTGTAGGTGTTCGTGATCGAAGCCACCTTGACGTACGAGTGCATGCAACACGGCCTTGGCCAACCAACGGGGCGAGCCGGGATAACCACCCATGAAGAAGGCCATCAAGTTTGACAGGCGGTTCTCGTTCGTCCCTGGCCCTGCCTCGGAAAACAGATTGGGCGTAGGGGGCGCTGGTGGGGGAAGCAACGCCAGTTTCTCGAAAAAACGCTCCAATGCTGCCAAGTCGGTCGTTTCTGAAGACATCACGTCATGGTTCATGTGTGGGTTGAGCCATCATTTTGACGCAAGGCCTTTACATTTTCACACAAGAAAGAACAGTGCCAGATCGCCCCGAACAGGAACCGTCTCGCCAAGACACTGAACGCCCGCGCCCGGCAGACAGCAGAAAAGCGCCCGCAGGCGCTTTGTCATGGTTTTGCGGGTTGGCGAGGTCAGTCGTCAGGCGCTTTCCGTGGCGGTCAGGAAGCCGCCCTGCTTGAGAACGTCTTCGTACCCCTCGCGAAAGGTGGGATACTGAAAGCGGTAGCCACTGTCACGCAGCCGGGTGTTGTCGCAGCGCTTGCTGGCACGCCGACGCAGTGGCGACTGGATGGTCTCGGTGAGCTCGACCTTGAGCTTGCCGGCCATCCAGGTCATGACTTCGTGCAACGGCGTCGGCTCGCAGTCACTGGCCAGATAGAGCGTCTCCAGCGGCTGGCCGTCCTGCGCCAGGGCGATCAGGTGGGTCAGGACACCGGCACAGTCGTCGCGGTGGATGCGGTTGGAATACATCGGCGGATTCGCCGCCGCGACGCGCCCCTCCTTGACCTGGCGAATCAGGCGGTCGCGCCCCGGGCCGTAAATGCCGGAAAAACGTACCACAGTGCCGGGCAGCGGATGATCGAGCAGCGCCTGCTCGGCCTCGCGCATCAACACGCCGGAGAAGCCCGAGGGCACCGTCTCCGAGGTCTCGTCGACGACCTCGCCCGCCTGCTGGGCGTAGACGCTGGTCGAGGAGACGAAGAACACCCGCCGGGGAGGCGTGGCACGCGTCTCGAGTTCACCGAGCACCGCCTTGAGCCCCTTGGGATAGGCCTCGGCGTAAGCGTTCTCGTCGAAACGCTCGGCACTCAGAATGTAGACTACGGTATCCGCGTCGGGCAGCTGCCCGAGCCCGGCGGGGTCGGAGATATCCAGCGCCAGAGGCTCGATGCCCGTGCCCTCGAGTGGCGCGACATGACGGCGGACGCCGATCACACGCTGGCCCGCCTCGAGCAGGCGCTTGCCCAGCTGGATGCCGATGTCGCCACAACCAATAATCAGAGTCGATTTCTTCACCTTTCCCTAGCCCCTTGGTAAAAAGTCCCTTGGTAAAAAGTCCCTGACACCGAGTACCTTAGTGAACCCATTGCGCCGCTCAGGAGGCCCGAACAGGCCCAGATCATGACTCTAACAGAACTCCGTTATATCGTAACCTTGGCCCAGGAGCGCCACTTCGGACGCGCCGCCGAGCGCTGCTACGTGTCGCAGCCCACGCTGTCGGTCGCCGTGAAGAAGCTGGAAGAAGAGCTGGGCATCGCGCTGTTCGAACGCTCCAAGTCCACCGTACAGGTCACGCCGCTGGGCGAGAAGATCGTCGAGCAGTCCCAACGCGTGCTGGAACAGGCCAGCCTCATCAGGGAGATGGCCACCGAAGGCAAGGACCAGCTGGCGAGTCCGCTGCGCATCGGCGCGATCTACACCATCGGGCCTTACCTGTTCCCGCACTTGATCCCCGAGCTGTCGCGTCATGCTCCGCAGATGCCACTGTACATCGAAGAGGGCTTCACCGGGGAACTTCGTCGCAAACTGCGCAGCGGCGAACTCGACGCCATCATCGTCGCCCTGCCGTTCAACGAGCCGGACGTGCTGACCAAGGCGATTTACGAAGAGCCGTTCGAGGTGCTGATACCCACGGGGCACCCCTGGGCCCAGCGTGACGCCATCGCCAAGGAAGACCTGCTCACGGAACGGCTGTTGCTGCTGGGCGAGGGACACTGCTTCCGCGACCAGATTCTCGAGGCATGCCCGGCCATCAGCAACCAGCTCAACAATCCCAGCAACACCCTGATCGCCGAGGGCGGCTCGCTGGAAACCATTCGCCACATGGTGGCATCCGGGCTGGGCATCACGGTATTGCCCAAGTCGGCCATCGGTACCGGGCACTACGAGTCGGGGCTGCTCGAGAGCCGGCCATTCGCCAATAGCGTACCGAGTCGCACGGTGGCCATCGCCTGGCGCGCCAGCTTCCCGCGGCCCAAGGCCATCGATGCCCTGACCGCGGCCATCGACGCATGCCAGCAGCAAAGCATCCAGGCGGCATGAGCACCGAGACTCAGGCACTGGACGCACCGGTCGGCGAACTCTCCGGGGTGGGCGAGGCATTGACCGCCAAGCTCGCCCGGCTGGGTATCGTCAGTATCGCCGACATGCTCTTCCATCTGCCGTTGCGGTATCAGGACCGTACGCGCATCACGCCGATCGGGACCCTGCGCGCCGGCACCGAGGCCGTGGTCGAGGGCGAAATCGCCGCCGCGGATATCGTCAAGGGACGACGGCGCAGCCTGCTGGTGCGTCTCAAGGATGGCTCGGGAATTCTCAGCCTGCGGTTCTTTCATTTCTCGCCCGCGCAGCAGCAGCAGTTCGTGCGCGGCATGCGGGTGCGCGCGTTCGGCGAGGCGCGTGCCGGGGCCACGGGGCTGGAGATCTACCACCCCGAATACCGCCTGCTGCGTCAGGAAGACGCCCCGGTCGAGGAACACCTGACACCGATCTACCCCACCACCGAGGGGCTGGCCCAGCCCCGCCTGAGGGGCTTGGTCCAGCAGGCCCTCAAGCGCCTCGACGATGATGATGCGGGACTGCCGGACTGGATTCCCGATAGCCTGCGCCAGCGCTTTCGCTTGCCGGGCCTGGTCGAGTCGCTGCGTTACCTGCACGAACCTCCGCCCGACGCACCGGTGGCGCAACTCGTCGAGGGCAAGCATCCGGCGCAACGCCGCCTGGCCCTGGAAGAACTGCTCGCGCACCAGCTCAGCCTGCGCCAGGTACGCCTGCGCATCCAGACGGACAGCGCCCCTTCCCTGGGCGGCGGCCGTGGCCTGCAAGCGCGTTTCTTGACCCAATTGCCGTTCTCGCTGACCGGTGCGCAGCGGCGAGTGCTCGACGAAATCGGCCACGACCTGGAACGCGCCGTGCCCATGCTGCGCCTGGTGCAGGGCGATGTCGGCTCGGGCAAGACCGTGGTCGCCGCGATGGCGGCCCTGGCCGCCATCGCCGGTGGCTGCCAGGCGGCGATCATGGCCCCCACCGAGATCCTCGCCGAGCAGCACTATCGCAATTTCAGCGACTGGTTCGCGCCACTGGGCATCGAGGTCGGCTGGCTGTCCGGCAAGCTCAAGGGCAAGGCGCGCCTGGACACCAAGGCGGCCATCGCCGATGGTCGTGTGCAGGTCGCCGTGGGCACGCATGCACTGTTCCAAGACGATGTGCGGTTTCATCGCCTGGGCTTGGCGATCATCGACGAGCAGCACCGTTTCGGCGTCCATCAGCGCCTGGCATTGCGTCAGAAGGGCGAAGCCGGCGGCCTCACCCCGCATCAGTTGATCATGACCGCCACCCCGATCCCGCGCACGCTGGCGATGAGCGCCTATGCCGATCTCGACCTGTCGATGATCGACGAATTGCCGCCCGGTCGTACGCCGGTGCAAACGGTGGCGGTGCCCGACGAACGCCGCCCCGAGGTGGTCGAGCGCATCCGGCGCGCCTGCGCCGAGGGGCATCAAGCCTATTGGGTATGCACGCTGATCGAGGAGTCCGAGGCACTGACGTGCCAGGCCGCCGAGGCGACCCATGCCCACCTGGGCGAGGCTCTGCCCGACCTGGCGGTCGGCCTGGTGCACGGGCGCATGAAAGCCGGCGAGAAAGCCGAGGTCATGGCCGCCTTCACGTCCGGCGAGCTCGATCTGCTGGTCGCCACCACGGTGATCGAGGTCGGGGTGGACGTGCCCAACGCCAGCCTGATGATCATCGAGAATCCCGAGCGCCTGGGGCTGTCGCAGCTGCATCAGTTGCGTGGCCGCGTAGGACGCGGCGCGACCGAAAGCTTCTGTGTGCTGCTGTATCATCCGCCGCTGTCACACCATTCGCGCGAGCGGCTCGGGGTGATGCGCGACACGACCGACGGCTTCCGCATCGCCGAGAAGGATCTCGAGTTGCGCGGCCCCGGCGAGGTACTCGGCACGCGTCAGACGGGCCTGGCGCAGATGAAGATCGCCGACCTGGAGCGCGATCGCGACCTGCTCGACACCATCAGTCCCCTGGCACGCGCGCTACTCGACGAGGCGCCCGAGGCGGCCACGCCGTTGATTCGTCGCTGGCTGGGCGAAGACGCCGGGCATTACGGACAGGTATGACGTCATGGACGCGGCCATGTGGGAAGGCGCGTCAGGATGAGGGCGGTTCATCGTCGTCGGTCTGGAGGCCCGCCTGCCGCTCCCACTTGCCGGCCTTGGCCAGCGCCATGATGACCTCGCGGGCGATCGCACGCTGGCTGGGCGGCAGGCTGGCAAAAACCTCCAGCGTCTCGCGCTCGCGGTAGCTCAAGGCTTCCCATAGCTGCTCGCTCTCGCGGATGCGATGACGTACCTGCGTACCGAAACGCAAGGCTTCCGGCGGCACCTTCAGCCACTCGGCGAGCACCACGAGCTTTTCCTGGGTCGGCAGCGTCTCGCCGCGCAACCAGCGGCGCACGCCGTGCAGCGTCACCGGGCGTCCCGGGTTACGCAGATTGAATTCACGCTCCAGGATGGCCGGCTTGGGCGCATAACCCGCCTGTTGCATGGCCTCGCGCAGACGTGCGGCGAATTGAGTCTTGGCATCTTCCATGCCTGCACAGTAAGGCGTCTCGCCCCGATACGACGTAACCGTTTTGTTGTTATTTGAGCGATTCGACGGCACTATCGGTTACGTTTTCTCGCCGTCTCGGCCAAGGTTAGTCATGACTTACTTCAGATCGCCTTGTTCGCGAGAGGCCTGGGCAGAAAGCCGTTCCGCCGACTCGCCCACCGCGACGAGCTGTCGGCTGACCAGCGCCAGCTGGGTCTGCAGCAGGCGGCGCTCGTCGCCGGCTTCCTCGGCGGCCGCCGCTTCCAACGCCCGGGCATGCGACATCAGGGCCGCTTCCGGCACCGCGACAGTCGCCCGCGCCGCCAGTTGACGGGCCAGGTGCTCCAGGGTATCGGCCACTTCCTCACCGGCCGCCATCACCGCCGCATCGTCGGCGCCCGCCGCACCGGCCGCCCCGCGATGCGCGCCCAGGGCCGAGAGATATCCCAGCAAGGTGTGGGACTGGACCAGAAAGCGCAATCCGAGATCGGCGTCCTTGCGGAAATGTCCGGGCTCCAGCAACACGTTGCCCAGCGAGGTGGACAGCGTGGCATCGGCGTTGTGGGCATTGCGACGCGCCAGCCGATAGGCGAGGTCGTCGCGCTTGCCCTGGGCGTATTGCGCGAGTATCGCACGCAGATAGGCCGCACTGGCCTCGAGCGTCGTGGCCGCCTGGCGATGCAGGCCGCGTCCCTGCCAGTCGGGCAGGATCACCAGCACCGCCAGGCCCGCGATCGCGGCCCCCAGCAAGGTATCGAACAACCGTGGCCAGATCAGCCCGAACCCGTCGCCGACCTGATTGAAGCAACACAGCACCATCAGCGTGATCGCCGCCGTCGCCAGCGTGTAATGACGTGCACGAGTGGCGAAGAAGGCCACCCCGGCCGCTACCGCGATCAGCGCCTGGATGGGCTCGGCGGGAAACAAGGTGATCAACGCCCATCCCGCGATCAACCCCAGCACCGTGCCCTGAATGCGCTGACGCAGAAACCGCCGGGTGGCGCCGAAGTTGGGGCGGCATACGAACACGCTGGTCAGCAGGATCCAGTAGCCTTGGGTGGGATGGATCCAGTGCAGCACGCCATACCCCGCCAGCAGCGTCACGCTCAAGCGCAGCGCGTGCCGAAACACCGGCGACGACAAGGTCAGGTGCGAGCGCAGGCGGTCCGCGATGTCTCCCAGCCCGCGCGGCGAGCGATCGAAAAGGCTGCTGTCCTCGTTGTCGGCGCGCGCATCCGGGTTGTCGGCACTCGCCAGCTTGTCTTCCAGGGTCGCCAGGTTGTCGGCCAGCGCCGCCAGCGAGCGTAGCAGGTCGCGCCATTCGTCACGCTGCTGGGCGCGCAGATGGGACAGCGAGGCATTCAGATCTTCCAGCGCCTGGGCGCTTTGGCCGTGATCGAAGGGACGGTCGAGAAGCAGCGCCCGGCTCAACGCCTTGCAGGTACGCCCTTGCTGATCGAGCAGGCGTTGTGCGCGAAACAGGATGTCGTGATGAAAGAAGGCCTCGGCCAGTTCACCATACGGATAATGCGATGAGCTGGCCCGCTCGTGAATGTCCTGGGCAATGAAGTACAGGCGCAGGTAGCGATTGAGCTTGCGCCCGCCGCGCTGTCCCTCGAGGCGGCGGAAAATCATCTCCTTGCTCTGGTTGAGCGCCGCCACCACACGCCCATTCTGGCGGGCCAGCGCCAGGCGGCGCTGCTCGATGTCCAGACCGCGCAAGGGCTCGAACAACGCCGACTTGAGACTCAGGTATACACCCAGTTCACGAAAGACCTGAGCCAGACTCAGCTTGAGGGGATGTCGCGAGAACAGCGCACACCACACCACCGAGATCGCGCCATACCAGGCCGCGCCGCCCACCAGCAGCAAGGGCTCTCGCCATAGCTCGCCCAGAGCCACGCCACCGCGCTGTTCCAGGCTGATCATGGTGTAGATGGCCAGGATCAATGTCGCGGTGGCAATGGTCGCGTAACGTTGTCCCACCGCGCCGAGCATGGTCATGGCGAAGCTCGACACTCCGAGTCCTACCGCGAACGCCAGCGGATGCGCAAACGTCAGTTCCACCGACAGCGCCGCGACGCCGAAACAGAACAGAGTGACCAACAGCGCCTGCAGGCGCCCCTGCCAGGTATCGTCGGTTTCCGCCAGAGCACTGGCGATGATCCCCAGGAACAGCGGGATCAGCTTGCCCATGTCGTCGAGGTACCAGCACGTCGCCATGGCACCGGCCAGAGCGATGAAGACACGCAGGCTGTAGGCGAAGGGCTCCAGGGTCCAGAGGCGTCTGAGCGGTTGAGTCAGCGAGGTGGGCAGCATATCTCTCGACAAGGCGATGGCAAGAACGTCGCGTGGCCGATGTCGCCACGCAGCATTGGCGGCGGAAGAACTCGCCTACGACCTTAGTATAACGAACTCGACTCGACGAGGGGCACCGCTCGCCACCGTCAGCCGCGTCCAGCCGTCGCTAGCGCAGGTGCTTGAGCAATCCTTGCAGACGTTCCAGGTCGCGCGAGTCGCCGACCAGCCGCAGGCGACCGCTACGCAGGCCCTCGAAGAAGGCATGTGGCGTGGGACGCTTGAGGAAGGCAACGCCGGAGGCGGCATCGCGAAAGCGCAGTTCGAGGTCGAGATCGATGGGCAATCCCGGCGCATCGGTAACCGCATCGGGACGCATGCGGTAATGCCGCGCGAGACTGAGATCCTCGGTGGCCACCCCCCAGTCGAAGCGCTGCAAGGTCGCCAGGGTGTCGCGAAAACGGGGATTGCGGCGGCGCGCACGCTTGAGCATGACGCCCAGCAACCACAGCATCAGACGCAGTTTCATGCGCTACCTGCCACGGGGAAGAAAAAGGGAAAGGAGAAATCGCACGGAGCGCGGGCCATGCAATGGCACGCACGCTCCGTGCCTTCACTCACTTCACGGCGTCCTTGAGCGCCTTGCCGGGCTTGAAGGCCACGGTCTTGCTCGCCGGAATGGTCAACGGCTTGCCGGTCTGCGGATTCTTGCCGGTACGCGCGGCACGCTCGCGTACGGTGAAGGCACCGAAGCCGATCAACGAGACATCCTGGCCCTTGGACACAGTGCCTGTGATTTCATCGAGAATGACGTTAAGTACCTGACTGGCCTTGTCTTTGGAAAGATCGGCACGCTCGGCGATAGCCGCGGCGAGTTCTGGCTTGCGCATAAAGCCCTCCTGGTTTGGCAACGAACGCGACACCCATGATGTCGCTTGTTGTTTTTCAGTGGTCGAAATGAGCACCGCGCCATTGGCACGGTACTGACACTATCCCCATGATGGCGCCAGCCGACGACCGCCGGCGTGGCGACTTCAGCTAGGGTAGCAACGGCGGGGCAGCCCGCGCCAGCTCGACTTTCCGACGTACGCAGCCCCCTGTCAACGCAAATCCTAATAAACGCCCCGCTTCGTCTTCGGCAAAGGCGCTGAAATCGCTGCCGTCGCCTTCGATACGCCAGCGTGCCGGCGACTGGCGTGGCGGCAGGGCCACCACCGGGCACAACGGCGTCTTGACCACCACCGGCCAGGCACCATAGGCCACCGGCGTCGGCGTGCCGGTCAAGGTGGCCGCCAGTGCCTTGGCGCTGGCCTGGAGCGGCTGAACGTACATGGCATTGAGCCCCGCCACACAGGCGCAATCGCCCAACGCATGGATACGCGGCGCGGAAGTCGCCAGGTAACGGTCGGTCTGGATGCCCGCGGTCGACGTCTCGAGACCGGCGGCATCGGCAAGCTCGGTGCGCGGCATGAGCCCGGTGGCGATCAGCACGAGGTCGGCGGGCAAGGTATCGCCGTCATCGAGCGTCAGTGCCACCGCCTCGCCATCGCGCTGCAGGCTCGCAACGGTGCGTCCCAGCCGCATGTCGATGCCGGCGTCGTGCATCGCACCGCCCAGCACGCGGCCCAGGGCCGGCGGCAGCAGGCGCGCCAGCGGTGCCGCTTCGGGCGCGACCAGGGCAATGCGATGTCCTCCGGCCAGCAAGTCGTTGGCGAATTCGCACCCCACCAGGCCGGCACCGACGATGGCCACGCGCGCCCCCGGTCCCAGGCGCGACAACGCGGCATGAAAGCCGCGATAGTCGTCGAGGTCGTTGATGGTGAATACGCGATCGTGCAAGGCAGCGTCCCACGTGAAGGGGACGCTGGGTGCGGCACCGGTGGCCAGCACGAGGTCGCCGTAGGCGAGGCGTTCCGCGCCTATGCCAAGCGTGCGCTCGCGAGGATCGATGGCCTCGACCCGGGTATGCGTACGCACCACCGCCGACAGCGCCTCGGCGACCTCGAGAGGGGAACGCATCGCCAGCCGTGCAGGCGGCAAATGCTTGGCGAAGCCCGTGGACAGCAGCGGTTTCGAGTATTCGTCACCGCTATCGGCGGTGATCAGGGTGATGGCACGCCGTGCATCGCGGGCGCGCACCTGGCGCGCCAGGCCCATACCGGCCATGCCGCTGCCGACGATGATCAGAGGATCGCTCATAACGCCTCACGCACTGATGACAAGCTCATGGTAATGACATATCCACACCCGGCGTGGCGGGCTATCGCTCGAACGCCGAAAAAGCGCGTAAGCTGCGCATGTTACACTAACATCTTTCTTTTCTAAGCCATCGCTCTCATGTCTCCTGACCGCTTCCCAGGCTGGCCGCACTGGCTGCCCATCGCCGCGCAGCGTCCTCGAATGAGCCCCGACTGGTGGCCCTGGGTGGCCTCTCGCGATTCACTGACCGCGCGCTTGCGCATCGCCAGCCCCCGTCCATTCTCGGTGCGTCTGCTCACCCAGGGCGTGACCAGGCCACGCCTCGACGAAGCCCAGGCACTGGGGCTGCCGCACCGCACGCACGTCTGGCACCGGGAAGTCCTGTTGCGGCTGGGCAATGCCTCCTGGGTTGCGGCCCGTTCCGTGGCACCGCTGGAGGGACTGTCCGGCGCACGGCTATGCACGCTGGGAGAGCGTTCGCTGGGCAGTTGGCTATTTCGGCAACCTAACCTCGAGCGCGGCCCCATCGAAGCGATCCGTGCGCCGGCCATGACGGGGCTGGACGCCTGGCGAGGAGACGCCGGCCCCTGGGGGCGGCGCTCGCTCCTGCGCGTGGGCAGAACCAGGATTCTCGTCCAGGAATTCTTTCTCGCCGCGATGGCCGCTGACCTCTCGCTGCCATCGCGCTAAGCTGGCCGCTCACGTTACACAGCCACGTTGCTTTTCACAGCCACGTTGTCATAGGAGAGCCCGATGTCCGCCGACTCATCCGATGCCGCGCACCCCAGCGGCCTGGCCCGCGTGCCGGACTTTCTGCGCTTGACACGACTCGACCGCCCCATCGGCACCTGGCTGCTGATGTGGCCGACGTTGTGGGCGCTGTGGCTGGCGGCCGAGGGTATCCCCGAACGCGGTACGCTGCTGATCTTCGTCATCGGCGTGTACGTGATGCGCGCCGCCGGTTGCGTGGTCAACGACTACGCCGATCGCCATTTCGATGGGCACGTCAAGCGTACCCGCGACCGGCCACTGGCTACCGGACGCATCACCGAGAAAGAAGCCAAGGTGCTCTTCGCGGGCCTGGTGATCATTGCCTTCGGCCTGGTCTGCCTGACCAATCTGCCAACCGTGCTGCTGTCCTTCGCGGCACTGGCCCTGGCGGCCACCTACCCGTTCATGAAACGCTATACGCACTTCCCCCAGGTAGTGCTGGGGGCTGCCTTCTCGTGGGGGATCCCCATGGCGTTCATGGCCATTCAACGCCAGGTACCGCTGGAAGCCTGGCTACTGCTCGCCGCCAACGTGGCCTGGACGGTGGCCTACGATACCGAATATGCCATGGTCGACCGCGATGACGACCTGAAGGTCGGCATCAAGTCCACGGCGGTGCTGTTCGGGCGCGCCGACCGCCTGATGATCGGACTGCTGCAGGCGCTGACCCTGCTGCTGCTGGCCTGGGTCGGCCTGCGCCTGGCGCTGGGAGGCTTCTTCTGGCTGGGGCTGGCTGCGATGGGGGCGATCTTCGTCTTCCAGCACCGCCTGATCCGCCATCGCGAACGCGACCATTGCTTCCGGGCCTTTCTCAACAATCATTGGGCCGGTCTGGTGGTCTTCGCGGGCATCGCCTTGTCGCTATGGCCTATGCTGTAGATCGCGTGTCACGAAGTTGTCACATTAGCGCGTTGTAATCGTCATGCTGATGTCATTCATGAGTGATTCGCGCCATCGCGATCCGCAAGAGGCCTACGCCCATGACCGCCAAGACCGTGCTCATCGTCGATGACGAAGCGTCCATCCGCGAAATGATCGCGGTGGCGCTGGAAATGGCCGACTACCGTGTGCTGGAAGCCGACAACGCTCAGGCGGCACATGCCATGGTGGTCGACGACCAACCCGACCTGTTGCTGCTCGACTGGATGATGCCCGGCACCAGCGGCATCGAACTGGCGCGGCGTCTCAAGCGCGATACCGCCACTGCCGAATTGCCGATCATCCTGCTCACCGCCAAGAGCGAGGAAGACAACAAGATCCAGGGGCTGGAAGCCGGCGCCGACGACTACATCACCAAGCCCTTCTCGCCGCGGGAGTTGGTGGCACGCCTCAAGGCCGTGCTGCGCCGCACGACTCCCAAGGGCGTGGAGGACCCGGTGGAGATCGAGGGCCTGCTCCTCGATCCGGTCAGCCATCGGGTCAGCGCCAACGGCCAGGCACTGGATGTAGGCCCCACCGAGTATCGGCTCTTGCAGTTCTTCATGACCCATCAGGAGCGGGCCTACACGCGTAGCCAGTTGCTCGATCAGGTCTGGGGTGGCAATGTCTACGTCGAGGAGCGCACCGTCGACGTGCACATCCGCCGCCTGCGCAAGGCGCTCGGCGAGGCCCATCAGCATCTCATCCAGACGGTACGCGGCACCGGTTATCGCTTCTCCGCCAAGGACTAGCGCGTGCACTATTGGACCAACGAACTGTGGCGACTGGCGTACCTGGTCGTCGGACTCGGTGCTCTGGGCTGGCTGCTCGGCGAGCCCGGCTGGGGGCTGGCCGCCGGCCTGGGCCTCTACGTGTATCTGCATCTGCGCCATTTGCGTGCCCTGTACGTCTGGCTGACCCAGCACCCCCACGAGACACCCCCCGTCGGGGCCGGCGTCTGGGGCGATCTGTTCGACCGCCTCTACAAGTATCAGAAGACGCAGCGCCAATCCCAGGCACGCCTGCGCGACATCATCCGGCGCGTGCAGGACTCCTGCGAGGCGATGCGCGATGCCGTGGTCATGCTCGACGGCCATGGCGATCTGGAGTGGTGGAACACCGCCGCCACGCAGATGCTCGGCTTTCAATCGCCCCACGACCGCGGCCAGCACATCACCAACTTCCTGCGGGACCCGCGCTTCGTGGCCTACTTCAACGCCCGCGATTACCGCGAACCGCTCACCCTGGCATCGCCCTTGCGCGATGACGTGACGCTGCAGTATCAAATCACGTTGTTCGGCGACAACGAGCGCCTGGTCATGGCCCGCGACATCTCGCGACTGCATCGCCTGGAAGAAATGCGGCGCGACTTCGTCGCCAACGTTTCCCACGAACTGCGCACGCCGCTCACCGTGCTCACCGGCTATCTGGAAACCTACCTCGACAACGCCGATCAATTACCGCCCCGCTGGCAACGGGGTCTCGGACAGATGCAGGAGCAGTCGCAACGCATGCAGCGACTGGTCGAGGATCTGCTGTTGCTGTCGAAGCTGGAAACCGACCAGACCCGTGACGATCCGGTACCGCTGGACATGGCCGCGCTGCTGGCGAACATTCGCGACGATGCCGCCGCACTCTGCAACGGCAGTCATGACGTGCGCCTGGAAATCGACGACGACCGCCATCTGCTGGGCGCCGATGGCGAGATACGCAGCGCCGTTTCCAACCTGGTCTTCAACGCCGTGCGATACACGCCGTCGGGCAGCACCGTCACGTTGCGCTGGAAAGCCTGGAAGGAGGGTGCCGCGGTCGAGGTCGAGGACGACGGCGAAGGGATCGACCCGGTACACCTGCCACGCCTCACCGAGCGTTTCTACCGCGTCGACAAGGGGCGCAGCGCCGCCAACGGCGGCACCGGCCTGGGCCTGGCCATCGTCAAGCACGTCCTGCTGCGCCACGACGCGCACCTCGATATCGACAGCCACCCCGGCCAGGGTGCGCTCTTTCGATGCGTGTTTCCCGCCGCACGGCTGAATGCCGCCCCTGCCGAACGCCGTGCCGTGGGCGGCGACTAGTCTTTTAGGTGCGGCATCGCCCGCTTCTGGAAAGGCGCTCGGCTCCCTCCGTCACGGTCGGATGGAGAAAAAAGCGGCGGGAGAAAAAAGAGTGCCCACGCGCATGTGGGCACTCGTCACGTCGACCGGGCCAGGATGGACGATCGGTCACATCTGGCACCATCCATCGTACTGGCGCTGCTACTCATGCCGCCTGAACTTCGATACGCCGAGTGCGATGGCTATCCTTCTTGGGCAGCGTCAGCGTCAAGACACCATTGACGATAGTGGCCGTAATGGCATCGCCATCTATCTCGTGGCTGAGATTGAAACGCCGCGCGAACCGTTGTCCGCGGACCTCGGCATGCAACGCACTCAGTCCTTCCGGCATGTTCAAGGCTATGTCGCCTTCCAGGCTCAGCACGTTGTTGTCGATTTCCACTTTCAGCGACTCGTGCGTCACACCGGGCATATCCGCCACCAGCTTGAGGACGTCGGACTCCTCGAAGATATCCACCGCCGGTAGCAGAGCGTCCTGTGAACGCTTTTCCTGGTCACGTTGTTGAAGCGGAGAGTGGCTGGATGAACGAACGATGTTACTCATGGTGCATGCCTCCTTGGTTCAAGGTGATCGACGTTCTTCAAGCCGCCTTGACTTCGATACGCCGCGGCTTGAGTTCCTCTCGCTTGGGCAACACGATCTCGAACACGCCATGGGCATGGCGCGCCTCGGCACGCTCGGCGTCCAGTCCATCCGGCAATGCGATCGCACGCACGAACTCGCCACTGGCCCGCTCGCGCCGGAATACCGGACGCGCGTTTCCATCCTCGTCACTGTCCGGCAGCGTATCGCGCCGGCCACGCAGGGTGAGGACGTTATCCTGGACATCGATGGTCAGATCCGACGGCGACAGCCCTGCGGCAAATACGTAGACCCGCACGGCATCGTCGCTTCGCGCCACGTTGATCATCGGGAAACTCCCGCGTGGCACCGCGCGAATATCCATCGCGTCGCCGTCATTCAAGAAGCCATCCAGCAGTTGACGGAACCAGTCCAATTGCTGGGGCGCCCCCGTCTCGAAACGCTTGATATCGTCGAACATGGCGAACACCTCCTACATTAGACAGACTCTCGAGAGAGACCGCCACGCGAAGATGCAGCACCTCTCTCATAGGCGAAAATAGGAGCGGTCGAGGGGTTTTCAAGGGGGTCGAGCATGCATTTTCCGAGTGCCGATGTCCGTGTGGACAAGTCGACGTTACCACGCAGGGGAAACGGGCAAGCAGGCGGGGGAGTCAGCCGTTGGCCACGCGGCGTGGCGGTTGCGCCTCGGTCTTCTCGCGACACGCCAGCGGACAGTTGCCGCAATAGCCCAGGCCAGGCAGAAGGTAGCGAATGCAACAGACGCGCCGGATGGGCTCGATGTCGCCCTCGGCGTTCTCGCGATGACGAACGGGCTGGAACAAGGGATTGCGCTGACCGTCGGCCAGCTCGCGCAGGGTCATCCAGCGTTCGCCGAGCGCCGCGCCCGACCGGGCTTCCGGCAAGGCGTGCAACTGGCGCACGAGATAGTCGACGTATTGTCCCAGATTGCTCCAGAGCGCACGTGGCGCGATGCCGCTGTGGTGCGCCATGCACGTGATGGCGGGCCCCCAGGTGTCGCGTATCAGGGGCAAAAAGCGCGCTTCTGCTCGGGTGTCGACCAGAGGCGAGGACGTCTCCTCGACCACCAGCGCATCGATGAGCATGTCCTCGCCGAGTACGACCCCGAGACGCGGCAGCGCGAGCGGCAGCTGGCGATCCGCCAGCAGATTGTGCGCCACGCCCGTGTACGTCGTCAGCGCCAGGAAGTACTTCGACCAGAGCGACATGACGGCGCGGCAGTCGCCATGCTGATGTTCGGCGCCATAGTGCTGGATCACGTGCGCCATGCCGCGACGGGAAAACAGATCCTGCGCTCGCCAGGCCGTCTCGGGTGCCTGGTCCCAGGTCATCAGCTTGCGATCCATCCCCTTCAGGGGGCCGGCATACAACCGGGTGAGCGACACCGACATCGAAGACGTTTCCTGTGGCGAGGCCGAAATGGGTGGCGTGGGTCATGGCCCACGCCAGGCAGCGTAAATGAAAACCACTCGCGACTCAATCGCGCCAAGATCTTGCCGGCGACGCCGTCGAGCCATGGCTTGCAGGACCTAGAAGTCGTAGGTCAGGCTCGCGCGCACATTACGCTCCGCACCGAAGTAGCAGTATTGAAGCGAGTTGCACGAGGCCACGTATTCCTTGTCGAGCAAGTTGCCCACATTGAGTTGCACCTGCATGCCCGACATGCCCATCTGCCCCAGGTCATACCCCAGCATGGCATCGACCAGCGTGTAATCGGGCACTTGCTCGGTGTTGGCGCGATCCGCTTGGATATCGGCGTAATAGCGCACCCCCAGCCCGGCATCCAGCCCCGCAAGCGCCTCGCTCTGGAAGGCATAATGGCTCCACAGGCTGGCTTGATGGCGTGGGGCATAAATGGCGTGACTGCCTTCTTCGTCCGGATCTTCGCTCTTGGTATAGCGGATATCGGTATAGCTGTAGGCGGCCTGCAAGCGCAATCCCTCGGTCAACTGCTTGCGGGCTTCCAGCTCCAGGCCCTGAGACTCGATTTCGCCGATGGAGCGGTAGGGGTCGGTGGGCTGCTCCTTGGTGGCGACGTTTTCCTGGGTGATGCGGAACAGCGAGAGGCTGTAGCGATCCTCGGTTCCCGGGGGCTGATACTTGAGGCCCGTCTCCCATTGCTCGCCTTCCATCGGTTCGAGCACGTCACCCTCGGCATCGACGAAACTGGTCGGCGTGAAGGCCGTGTTGTAGCTCATGTAGGGCGCGACACCATTATCGAACATATAGAGCACACCGGCTCGACCACTGAACTGAGTATCGTCCAGTTTGTCTTCGCTATCTTTCAGGTAGTCGGTGTTCTCGATATTAACCCAGTCGTAACGGCCTCCGAGCGTCAGGCGCCAGCGGTCGAACGCCATCTGATCCTGTAGATAAACCCCCGTCTGTGTCAGTTCATGACGTTCGTCGCTGGCTGTGGCGATCGCTCCCACAGGATCGGCGCCGTACTGCGGATCGAAGGGATTGATATTCGGGAAAACGCCAGATGTGTAGACAATATCGTTCTGGCGTGTCTGATAATCCACACCGACCAGCAGCGTATGGTCGATGAAGCCACCGTCGAGATTGGCTTCTACTTGGTTATCGATGGTCCAGGCTTCCAGCGACTCTTGGGCACCGTAATAGTAACGCTTGAGCTCGTTGCTATCCCCATCGACCCAGACGTTTTGCCCTATCAGGTTGCCCGCACTATCGTAAAGGTATTCAGCACCTTGGGTGACCTGATCCAGATCGACATCAGCATTCAGATAACGGACCTTCTGACGCGCTGTCCAGGCATCGTTGAAGCGATGCTCGAGGCTGTAGCCGAACATGCGCTGGGTACGCTCGAACTTGTCGTAATCGTCCTCGCCATCGAAGAAGTTGTTGCTGATCTTCCGTCCATTGTGGCTTTCCACCGCCCCCTCGTAAGGCATGCCGGAGTGATAACCGCCCTCCGGATCCTTTTGCAGATAGGCCATGAACGACAGGGTCGTGTCGTCGGTGACGTCCCAGGTCACCGATGGCGCGATGGCATAGCGCTCCTCCTCGACCGTGTCGAACTGGGTATCCGCACCGCTGGCCAGCCCCACCACGCGATAGGCGGCCCGCCGCTCGTCGTCCAGAGGGCCGGTCAGATCGAACGCCGCGCTGCGCTGACTGTTGTTGCCGACGCTGAACCGCAGCTGACGATGCGTCTCGAACTGCGGCTGCTTGCTGGTCAACGCCACCAGGCCACCGGGGGAGGAGCGCCCGTAGAGTACGGAGGCCGGTCCCTTGACGATTTCGACGCTCTCCAGGAAATACGGATCGATCACCATCGAGCTGTAACCGTTGGTATCGCCCATGACCTTGAGGCCATCGAGATAGGTATTGCTCAAGCTGCCGTCGGAGAACCCTCGCATGACCAGGTAGTCGTAGCGGTTGGAGGCGCCGACCTGGTTGGTATAGACGCCCGGCGTATATTGCGCGGCTTCCCTGAGGGTGCGGGTGTCACGCTCATCCATCTCGTCGCGATCGACACGCGAGACGGACTGGGGGGTTTCGACAATCGGCGTCTGTGTCTTGGTGGCGGCCTGGCCCGAGACCGTCACGGTGGACAGATCGACGGCATCGGTTTCTCCGCCCTCGGTTTGCGCCCAGCCCGTCATGGGGACGAACATCACGCCGGCCAGACACGCGCAGGTAAGCCAGTGGGGAGACAGTGTGCGACTCATGGGAAACGGATCCTCGCTCTCGTCATCGGGCCGATATCGACCCATTTCTTATAGAGAGTGAGAATTATTAACTTTTAAGAGTCGTTCTGCTTATGGAAAATGACGAAAAACCTATGCGCAATGCTGCAAGCCCGTCCGGCGAGGGAACCTGCGTCATGCATCGACGTCACGGCCATCGCCTCGTTACCGCCTGAATCGCACGGCGCTCGCTATGCTCCTTGCCGCTGCAAGGCGCGGGGCGACACGCCATAACGCTGCTTGAAGGCGGTGGCGAAATTGCTGGCGTGCCGATAGCCGACACGGGTTGCAACGTACTGCACGCTATAGCCTTCCCGGAGCAGATCATGCGCCATTTCGAGGCGGCGTTGACGCAGGTACTCGAAGACCGGCTGGCCGTACGCCTGGCGGAACTTGTCACGCAACACGCTGGGACTCATGCAGGCCAGTTGCGCCAGGGAGTCGAGGTCATGCGAGGCATCGGGATGATCGTGCAGACAGGCACGCACGCGTGCCAGATGATGGCGATCGCGCACGCCCAGACGGCGCGTCTGCTCGGCCGGGGCGTTTTCTCTGGCTGCCAGCCCATGTGCCATCAGCTGCAACCCCAGTCCCTCGCCGAGCAACGTATGCGAGATCCCCTCCCCCGCGGCGTTCAACCACTGTTCGAGCGATGCCAGAAGACCCTCGGGGGGTGCCAGCCGCCAGGCGCCATCCGGTGAAGACGTCAGCAGATCTGCCAAGGGCGCGGCCAGCCGGTTCTGCGTGGTGCGTGCATCGTCGAGCAGCGTCAGATTGATCGCGCGCAGGCGCTGGCCGCCCATGTGGCGCGCACTCAGCGGACAGCGCCCGTCGTTGACCAGCATCACCCCCTCGCGAGGCGACAGCGTGAGGCGCTTCTCGCCATGCATCAGCTCGGCCTGCCCCTCGAGCATGACGATGATCGACACGTGCGCCGGAGCATCCGCCAATGCGTGAGTTTCGTAGGTGTGATGAATCGTGAGTCGCGAGCCGACGAGACTGATGCCCGTGTCCGGGCGACATTCATCGACCCAGCCTTCGGCCACCGTGGTGGACACGGCATCGGCACGGGTCAAGGAGGGAAAGTGATGATACAAACGATAACGGCGCTCGAAAGCGCCGAAATCGGCCATGGTGAGACGCTGGGCCGGCGTCGTGGCATCGTGCGTCATGCCTGTCGCCGGACCCATGGCAGCCTCCCTATAGGCGTTACGCAGTGGCTTCGGCGTAGCGACGAGCCACTTCGTCCCAATCGATGACCTCGAAGAAGGCCTTGATGTACTCGGGACGCTTGTTCTGGTACTTGAGGTAGTAGGCGTGCTCCCACACGTCCAGCCCCAGAATCGGCGTGTTGCCGTGCATCAGCGGGCTATCCTGGTTGAGCGTGTTTTCCACGACCAGATGCTTGGCCGGCGTGACCGACAGCCAGGCCCAGCCACTGCCGAAGCGCTTGACGGCCGCCTGAGTGAAGGCTTCGCGGAAGGCGTCATCACCGCCCAGGTCGCGCTCGATGGCCGAAGCCAGATCGCCCTTGGCGGCACCGCCACCCTGCGGCGACATGACGGTCCAGAACAGCGAGTGGTTGGCATGGCCACCACCGTTGTTGATGACCGCCTGACGCTTGTCTTCCGGTACGCGCTCAAGCTCGCCCAACAGGGTTTCGACGGGCAGCGATTCGAGCCCGGTGCCTTCCAGCGCCGCATTCAGATTGTTGACGTAGGTCTGATGGTGACGGCTATGGTGAATCTCCATGGTCAACGCATCGATGTGCGGTTCCAGAGCATCATAGGCATAGGGTAACGTCGGCAGTTGATGCGCCACGACATACCTCCATAATTAATCTTTCATCGAATGTCGAGCGTTGGCCGGACATTGCGCCAACGGCAAGTTGTACTTATCAATAATAGTTTTCATTGCAGGTTTGTCAATTACTTAGCCGCCTTCGCGAGGTGTCAGAACACCTTGTCGAGCACGAACATCAACATGAAACCGCCCAGCACGCCGAAGGTCGCATCGCCCTCGTGTCCCTTGCGGTGCGACTCGGGAATGATCTCGTGACTGATCACGAACAACATGGCCCCGGCGGCGAACGCCAGACCGAAGGGCAGCAGGGCATCGACGATATGCACCGCGAGCGCGCCGATGACACCACCCACAGGCTCCACCAGGCCGCTCAAGAACGCTGCTCCCAATGCCGTGGGGCGCGAGTAGCCGATGGCCAGCAGCCCCAGGGAGACGATCAGCCCTTCGGGCAGGTTCTGAAGGCCGATACCCAGCGTCAACGCCACGCCGGCGGCCATGTCGCCGCGCGCATAGCCCACCCCGACCGCCAGCCCCTCGGGGAAGTTATGAATGGTGATGGCAAAGATGAACAGCCAGATGCGGCGGATCTGCAAGGCATCGGCACCGCCCTGCTTGCCCAGCGTGAAGTGCTCGTGCGGCACGAAGCGATCCATTCCCCAGACCAGGAGGCCGCCGCAGACGATCCCGGCACAGACGATCGTCAAGGCCCAGCCGATCGTGCCGGTCAAGGCCAGGGAATCCTCGTAGGCCGGCATGGCCAGGGAGTACGCCGTCGCGGCAAGCATCACGCCGGCACCGAAGCCCATCAAGGCATCCTCGAGACGCTGACTGATGTGGCGCAGCACCATGATCGGCAGCGCGCCCACCGGCGTGAACAACCCCGCCACCAGGCTCGCCAGCATCCCCGCCTGGAGCGTGGACAACGTTCCCAGCCAATCGCGCATCTGGGCCCCCAGCCACCACACCAGCAAGGCGCCCACGGCCGCGACGAGCAGAATCCCCAACGCCCAGCGACGCCGAATGAAGCCGCCACTGGCCATGGAGGGCGCGTGTGTCTCTTGCATGCAGGGTCTCCTTGTCGCGTCGAGATCGTTCATCGTGCCACGGCCGGCAGATGACGATAATAATGATCCCAGAGTATCACCGCGCCGGCCACGCCGCCCGGCAGCAGCACGAGGTTGAGCACCGGTACCCAGGTCGCCAGCGACATGCCCAGACCGAAGGTCAGCGTCGGCCACCAGCGTGCACGCAATCGCCGTCGCATGTCGCTAAAGCTCACCTGATTATTGTCCATGGGATAATCCAGGTATTGAATCGCCAGCATCCAGGCCGAAAAGGCGGCCCACAGCAGCGGCATGAACATGTTCACGCCCGGCACGAAGCCCAGCACGAACAACAGCGCCATGCGCGGCAGCATGTAGCGCAACTTGACGAGTTCGCGCCCCAGGGCATCGACACCGGCGCGCATCAGGCTCCGCGTGTCATCGGGCGGGCTGCCGGTGAGTCGCCATTCGACCTTCTCGGCGAGAAAGCCATAGAAAGGTGCGGCGATCAGGTTGGTCACCAGCGTGAAGGTGAAGAACACCATCAACAGCAAGCTCACTACCAGAAGCGGCCAGATCAGCCATTCCAGCCACTCGAGCCACCCCGGCACCTTGAGCATCCAATAGTCCAGCCAGCCGCCGAAATGCGTGAACAGATAGGCGAGCGTTGCGGCATACAACACCAGGTTGACCAAGACCGGGGCAATGACGAAACGTCGCATGCCCGGCGACAACACGAGCCGTGTTCCGCGTCCGATGGCCGTGAAAGCGTGCAGCATCGCAGGAATTCCTCGACGAACGATGACGGAGGCCATGCGCGACAGCATGGCATGCTTGCCATCCAGCGCCCATCTTTCGCGCTGGATGAGAAATTTCATACTCGTATGATGCCATATCAGACTTAATGCTCAGCCAAAGGCATGAGCCACTCGGCCTTTCGGCGCAACCGGGCGAATCGAGCGTCGGCGCGACGTCGCCTTGTGCTAACGTTCCTAGCACCGGGATGCCTGCATGGCAGTGCTCAGGCGCTCCCACCCGCCTGCTTGCATGACGCCGGGCCCGGCATCGCGACGAGAGAACACCGCATGGTCAATGTCCCGGGGGTCGCTGCCCCCGATCATCCCGATGAAACGCGTCGCCTCGACGAGCTGCACCGCCTGGGGTTGATGGATACCCCGCCCGAGAAGCGTTTCGACGACATCACCCGGCTGGCCGCCCGAGTCTTCGGCGTGCCCATTGTGCTGATCACACTGGTTGACCGCCACCGTCAGTGGTTCAAGTCGCGTTTCGGCATTGATGCCTGTGAAACGTCCCGCGACAACGCCTTTTGCGCGCACGCCTTGCTGGAACGCAAGCTGCTGGTGATCGAGGATACCACCCGAGATGCGCGTTTCCGTGACCATCCGCTGGTCACCGAGACGCCTTACATTCGCTTTTATGCCGGCGCCGTCATTCGCACGGCCGCGGGGCTGCCACTGGGCACGCTGTGCCTGATCGATCGCCATCCACGCCATTTCGATGCCTCCCAGCGCGAGATATTGCTCGATCTCGCCCGACTGGTGGAGAACGAAATCGGCGACGATGCCATCATGCGGCTGGAACGCGCACGCGCGGAGATCGGCACGCAATTCGATCCGCAAACTCGCCTGGCCACGCAGCAGCGCTTTCAACAACTCATCGAGGCGCGTCTGAACGCGCTCTCCGATGACGACACCCTGTGCGGCGTGGCGGCCATCGATCTCTACGGCATGCGCGCGATACGCACGCGCTTCTCGCTCCAGGTCAGCAACAATGTCCTGATGCGATGCATCGCCCGGGTCGAGAAGGCTCTGGACGGATTCGTCTTCGACCTGGCGCGTATCGATGACCAGCGTCTGGGCGTCCTGCTCTATCGCGGCGACGCCACACGCATGGCTGCCACCATGGCGGCACTGGCCACCACGCTGCGCGCCCCCTACATCGCCGCCGGCAAGACGGTCACCGCGGCCGCTCGCGTGGTCTGGGCCCATGATGCTCCCCGGCTTGGCCATGCCGACGACATTCTCTCCGCCTTGCAGCATACCTGCCGCCGGCTCCACAGCGAACGCGGCGCCGACCTGTTTCGTCTCGATACGCCCGAGGTCCTGCCGCGTCTGACGCGCCGCAATCTGTTGCGTCGACGCACCGCCTCGGCCCTGGCCGAGGATCGCTTCTGTCTGCACTATCAACCCCAGGTCAGCGTGCGCGACTTTCGCGTGCACGGCTTCGAGGCATTGCTGCGCTGGCACGATACAGAATTGGGGTGGGTCAACCCTCAGGATATCGTCGACATCGCCGAAGAAATCGATCTCGGCGATCAACTGGATATCTGGGTCTTGCGGCGGGTCATGCGACAGCTTTCCGTATGGCGGGATCGCGGGCACGACGTGTTGCCGGTGGCGCTCAATATCTCGCAGGAGCAGCTCGCCCGACCTGCCTTCGCCGACCGGTTCTGCGCATTGCTTGCCCAATACCGCTTGCCGGGCCGCCTGCTCAAGCTGGAAGTACTGGAACGCTCGCTGATCGACGACCCCGAGGCCATCATCGAGAGCATGCAACGCCTCAAGCGTCATGGCGTGGGCTTCGCCATCGACGACTTCGGCACCGGTTACTCGTCGCTCGCCTACCTCACGCGCATCCCCTTCGACACGCTCAAGATCGACAAGAGCTTCATCGAGCGTATCGGCGACGACCCGCGCGTGGGCTCACTGGTACGCTCGATCATCTCGCTGGGACGCGATGCCGGCATGCACGTCGTCGCCGAGGGTGTGGAAACCGACGCCCAGGTCCAGCGCCTGCGCGACTTTTACTGCCACAGCATACAGGGCCATGTGTTCTCGGGCGCCCTGCCACCGACGCATGCCGAAGCGTTGCTGCACAACGCCGCGAACGTCACCCCGCCCGGTCAGTGACGCCTGGCCTCACTGACCCAGCGACTCATCCAGATCACCGGGGTCGGTATGCCGAACATCGAGTCCCTTGACCAGATAGATGACGTGTTCGGCGAGATTGTCGGCATGGTCGCCTACCCGCTCCAGCGCGCGCAGAATGGTCATCACGCTGAGGATGGTGGTGATGGCACGCGGATCTTCCATCATGAAGGTCACCAGCGAGCGCGTGGCCGTGGTGTATTCATTGTCGACGGACTCATCCTCGTGCAGCACGTCCAGCGCCAGACGCGTGTCGAAACGCGCGAAGGCCGTCAACGCATCGCGCAGCATCTTGCGCACGTGCTCGCTCAAGTGACGAATCTCGACCATGCCGCGCGAATGCCGTCCCGCCTCGATGAGCGCCAGGGCGTTGCGGGCGATCTTGTTGGCTTCGTCGCCGACGCGCTCGAGGTCCGAGGTGGCGCGAATCACCGCCAGCACCAGGCGCAGATCGGACGCCGCCGGCTGACGACGTGCCAGGACGCGCGTGCACTCCTCGTCGATCTTGAGTTGCATGTCGTTGACGGCGGTATCGTTGTCGCGCACCCGCTCGGCGGTACGGCTATCGCCTTCGAGCAATGCCTCGACGGCGTCCTGCACCTGTTTCTCGACCAGTCCGCCCATGGCCATCAACTGGGTCTTGAGTTGCTCCAGTTCCTGGTTGAACTGGCGTGAAATATGCTGACTGTGCGTTTCGTTGGTAATGTCCATGGCACTGCTCCGCTGATAGGAATCGCCGCGACTCACCCCACGCGGCCGGTGATGTAATCTTCGGTGCGCCGTAGGCGCGGATTGGTGAACAGGGTATCGGTCGGGGCGTACTCGACCAGCTCGCCACCGTGCAGGAACGCGGTGTAATCGGAGACCCGCGCCGCCTGCTGCATGTTGTGCGTGACCAGAACCAGCGTCAGCTGCGATTTCAGCCCGCGAATCAACTCCTCGATCTTGAGCGTCGAGATCGGATCCAGTGCCGAGGCCGGCTCGTCGAGCAGCAGCACGTCGGGGCGCACCGCCAGTGTCCGGGCGATCACCAGGCGCTGCTGCTGACCGCCCGACAACGTCCAGGCCGAGGCATGCAGGTTCGTCTTCACCTCGTCCCACAGCGCCGCCGACAGCAACGCCCATTCGATGATCTCGTCCAGCTCGCGCTTGCGTCGAATGCCCTGCAGGCGGAGCCCATAGGCCACGTTTTCGTAGATCGACATGGGAAACGGATTGGGTGCCTGAAAGACCATGCCCACGCGCCGACGCAGCTCGGCCACGTCGACCTCGCGGGCGTGGATATCCTGCCCCTCGAGCCGGATGCGGCCCGTCCGCGTCACCTGGTCGTTGAGGTCGTGCAATCGGTTGAGCGCACGCAACAACGTCGACTTGCCGCACCCCGAGGGTCCGATGAACGCCGTCACTCGATGCCGCGGCACCTTGAGCGTCAAATCGCTCAGCGCCGGCTTGTCGTCATAGGCAAGCGACAGGTTCTCGATATCGAAGCAACTCGACGCCGAGGAGAAATCGACCACCGGCGGCGACCCACGCACGGCCTCGCCGGAAGGAAAAGAAGCGGCTGACAACGGTGACGAGCCTCCTACGAACGTTCCAGTGCACGGTGACGTGCCCTGAGATGATGACGCAACAATATTGCAGTTAGATTAAGCACGACGATGACCGCGACCAGCAATGTCGCCGTGGCGAACACCAGCGGCATCGCGGCGTCGGCATCGCGGCTGGCGAAACCGAGATCGAACACGTGATAGCCAAGATGCATGAACTTGCTTTCGAGGTGCAGGAAAGGAAATTCGCCATCCAGCGGAATCTCCGGTGCCAGCTTGGCCACCCCGACCAGCATCAGCGGCGCCACTTCGCCGGCGGCGCGCGCCACGGCCAGGATGACCCCGGTGAGCATCGACGGCAACGCCATGGGCACCACCACGCGCTTGAGCGTCTCGAAACGTGTCGCGCCCAGCGCCAGCGACCCCTCGCGGAGCGTACCGGGCACCCGCGCCAGCCCCTCCTCGGTGGCCACGATCACCACTGGCAACGTCAGCAAGGCCAGCGTCAGCGACGCCCACAACAGCCCCCCGGTGCCGAAGGTCGGCGAAGGCAGCGCCTCGGCGTAGAACCAGCGGTCGATTTGCCCGCCGAGCCCGTAGACGAACACGCCCAGACCGAACACGCCGTAGACGATCGACGGCACCCCGGCCAGGTTGCGCACCGCGATACGCACCAGCCGCGTCACGGGCCCCTGGCGTGCGACTTCGTTGAGATACAACGCCGCCAGCACCCCGAACGGCGTGACCACCAGCGACATCAATATCACCATCAGCAGGGTGCCGAAGATCGCCGGCCATACCCCGCCTTCGACGCGCCCATCGCCGGGCGCCTCGCTGAGAAAGCGCCACACGCCATCCACCCAGGCCAGCAGCTTGTCGCCGACATGCATGCGATTGGGCCAGGCCAGCGACTGGACCTGGGCGAACGGCAAGGTCACGTCACGCCCCTCGACATTGTGCAGGGACAACGTGGCGAGCTCGGCATCGCCTGCCAGCGCCTGGTGCAGCCGCGATTCGGCGGCATCGCCGCGGAGTCGCTCCCCGGCCGGTGTCGTCACCGCCGCCAGGCGACCGATGAACGGCCCCCAGTCCCGCCGCTGCACATAGACCAGGGACGCCGGCGTCTCGCGCTCGACGATGCTGTCCACCGCGATCCAGCGCCATACCTGCCCGTCGAGATCGCGGTTGGCGGTGAAGTAGCGACGAGTCTCGGCCTCGCCGCCACGGGGAATGCCGGCGACCTGTTGACCGTTCTCGAGGGTGAGGCGCTCGATGTCGGCGGGCCAGAAATGCGCCAGGCCGCGCACGGCGATCAAGGCCAGCAATGCCACCACGGCCAGCAGCGAAAGCGCCACGCAGGCGCCGCTCAGCCAGCGCCACAGGCTGTCGCGTCCCAGTCGCCATCTCATGCGCGCGCTCCATAACGCCGGTAACGACGCTTGAGTCGCCAACGCACCACTTCGGCGAGGGTATTGACGACGAAGGTGAACACGAACAACAGCAGCGCTCCGAGCAGCAAGAGGCGATAATGCGTGCCTCCCACCGCGGCTTCGGGCAATTCGATGGCCAGATTGGCGGCCAGCGAGCGCAGCCCCTCGAAGAGACTCGGCGACATCAATGGCGTATTGCCGGTGGCCATCAGCACGATCATGGTTTCTCCCACGGCACGCCCCGCGCCGATCATCACCGCCGCGAGAATACCCGGCGCGGCGGCGGGCAACTGCACGCGCCATAACGTCTGGGCCCGGGTCGCCCCCAGCGCCAGGGACCCCTCCGCCAGCGAGCGGGGAACGCCGGAAAGCGCCTCCTCGGCCAGCGAGTAGAGCGTCGGGATGACGGCCAGTCCCATGGCCATGCCGACGATCAGTGCATTGCGCTGCGCGTAGTCCCAGCCCAGCGTCTGCTGCATCCAGGCTCGCAGGTCACCGCCGAACCACCAGGCCTCGAGCCAGGGCGAAACGCTCAACGCCGCCCAGCACAGCAGCGCCAGGGGCACGATCAATCCCACGCCGACGCCCACCGGCGGCAAGCGCGCCTCCCAGCGCGCGGGCAGACGCCGCCACAACCAGCCGCACGCCACGCTCCCCAGCGGGACGCAAATGAAAAGCGCCAGGGTGCCGGCAAGGTGTTGCTCGACGAAGGGGGCCACGAGCAAGCCCGCGACGAACCCGATGACCACGCCAGGCAGGGCCTCCATCAACTCGATGGCCGGTTTGAGGCGTGCGCGCTGGCGCGTCGACATGTAACACGCACTGTGCACCGCCGCGCCCAAGGCCAACGGTACCGCGAAGACCATCGCCCAGGCTGCCGCCTTGAGGGTGCCCCACGCCAGCGGCACCAGGCTGTACTTGGGCTCCGCGTCGCCGCTGGCGGCCGCCGCCCAGCGCCACTCGTCGCTGGCGTAGCCCTCGTACGTCTGCGGCATCCAGAGCGTGGCGGTGCTCACGGCAGCGTGCGGGGCCTCGACGGCCAGCCGATAAAGGCGTCCGGTCTCGCTCAACCAGCGCACCCGATTACCGCGCGCGTCGCTCGACAGGGTGACCGGAAGCGATGCCTCGGGTGCCACGCCCTGCCAGCGCTGGCCGCTCATCGCCTGATAGAGTCCCAGCCGGCCGTCGGCATCCAGTGCCAGCCACAGGCGTTGACGCGGCAGGGCCAGCAGCCGGCGTACCGGTGCCTCGCCCAGGGCGGCATAGGGCGTCTCGGCTGCTTGCCAGCCTTGATCGTCCGGACGTTGCCGCCAACGCCGCAAGCCGCCCTCGGCGTCACCGACGACCAGCGTGCGGCCTCCCTGCAGGAACGCCAGGGCCGTTATCGGCGCGGCCGTTTCGGCACGTGCCAATGGCGCAACGCTGCCATCCGGGGACAGCTTCCACGAGGTCAAGCGTGTCCCCTGGGACATGACTAGATGCCCCTCGCGGCCCAGGGCAAGATGTTCGGCCCGATCCGGCAGGGCGATACGCCGTGCCGTCTCGCCGTCATGCCACAAGGCCGCCACCTGGCCGTCCGCATCGCGTCCGGCCAGCGCCCAGCCATGCGTCGTGGACTGCAAGTGCAGCGCGGCGACCGGCGCCGAGGCAAACAGCCGCCAGCGCGTGGCCTGCGTCCAGCGTGGCTGGCCCCGGGCATCGCGCGGCACCACGCTCACCTCGCCATTGTCCAGGCCCACGGCCAGCGGCAGGGTTTCGCTCGCCTCGGTGACCGTCGTCACGCGGGGCTCTTCGGTCAGCGTCGCCACCTCGCCCTGGGCATCGAACACGCGCCCATTCGCGCTCAGCCAGTATTCGCCATCCTCCGCCAGCCAGACGATGGAGGCTCCCGACGTGGCCGGCGAGGGCTCGGCATCGACCTCGACCGAGGCATCCTCGAACAACGGCAACACGGCCAGCGTCAGATAGACACCGATGGCCAGCACCGCCGCGACCACGCCGATGCCGCTGGCCGCGATCGCGCCCGACGCCAGGCGATCGAGACGCTGGCGTGCGCGACGATTGGCACGCTGGGGAGAAACGAAAGGGTCGGTCATCGGCGAACCCGGCGGCAATCCATGCCATGCAAGTGAAGGTGGAGCATCAGATTACGTCAGTTTGATGACGATTGCGTGACATCGGCAAGGGGTGGCAGTCGCAACGCTCGTCTGGCACTGGCCAGGCGCGACTCGGGCAACGGCACGAACCCCTGACGGGCGACCACGGCCTGGCCCTCGGGCGACAGCACCAGGTCGAAGAAAGCGCGTTCCAGAGGGGGGAGGGACTCGCCCGGCGCCAGGTTGACGTAGAGATACAACGGTCGCGTCAGGGGATAGCGGCCACTGACGACGTTGTCGTGCGTGGGCAGACGTGGCGTGCCCCGGTCATCGCGCAGCGCCACCACCTTGACCATCGCCGTGGGATATCCCAGGCCGGCATAGCCGATCGCCTCGCGCGAGCGACCCACCGCGGCCACCACCGCCGAGGATCCCGGAACCTCGTTGACATCGCGGCGAAAATCGCCCCCGCACAGCGCCTCCTGCTTGAACAGCGCATGCGATCCCGAGGCGGTGTTGCGGCCGAAGCGCACGATCCCGCGTGACGCCCATCCGGGCGCATCGACGCCGAGATCGCCCCAGCGTTCGATGCTCGGCGCGTGCCCGCAGAAGCGAGTGTCGGCGAACAACGCCTCGACCTGCGCCGGCGAGAGCGAATCGAGTGGATTGTCGCGGTGCACGAAGAGCGTCAACGCATCCAGCGCCACGGGAACCGCCACCGGCGGATACCCCTGGCGAGCGATGAATTCGCCACGCTCGGCCTCGGTCATGGGACGGGACATGGCCCCGAAGCGCGTGACGCCCTCCGCCAGGGCCGGTGGCGCCGTTCCCGAGCCCGAAGCCTGCACCTGCAGGCGTACCTGCGGGTGTCGCGCGGTGAGCCGTTCTCCCCACTGGATCATCAGCCCGCCCAGCGTATCCGAGCCGATCGACCCTAGCGTGCCGCTCAGCGGCGTCGCCATCGCCAGCATCGGCAACAGCAGCGTTCCCAGAAGAACCGTCAAGCACCGCCCCAGCGCCCCGGGCCGGCTCGTCCGTATCGCGTTCATCAAAGCTTTCAACGCCCCGCCTCCCGTTCTCGCCCGCGACGCCCTTGCCGGACGACTGGTCGTCGAGGCCCGGCGGCGTTTACTATGAGCCTGGTTGCAGCGGCGCGTCGACCGTATGGCAGCAACGCTCACCACGCCATCTGCAACGACGTTCAACAACAACAATCGCCAGGATCCCCAGCATGCACGAACTCGACGACATTCCCACGCCCCAGGGCGAGCTCACGCTCAAGCTCGTGACCCGGCGCCAGGATACCAATCTCTACGGCGATATCCCCGGCGGCTGGCTCATGGCGCAGATGGACCAGGCCGCCGAACTCGCCGCGGGACGCCTGGCCCGTGGCCGCACCGCCACGGTGGCCACCGAGGGCATGGACTTCCTGTGCCCGGTGCGGGTGGGCGCGATGGTCAATATCTTCACCCAGGTACGCGAGGTCGGTCGCAGTTCGATCAAGCTGGATGTCGAGGTCTGGATTCGCCCGCCCCACGAACGCGACCCCGAGGAACGCTACAAGGTCACCGAGGCACGTTTCGTGATGGTGGCGCTGGACGACAATGGCCGCATCCGTCCGGTGCCCGAGGCCTAATCCGCCTCGTCCGAATGCCGGCCGCCGCGCCTTACCAGCCGGTAGCTCAATCCCAGGGCCAGTACCGCGGCGGCCAATGCCAGGATCATCAAGGGATCGATGGTTTCCATGTCCATGACCATGAACTTGCGGACCAGGGCCATGATCGCGATCAGCACCACGATCTCGACCTGGATGAAGCCGCCGCGTTCCTCCATGGTGCGCACGATGGAATTGTTGAACTCCATGGCGATCAGCACCGTCAGGATCATGTCGAATACCGCCTGGAAGACGCGGTAATCGAAGGGATCGCGCGTCTGCACGAACAGCAGCTCGATCACGTGCATGATCAGATAATACAGCGCCACCAGCACCACGCAGCCGATCGCCACCGTGAGCACCAGTGACACCAGCCGCTCGAAGCGTTGATAGCCGGAGAGCTGCGACCACTGGTCCATCAGCTCGGGAAACCATTTCTTCATTGCTTGTCGCTCCTGTCGCGGCCGGGGCCTGACGTCATGGGCAAGATATCGGCACACCCAGGCATCATAGCGGCGTGAGCTTGGCGAATCCCAGAACCAGCCATTTGTCGCCTTCGTCCTCGAAACTGACATGGACGCGCGCTCTGGCGCCTTCGCCCTCGGCATTGAGGATCACACCTTCTCCGAAGACCGGATGGCTGACGCGCTGCCCCAGGCTCAAGGCGGGCTGATCGTCGTCGCTCGATACGCTCTGCTGCTGGGAAAGCCCGCGCCCCGGGCGCGTGGTGACCGGGCGCGAGACCTGCCCGCGCAGACGCACTTCCTCGAGCAGCGCCTCGGGCAGCTCATGGAGGAAGCGTGACGGTCGCGAGAAGGTTTCTTTGCCATGCAGGCGCCGTATCTCGGCGTGGGTCAGGTACAGCTTGCGCATGGCACGGGTCACCCCGACATAGCACAGGCGCCGCTCTTCCTCGAGACGTCCCGGTTCTTCCAGCGACATCTTGTGCGGAAACAGCCCTTCCTCGACCCCGGCGACGAATACCACCGGAAACTCCAGCCCCTTGGCCGAGTGCAGCGTCATCAGCTGCACGCTGTCCTCGAAATCGTCGGCTTCGTGATCGCCGGCGTTGAGAGCGGCCTCCGCCAGGAATGGCTCCAGTGCCGCCGCTCCCTCGCCGATTTCCTGCAACGAGAACGGATCGCCCTGGGCGAAGTTGCGCGCCGCATTGATCAGTTCCTCGAGGTTCTCGACACGCGCCTGCCCTTTTTCGCCCTTTTCGTTGCGGTGATGTTCGAGCAGGCCTGTGGCATGGAGAACGTGTTCGATCAGCTCGTGCAGCGCCATGCCGGCGGTATCGTTGTCGAGACGCTCGATCAGGTCCGAGAATGCCGACAGTGCGCTCGCCGCGCGTCCCTTGAGCGCCCCCTCGCTGAGGCTGTCATGCAGGGCCTGCCACAACGACACTGATTGCGTGCGGGCACGCTCGCGCAGCACTTCCACGGTACGTGTGCCGATGCCGCGCGCCGGCACATTGACCACGCGCTCCAGCGAGGCATCGTCGTCACGCGTGAGCATCAAGCGGAGATACGCCAGGGCGTTCTTGATCTCGAGACGCTCGTAGAAGCGCTGGCCGCCATAGATGCGATACGGCACGCCGCTGCGAATCAAGGCCTCCTCGAGCACCCGCGACTGAGCGTTGGAACGATAGAGGATCGCGATGTCGCGACGCGCACTGCCCTTGTTCACTTCCTCGTTGAGGGTGTCGACGATGAAGCGGGCCTCGTCGAGATCGTTGAAGCCGGCGTACACCGAGATCGGTTCGCCCTGCACGCCGTCGGTCCACAGCTCCTTGCCCATGCGCCCCGCGTTATGACTGATCAAGGCATTGGCGGCTTCGAGGATGGCGCTGGTCGAGCGGTAGTTCTGTTCAAGACGTACCGTCGAGGTGTTCGGAAACTCCTCGGCGAAGCGGCGGATGTTTTCGACCTTGGCACCGCGCCAGCCGTAGATCGACTGGTCGTCGTCGCCGACCACGGTCATGCCCGCGCGGTCGCCGGCCAGCAGCTTGAGCCAGGCGTACTGCAAGGTATTGGTGTCCTGGAATTCGTCGACCAGCAGATGGCTGAAACGCTCGCGATAGTGGGCCAGCAGGGCCGGGTTGTCGCGCAGCAACTCCAGGCCGCGCAGCAACAGCTCGCCGAAATCGACCAGCCCGGCCCGCTCGCAGGCCAGTTGGTAGCGCTCGTAGAGCTCGACCATCTGCCCCATGTAGGCATCGCCATGCGTCTGCACCTGATGCGCGCGCAGCCCTTCTTCCTTGCAGCCGCTGATGAAGTACTGCACCTGCTTGGGCGGAAAGCGCTCGTCATCGATGCGATGATCCTTGAGCAATCGCTTGACCAGGCGCAGTTGATCGTCGCCATCGATGATCTGGAAGTGCTGGGGCAGCCGCGCATCGTGCCAATGGGTCCGCAGCAGACGGTGCGCGATGGAGTGGAAGGTCCCCACCCACATGTTGCGCAACGACAGACCCAGCAGCGCCTCGAGACGCGTGCGCATCTCGCGCGCCGCCTTGTTGGTGAAGGTCACGGCGAGAATCGCGTAGGGCGACAGCCCCTCCACCTGCATCAGCCAGGCGATACGATGCACCAAGACACGCGTCTTGCCCGAGCCGGCGCCGGCCAGTACCAGCAAATTGCCCTGCGGATGGCTCACGGCCTCGCGCTGGGCCGTGTTCAGCGAATCGAGTAGCGGCGAAACGTCGCCCGGCGAAACGTCGTCCATGGATCACGTATCTTGGCGTTGCGAAATGAGCGACCAGCTTAGCATAGCCAGCCCGCGCTTCGGTCGCCGGCTATGTCTCGTCTTCCTCGCCGGCTTCGGGAAAGCGCAGCGGCACCAGGCTCTTCTTCACCGACTTGAGCTGCTCCGCCAGCTTGGGACCGCGCGTCTTGGCGACCCCCACGGCCAGCACATCGATGATCACCAGGTGGGCGACGCGGGAACTCATCGGCGTATAGATCTCGGTATCCTCGTGAACGTCGATGTAAAGCGGCAAGGTGACCTCGCTGGCCAGAGGCGAGTCGCTGGGGCATAGCCCGATCACCGTGGCCCCGGTCTCGCGCGCCAGGCGCACGCTGGCGACCAGCGCCCGGGTGCGCCCGGTCTGCGAAATGGCGACCACCACGTCGCGAGGCGTCAACGTCACCGCCGACATGTTCTGCATGTGCGGGTCGGTATAGGCAGCGGTGGAAATCTGCAGGCGAAAGAACTTGTGCTGGGCATCGAACGCCACCGCACCCGAGGCCCCGAAGCCGTAGAACTCCACGCGATTGGCCATGGCCAGGGCGGTCACCGCCTTGCCCAGGGCCGCGTGATCGAGACGATCACGTACCGACAGCAACGTGCCCACGGTGGAATCGAAGATGTTGTGGGCGAACTCGGCGACGCTGTCGCTATCGTTCATCGAGAACTGTGCGAACTGGCTGCCCGTGGCGAGCATCTGCGCCAGCTTGAGCTTGAAGTCCTGGAATCCGTTGCATCCCAGCGCGCGACAAAAACGCACCACGGTCGGCTCGCTGACCTTGGCCTCGGTGGCCAGATCGACGATGCGCATGTGGATAACGTCTTCGGGGTGACGCAATACGAAACGTGCCACCTTCTGCTCGGAGCGTCGGAAATGCTCCATACGGCGTCTCATTTCATCGAACAAGGCACTGCTCATGGTGGCGCGACTCCTAGGCTGACCCTTAACGGCGTGACGACAAGCTCGACGCTAGTATGCCCCAGGCGTTGAAAAACAGAAAAAAGTCCGTTTCCACCCTGACGGTCACAATTCTGTCAAGTGAGGTATAGTAATAACGTCAAGCGGAACGCGGCTGAACGACGAAAGGCCGGTTGTGAAGACGATTGGGAGATTCGATATGCGCGATGCCGAACATCTTCAATCCTTGAAAAGCGAGCTACTCGACATCCACATGAGTCTGGAAATGGTCGAGCACGAGCAACGCAAGAAGAACGCCGCGACGCGATACCTGCGCGCCCGGCGCGGCATTGAACTGCATCAGGAATTCAAGCGACTGGAACGCGACATCGTCGATTACGACGAGTGGCAATAAGCGCGACTTCCAGCGCTGAACAGGGCGAGGCCCGGGCAGGTTTTGCAGAGCCCCGGCGCGGACGAGGCACGCCCGCGCCGGGTTGTCGAACGCCTTTTACAGGCTGTTGACGAACACGATCACCACGCCGATGGGGGCGATGAACCGCACCGCCAAGCGCCACAGGGCGAAGGCGGTCTCGCCCATGTTGAGCTGGGTGCGCAGTTCGTCGCGACCCATGAACCAGCCCACGAACAGCACGGTGGCCAGACCGGTCAGCGGCAGCAGCAGCTTGCTGGTGACATAATCGAGCAAATCGAAGATGGTCATGCCGGCGAACTTGTCGAACATGCCCAAGGGCGCGACATCCCCCCAGATATTGAACGACAGCACCGTGGCCAGCCCCAGCGCCCAGGTCGCCAGACCGGCGACGATCGTCGCGCCCACGCGCGACAGCGGCGAGCGCTCCTCAAGCCATTCCACCACCGGCTCGAGCAGCGAGATCGCCGACGTCCAGGCCGCGAACACCAGCAGCACGAAGAACAGCAGACCGAACAGCCATCCTCCGGCCATGTTGCCGAACGCCAGCGGCAGGGTCTGGAAGATCAGGCCCGGGCCAGCGGCGGCGTCCAGTCCGTTGGCGAACACCACCGGGAAGATCGCCAAGCCGGCGAGCAGGGCGATCACGGTATCCATGACCACCACGATGAGCGCCGAGCGGCCGATGTTGACGTCATCGGAGAGATACGAGCCATACGCCATCATGATGCCCATGCCCAGGCTCAGCGTGAAGAACGCATGCCCCAGTGCGGCGAGCACGCCATCGCTGGTGAGCTTGGAGAAATCCGGGGTGAACAGGTAGGCCGCTCCCTCGGCGAACGCGCCGGTCGTCGCGGCATAGCCGACGAGTATCACCAGCAGCACCGCCAGTGTCGGCATCAGGGTTTTCGCCGCGCGCTCCAGGCCACCGGCCACGCCGCCCACCACGACACCGATCGTCATGAGCATGAACAGGCTGTGCCAGAGCAGCAGCTCGACAGGGCTGGCCAGCAGGTTGCCGAACAGGGTGCCGACACTGTCGTTGTCGAGTCCGCTGAAGGTATCGACCACGGCCATTTGGATGTACGCAAGCGCCCAGCCGCCGATCACGCTATAGAAGGAGAGGATCAGATAGGCGCCCAGAACTCCGGCCACACCGATCAGAACCCAGGCGCGGCTGCGCTTGAGGCGCCGCGTGATGTCGCCCATCGTCGAAATGGGGTTTTTCTGCCCCAGGCGACCGAGCAGCCATTCGGACATCAGCATCGGCAGGCCGACCAGGAAAATGCAGACCAAGTAGATCAGGACGAAAGCGCCGCCGCCGCTCTCGCCGGTCATGTACGGGAACTTCCAGATATTGCCCAGGCCGACCGAGGACCCGACCGCTGCCAGCACGAAGGCCATTCGGGAGGACCATTGAGCGTGCGAATGAGACTTGTAAGACATTGCTTCACCTGAGTTGCGTGGCGTCATCGATCGCTGGAAGCGATGACGGGTATTGTTGTTGCCACGTCCCCTGGGCATGGATCGCACACCGCGACATGGAGCATGACAGGCCCTTGCGATCGCACGGGATCTCGCCGCTGACCACAAGGTGACCGTCGCGCCGGAACGAGCGGCGACAGCCATCGTAGAGTGTCGATAAACACGGATTGAAAAGGCATGCGTCGTCGACGCCACCCATGAAAGGCGCCATTCTAGCGGCAAGCCGTAGCCAAAACCATCCGCCCGATGGCGTCAAGCAATGCCATCGGCACCGCTTCAGAACAAGGCGCTTTGACGCTCTCCGGGAAAGTCGCCCAGGGGAGGAAGCGTCACGCACCGGGAGAGACGTGCATGAAAGCGCCGTGCCAATTGCGGCGCCTGACGGTTGTCCGGCGTGTGCACAAACAAGAAAGGGGTTTTCCCCTGTTTTATCCACAACGCCAGGCGCTCGCACCAAGGGGTAAAAAGCCGCTCGTTGATCTCCATATCACAATGGCCGATGAAACGCACGATAGGCATTCGTCCCGTGGAAATCACGTGTAGCGGGCGTTTCGGCTTTTCGCTCTGCGCCTTGATCAAGCGCGCATCGTCCCCGGCGGGCGTGGCGAAAAGCGGCCTGACATCCAGCATCACACGGTCCACGCCCAAAGTTATCAACAAGCGGTTCAATTGCTGCTCAGCGTCCCCTTTGTGGAAAAATTCACTATGGCGCACCTCCACGGCACAGGGCATGTCCGACGGCCATTTCTCCAAGAATGCCGCCAGAGCCGGCAATTCCCGAGCGCCGAAATCGCGCGGCAATTGCACCATGGTCGGCCCCAGGCGATCGTGTAACGGCGCCAGCGCATCGCAGAATGTCCGGAAGTCGTCTTCGATGCCCACGAGGCGCTTGTCATGGGTCAGTTGCGCCGGCAATTTGAAACAGAATCGGAAATCCGCCGGCGCCTGGCGTGCCCATTGGGCAACCGTGTCCGCTTTCGGCGGCCCGCTGTAGAAGGTGGTATTGCCCTCCACGCTGCCGAACACGGCACCATAGTCGTGCAGCATGCCCGACGACGGCGCATGACGCGCATACAAGCTCCCGCGCCAATCGCCATTGGCCCACATCGGCAGCCCCATGAAGAACCTCGGCCCGATCCCCGTCATGGCGCGCCTCGCGATTGTATCGACCGGCCGCCGCGGCTATGATGCCGCACGCAGGACACCCTGACCGGGTACGCTTCTTGCATCGCACTACCGACCCGCCACGCGGCCACAAGCCAGCGGCGGTCCGCCGACCATCCTCGGCATCGATCCATCTTCCACACCCACGGGAGAGACAACATGAAAGGTTCCTGGCGTTCCTGGTTGACGCTGCTCGAGGGCTGCCTATTGGTCGCGCTCGGCGTGCGCCTTCTGCAATCCGCCGACCTGCTGGTCAGCGGTACGGCGGGGTTGAGCTTGTTGGTCAGCGACTTGCTGCCGGTAAGCTTCGGCATCGCTTTCTTCGTGATCAATCTGCCTTTCTATGGCCTTGCCCTCAAGCAATTGGGCGGCGATTTCACGCTACGCACCCTGGCCAGCGTGACATTGCTGTCGGTCTTGAGCGATACGCTCACCGCCACCTTGCCGCTGGGCAACACCCATCCCGTGGTATGCGCCATCGCGGCGGGCCTGTTGATCGGACTCGGACTGGCCTTGCTGTTTCGCGCCAACGCCTCTCTGGGCGGCCTCAACATCCTGGCCCTGTATCTGGAACGCCGTGCCGGTTTTCACGCCGGTCGCACCACGCTCTGCTGCGACCTGCTCCTGCTGCTGGTGGCCTTCATCGTCTATCCGCTGCCCCAGGTCGCGGGCTCGGCCCTGGCGTTCGTCACCTTGAGCGCGGTACTGGGCCGTTATCACCGCAAGGCCAGCACCCAGCGCCGCCAGCCCGGCGATGACGAGAGCATGCGCATTCCCCGTCGCAAGGGCGCGCTGGTTCCGCATCGTGCCTCGGTATCGCGTCTGCGTGCGCTCCACGAGGAGGGCTGAGCGCACCACGCCACTGGCACGAAGCGCCGCGGCAAGGCATCATCGCTGACGACACCCGGCGGGTGTTTGCCATCGGATTCGAATGTCGAGGTGCCTTGCTTGCTCACGTTCCTGTCGCCACGTATCGCCGACGCCTTCCAGCGGGTGCGCCGGCTCGGTCATGCGCTGTGGTTGCTGCCTGTCTCATTGCTGGCCGCCTGCAGTACGCAAGCGCCGTCGCCCGGCCCCGGCGCACCGCCTCCCGCGACCGCAGAACACATGCGTCCCGCCGCCTGGCAGTCGCTGCCCGGCTGGTCGGACGATCACGTCATCGCCGCCTGGAGCGCCTTTCTCGCCAGCTGCGAGCGTCTGACCGGGAAAGCGCAATGGCGCGATGTCTGCCACGACGCGGTGACCGTCGACCCTCTCGATGAAGTCGCCATCACGCGCTTTTTCGAGACACGTTTCCAGCCTTACCGCCTGGTCAACGACGACGGCTCCACCACGGGCACGATCACCGGCTACTACGAACCCATCCTGAACGGCTCGCGTACACGGCACGGGCCCTACCAGACCCCGCTCTACCGCTTTCCCGACGCCTGGCAGGCGGCACCGCAACGCGTGCGTGCCTCGCAGCGGGAACTGTTGCAAAGCGGAGCCCTGCGCGGCCAGGAGCTGGTCTGGGTCGACGATCCCGTCGAGGCGGCGTTCCTGCAGATCCAGGGGTCGGGGCGTGTCCGTCTGGACGACGGCAGCACCATGCGCGTGGCCTTTGCGGGCACCAACAACCAACCCTTTCGCTCCTTCAACCGTGCCCTGATCGAGCGCGGCGAAATCGACGCCTCCCAGGCGACGCTGCCCGGCGTGCGCGCCTGGGCCAGGCGCCATCCCGAGCGGGTCGAGGAGATGCTCACCGTCAATCCGCGCATGGTCTTCTTTCGAGAACTGGGCAGCGACCATGGCGCGCACCAAGGCCCCATCGGCGCCCTCGGTGTGCCGCTGACGTCCGAACGCAGCCTGGCGGTGGACCCCTCGCAGGTACCGCTGGGCGCACCGGTATTCCTGTCGACGACGGAGCCTGCCTCCGCGCAGCCCCTGCAGCGCCTCATGGTGGCCCAGGACACCGGCAGCGCCATCCAGGGCACGGTGCGCGCGGATTTCTACTGGGGGCACGGCGACACCGCCGGCGAACGCGCCGGACGCATGAAGCAACCCGGTCAGATGTGGGTGCTGATGCCCAAATGACGACACGTCCCCGACCGGGCGTCGGGAAAAAGCGCCAGGGAGGATGACCCATGCACGATCAACCCCAGGCGACGGCGCCACTGGCCGTCGTGACCGGCGCCACCGCCGGGCTAGGACTCGAGACCGCCAAGGGGCTCGCCGCCCACGGCTATCGCGTGATCGTGGCTGCGCGCAACGCGGACAAGGGCGCCTTGGCGTGCCATGCCATCCGCACCCATGTCCCACGCGCCACGGTCCGTCACGAAGCGCTCGACCTCGACAGCCTCGCCTCGGTACGCGACTTCGCCGCACGCCTGAACCGGGACGAATCCTCGCTGGCCCGTTTGATCAACAATGCCGGGATCATGGCCCTGCCACGCCTGGAGCGCACCCGGGATGGCTTCGAGCGACAATGGGGCGTCAACTTCCTGGGCCACTTCCTGCTCACCAGCGAACTGCTGCCGCTGCTCGCCGCCGCGGCATCGCCACGCGTGGTGCAGCTATCCAGCCTCGCCCACCGGGGCGGACGCATCGCCTTCGACGACCCGAACGGCGAGGCGAACTACGATCCCTGGCAAGCCTATCGGCAATCCAAGCTCGCCATGCTGTTGTTCGCCCAGGCGCTGCAGAAACAAAGCGACGCCCGGCAGTGGGGGCTCTTGAGCCTTGCCGCCCATCCCGGGCTGTCGCGTACCGCGCTGTTCGACGACGGCGTGAGAAGCCGTCCGATCATCGGCAGCGTCTTCAAGCTGGCCCTGCCGCTGATCAGTCAATCCGCCGCCGAGGGTGCCCGTCCCATCCTGCACGCCGCGCTCAGCGACACGGTCGGCCCCGGCGATTACATCGGGCCGGACGGTCTGGGCGAAACCCGTGGCGCCCCCAGGGCAGCGCATCGCGCCCGCCACGCACGCGACCCGGCGGTCGAGGCCCGCCTGTGGGAGCTTGCCTGCGACCTCACCGGTGCACGCTGGGATACCACGGCCCCCGCGTAACGGCCCTACAGGCCTTCCTCGAGCAATTGCGGGGCGAAGTAGGTCATGATCAGATCGGCCCCCGCGCGCCGCATGGAGCCCAGCGTCTCGCGGATCACCGCCGCCTCGTCGATCACGCCTTGCTGCGCGGCCATGCGGATCATCGCGTATTCGCCGCTGACCTGATACGCCACCAGCGGCAACAGGCTGTTGCGGCGAATGTCCGCCATGATGTCGAGATACGCCAGCGCCGGCTTGACCATCAGGAAATCGGCCCCTTCGGCCTCGTCGGCCAGCGACTCGCGCAGCGCCTCGCGACGGTTCATGGGATCCATCTGATAGGTGTGGCGATCGCCCTTGAGTTCGGTGCCCGCCGCCTCGCGGAAGGGGCCGTAGAGCGCCGAGGCCAGCTTGGTGGAATACGCCATGATGGGAATGTCTTCGAAACCGGCCTCGTCGAGCGCGCCGCGAATCGCCGCCACCTGGCCGTCCTGGGCCGCCGAAGGCGCGATGATGTCGGCCCCCGCCTTGGCAGCCGCCACGGCCTGAATGCCGAGATTGCGGATGGTCAGGTCGTTGTCGACGGTGTCACCCTTGAGGATGCCGCAATGCCCGTGCGTGGTGTACTCGCAGAAGCAGATATCGGGAATCACCACCATCTCCGGCGCGGCCGTCTTGATGATGCGTACCATGCGCGACACCAGGCCGTTGTCGTCCATGGCATCGCTGCCGTCGGCATCCTTGTGATGCGAAATGCCGAACGGCATGATGCCTCTGAGACCCAGCTCGCTGAGACGTTTCACTTCCGCCGCCAGCTGATTTTCCGGAACGCGATACTGACCCGGCATCCCCTCGATGGGCACGAAGTCGTCCGCGCCTTCCTCCACGAAGATCGGATACACCAGATGCTCCGGACGCAGCGAGGTTTCACGCACGATGTCACGCAGCGAGGAGGTACGCCGCAAGCGCCGCAGACGGGCCTGGGGAAACTGAGCAGGCATGTAGGACTCCTTGGATGGTCGATGGCATGCCGCCGACGCACTCCGATGGCGCGGCGTGCATTGCCTGACATGAACCTTCCACCGATTTTATAGCACGCTAACAAAAACGCCTAGCCGACGGATTGTCGCATCCGTCGGCGGAGGCACGTGTCATTCCACGGTCACCGACTTGGCCAGATTGCGCGGCTGATCGACGTCGGTACCCTTGAGCACGGCGACATGGTAGGCGAGAAGCTGCAGCGGGATGGTGTAGACGATGGGCGCCAGGGCCTCGCTGATCGCCGGCACACGCAGCACGTGCAGGTGCTCGTTGGTCTCCATGCGAATGCTCTCGTCGGCGAACACGAACAACTCGCCGCCGCGGGCACGCACTTCCTGGAGATTGGATTTCAGCTTCTCGAGCAGTTCGTCGTTGGGAGCCACGGCGATCACCGGCATTTCGCTGTCGACCAGTGCCAGGGGACCGTGCTTGAGCTCGCCTGCCGGATAGGCCTCGGCATGGATATAGGAAATTTCCTTGAGCTTGAGCGCACCTTCCTGGGCGATCGGGAAGTGCGCGCCACGCCCCAGAAACAGGGCATGGTGCTTCTCGGCGAATGCCATCGACAAGCGCTCGATCTCCCCATCCAGTGCCAGGACCTGATTGATCACGCCCGGCAGCTCGCGGAGTCCCTGGACGATCGGTGCATGCTCGCCATTGGCGCCACGCACGCGCCCCAGCGCCAATGCCAGCAGCATCAAGGCCACCAGCTGGGTGGTGAAGGCCTTGGTCGAGGCGACCCCGATCTCGGGGCCGGCCTGCGTCATCAGCGTCAGGTCGGATTCGCGCACCAGTGAACTGCCCGGTACGTTGCAGATCGCCAGGCTGCCGCGATAATCGCGTTGCTTGGCAAAGCGCAGCGCCGCCAGGGTATCGGCGGTCTCGCCGGACTGGGACAGCGTCACGAACAGCGTGCCCTCGGGCACCACGACCTCGCGGTAACGGTATTCCGAGGCGACCTCGACCTGGGTCGGCACGCCGGCCAGCTTTTCGATCCAGTAGCGCGCCACCATGCCGGCGTGGTAACTGGTGCCGCAGGCGATGATATGCACCTGCCGCACTCCCCGGAACAACTGCTCGGCATCCGTGCCGAAGCTGTTGACCAGCACTTGATGATCGCCGAGCCGCCCTTCCAGCGTGGCCGCGATGACCTGCGACTGCTCGTGGATTTCCTTGAGCATGAAATGGCGATAACCGCCCTTGCTGGTCACGCCGTCGCCGTGCTCGAAGATTTGCGCCGGACGCTCGACGCGTTCACCGCCCGCGTCGAACAGCTCGATGCTGCCGCCCTGGGACAAGCGCACCACATCGCCTTCCTGCATGTAGATGAAACGATCGGTGACTTGCAACAGCGCCAGCGGGTCGGAAGCCAAAAAGGCCTCGCCGATGCCCACGCCCACCACCAGCGGGCTTCCCTTGCGCGCGCCGATGACCACACCGGGTTGCGCACGGTGCATGACCGCCAGCGCGTAGGCGCCCTCCAGCAAGGCCACGCTGCGTTGCACGGCCTGAAGCAGATCCTGCGCCAGGGTGAACTCACGCGACAACAAGTGCGCGATCACTTCGGTATCGGTTTCGGACGTGAAGACGTAGCCCTGGGCTTCGAGCTCGCCCTTGAGCGCCTCGTGGTTCTCGATGATGCCGTTGTGCACTACCGCCAGGCTATCGCCGGATTGGTGCGGATGCGCATTCTGTTCGCTGGGCCGGCCATGGGTGGCCCAGCGAGTGTGCGCGATCCCCAGATTGCCCTTGAGGGCATTGTCCTCGAGTTTTTCCTCCAGCGCCGCGACCTTGCCCACCGCGCGTTGACGATTTAGCCGCGCATCGTCGGAAAGCACGGCCATGCCCGCCGAGTCGTAGCCGCGGTATTCGAGGCGACGCAACCCCTCGAGAAGGATTTCCTGCACATGACGTGCCGCGACGGCACCTACGATTCCACACATGGATGACTCCTCGTCTTCATTCGTTGACCGTGACCCGGACGACATCGACCCCGTGCGCCTCGATACGACGACAGGCGGTCGCGTCCAGGCCGGTATCGGTGATCAGGGTGTGGATCCGTGCCCACGGCAGTTCGAGATTGGGGATGCGCCGTCCGATCTTGTCGGACTCGGCCAGCACCACGACCTCGCGCGCGACCTCCGCCATCACGCGCGAGAGACCGAGCAATTCGTTGTAGGTCGTGGTGCCACGCTCCAGGTCGATGCCGTCGGCACCGATGAACAATTGATCGAAATCGTAGAAGCGCAGCACCTGCTCGGCGACCTGACCCTGGAAGGATTCCGAATGCGGGTCCCAGGTGCCGCCGGTCATCAGGATCGCCGGTTCGGGCTCCACGTCGCGCAGGGCATTGGCCACCGATAGCGCGTTGGTCATCACCACCAGGCCTTCGCGCCCGCCCAGTTCGGGAATCATCGCCGAGGTGGTGGTGCCACTGTCGATGATGATGCGATTGTGCGCACGAATGCGTTCGCTGGCGGCACGCGCAATCGCGCGCTTTCGCGGTGAAAGCGGCGTATTGGCCTCGGTCAGGATGTCGCTGGGCAAGGGCGCAGCACCGCCGAAGCGGCGCAGCAGCAAGCCGCTTTTTTCCAGCGTGGCGAGATCCTTGCGAACGGTGACCTCGGAGGTCGCGAAATGGCGGGCCAACGTGTCCACGCTGGTTTCCCCATGTTCATTGACGTAGGCCAGCATGGCATGGCGCCGCTGGGCGGTATCGCGCTTGGGCATGGCATCCTTGTTCACGAAAGATTTTTCTTCCGAAACGAAACAATGCGCTTATGAAACGCGATTCGTTCCCCCCGGTCAAGCGCAGCCCAGCGGCGGGGAGAAAAATCCTCCGTCCCGATCAGACATGTCATACCAGGAGCGCCTTGCGCGACACGCGAGGCGGCTGGAAGCCGGGGATGGATGAGCGGATGACACCCACGCAGGACGGCGCTCCCCTGCAAGAGAGCGCCGACACCGGGGGTCAGGAAGACTTGCGGGGGCGCTTCCAGCCGGCGCGCGTGGTCTGGCGCGTGCGCGCCACCGCCAATGCGCCGGCCTCGACATCGCGACTGATGGTCGAGCCCGCGCCGATCGTGGCACCCGCGCCCAGGGCCACTGGTGCCACCAGGGCCGTGTTGGACCCCACGAAGACATCGTCGCCGATCTCGGTGCGATGCTTGTTGGCGCCGTCGTAATTGCAGGTGATCGTGCCCGCGCCGATATTGACGCCGCCTCCCAGACTGGCATCCCCCACGTAACTCAAGTGGTTGATCTTGCTGCCTTCGCCCACCTCGGCGTTCTTGGTCTCGACGAAGTTCCCGACCTTGCTTTGACGCGCCAGGCGCGTGCCGGGACGCAGCCTCGCGAAGGGGCCGATGTGCGCCTGTTCCGCCACCTCGGCGCCCTCGATGATGCTGTGCGCCTCGATGACCGTCCCCGCCGCGACATGGCTGTCGCGAATCAGGGTGTAGGGGCCCACGCTGACGCCATCGCCGAGCGTCACGTCACCCTCGAACACGCAGCCGACGTCGATGAACACATCGTGGCCACACTGCAGGCGACCGCGCACGTCGAAACGCGCCGGGTCGGCGAGCGCCACGCCCTCGGTCAGCAGACGCTCGGCCCGATCCCGCTGATAGGCGCGCTCGAGGGCCGCCATCTGCGAGCGGTTGTTGACGCCTTCGACTTCCAGCGCCGAGGCGGGGCTGGCCGTGGCGACCTCGATGCCTTCGGCGGCCGCCATGGCGAAGATATCGGTCAGATAGTACTCGCCCTGGGCGTTCTCGGCGGACAACTGCGGCAACCAGCGCTTCAACTGCGTGCCGGTGGCGGCGACGATCCCGGTGTTGCACTCGGTGATCCCGCGCTCGGCCTCGCTGGCGTCCTTGTGCTCGACGATACGGGTCACGCGTCCCTCGGCGTCGCGCACGATACGGCCATATCCGCCGGGATCGTCCAGGGTCACGGTCAACAGCCCCAGGCGCCGTTCGTCGACCTCGTCGAGTAGCGCCGTCAGCGTCTCGGCCCGGATCAGCGGCACATCGCCATACAGGATCAATACCTTGCCGTCCCCCAGTTCATCCAGCGTCTGCGCCACGGCGTGGCCGGTGCCCTTCTGTTCCGCCTGCAGGGCGAAACGCACGTCGCGACCGTCGAGCTCGGCCTCGACCTGCTCGGCACCATGGCCGATCACCACATGCGTACGGGTCGCCCCGAGTTGCTCGGCGGTATCCAGCACATGGCTCACCAGCGGCTTGCCCGCCAGTGCATGCAGTACCTTGGGCTTGGTCGAGCGCATCCGCGTTCCCTGGCCGGCGGCGAGAATTACCACGTCTAGCGTCATCGCTTTCATCCCTATCTCTTTCCCGAAAGATACACGCATTCTACGGCGGGCGCGGAATGCCACCAAGCGACATGCGTCATGTCTCGGTGCCGCCAACAAAAAAGGCGACCCGAAGGTCGCCTTGCATGACAGCGGCGGCCGGCACTTAGCGGCGGCTGCCCTTCTCGCGCAGTTGCTGAATGGTACGCAACTGGGCGACGGCTTCCGCCAATTCGGCGGCGGCCCGGGTATAGTCGAGATCGGACTGCTTGTCGCCCATGGCCTTCAAGGCCTCCTGACGCGCCTCTTCGGCGGCAGCCTCGTCGAGATCATGCGCCCGCGTGGCGGTATCGGCCAGCACCGAGACCACATCGGGCTGGACCTCCAGGAAACCGCCGGTGACGTAGTAGACCTCTTCTTCGCCACCCTCGCGCATCACGCGGACCGGCCCGGGCTTGAGCTCGGTCAGCAGCGGTGCGTGGCCACGTAGAATACCCAGATCGCCCGACACGCCGGCCGCGATGAGCTGCTCGGCGCTGCCGGAGAAGATGGCCTTCTCGGCGCTGACGATGTCGCATTGGAAGCTAGCCATCGCTATCTCCTCGTTCATGGAAGCCTCGGCGCGGCGCGTGCGCCGCCCCGAATCTTCCGTATGGGCATGGCCTTACTTCATGTTGTTGGCTTTCTCGACAGCTTCGTCGATGGTGCCAACCATGTAGAAGGCTTGTTCGGGCAGGTCGTCGTATTCCCCGTCGAGGATTCCCTGGAAGCCACGAATGGTTTCCTTGAGGGAGACATATTTGCCGGGGGCGCCGGTGAAGACCTCGGCGACGAAGAACGGCTGCGACAGGAAGCGCTGGATCTTGCGCGCGCGCGACACGGTCAGCTTGTCTTCGTCGGACAGCTCGTCCATCCCCAGGATGGCGATGATGTCCTTGAGTTCCTTGTAGCGCTGCAACACGCCCTGCACGCCACGTGCCGTGTTGTAGTGCTCCTCGCCGACGGTCAGCGGGTCGAGCTGACGCGAGGTGGAATCCAGCGGGTCGATGGCCGGGTAGATCCCCAGCTCGGCGATGGAACGCGCCAGTACCACGGTCGCATCGAGGTGCGAGAAGGTGGTCGCCGGAGAGGGGTCGGTCAAGTCATCCGCCGGTACGTAGACCGCCTGGACGGAGGTGATGGACCCCGTCTTGGTCGAGGTGATGCGTTCCTGCAGCACGCCCATTTCTTCCGCCAGTGTCGGCTGATAGCCCACCGCGGACGGCATGCGGCCGAGCAGTGCGGACACCTCGGTACCGGCCAGGGTGTAACGGTAGATGTTGTCGACGAACAACAGCACGTCACGCCCGTCGTCACGGAACTTCTCGGCGATGGTCAGGCCGGTGAGCGCCACGCGCAGGCGGTTGCCCGGCGGCTCGTTCATCTGCCCGTAGACCAGCGACACCTTGTCGAGAACGTTGGATTCCTGCATCTCGTGGTAGAAGTCGTTACCCTCGCGAGTACGTTCCCCCACCCCGGCGAAGACGGAATAACCGCTGTGCTCGGTGGCGATGTTGCGGATCAGCTCCATCATGTTGACGGTCTTGCCGACCCCGGCGCCGCCGAACAGGCCGACCTTGCCGCCCTTGGCGAACGGGCACACCAGGTCGATGACCTTGATGCCGGTTTCCAGCAGCTCGTTGGAAGCCGCCTGCTCCGCGTAGCTGGGCGCCTTGCGGTGAATCGGCATGCGCTCGTCTTCGCCGATCTCGCCAGCTTCGTCGATGGGCTCGCCAAGGACGTTCATGATACGTCCCAGGGTGGCCTTGCCCACCGGCACGGAAATCGCCGAGCCGCTGTTGACGACATCGAGGCCGCGCTTGAGGCCTTCGGTGGTGCCCATCGCGATGGCACGCACGACCCCGTCGCCCAGCTGTTGTTGCACTTCCAGAATGGTCTCGGTGTCGGAGACCTTCAGCGCGTCGTAGACCTTGGGCACTGCGTCCCGCGGAAACTCTACGTCAATCACCGCGCCGATGATTTGTACGATACGTCCGCTCATGTTGGTTCCTCTAATACCTGCAAATGAAACCTGCTTCGCCTGGACCCCGGGGTCGGTCGCTGGGACGCCCCGGCGGGACCTGCGTCGTCATACGGCAGCAGCGCCGCCGACGATCTCCGAAATCTCCTGGGTGATCGCGGCCTGACGGGCCTTGTTATAGACCAACTCCAGGTCATCGATCAGATTGCCGGCATTGTCGGTCGCGTTCTTCATCGCGATCATCCGCGCCGCCTGCTCACAGGCCGCATTCTCGACCACCGCCTGATACACCTGCGATTCCACATAGCGCACCAGCAAATGGTCGAGCAGGGTCTTGGCATCCGGCTCATACAGGTAGTCCCAGCTGCCGCTGGCACGTGTCTCTTCTTCGTCGTCAGCCTCGGCTTCGGCCTCCAGGGGGAGCAACTGACGTACGATCGGCTTCTGCGTCATGGTGTTGACGAATTCGTTGTGCACCACGTAAAGCCGATCCAGTTGTCCCTCGTCGAAGGCCTTCAGCATGACGCTGACGCTCCCGATCAGGTCATCGACGGCCGGCGCTTCGCCCAGGCCGCTCTTACCCGCCACCAGGTTGCCGCCATGGTTGCGAAAGAACACGTTGGCCTTGGAGCCGATGGCCGCGTAATCGACCTCGACACCCTGTTCATGCCAATACTTGGCTTCGCGCGTCACGGCCTTGAACACGTTGATGTTCAGGCCACCGGCCAGACCGCGGTCACTGGAGACCACGATATAGCCCACGCGCTTCACCTCGCGCTCGATCATGTACTCATGGCGATATTCCGGGTTGGCCTTGGCGATATGGCTCACCACGCGACGGATCAGCCGAGCATAGGGCTGGCTGGCCGTCATGCGTTCCTGGGCCTTGCGCATCTTCGACGCAGCGACCATTTCCATGGCACTGGTGATCTTCTGCGTGTTCTTGATGCTCCCGATCTGGGTGCGAATCTCTTTTGCAGCTGCCATCTCGATCTCACCCTCTTGCGAGCCACTCGGATGGGATGCCGGCCCGGCACGAGGCCGGGCCCCGCATCACCAGGTCTGAGTGGACTTGAACGTCTCGAGGCCGGACTTGAGGCCCTGCTGGATCTCGTCGTCGTAGCCGCCGGATTGGTTGATCTTGTCCAGCAACTCGGCGTGCTCGGATTTCATGTAGGCATGCAGGGCACGCTCGAAATCCAGCACCTTGCTGACCTCGACATCGTCCAGGAAGCCTTCGTTGGCGGCATACAGCGATACCGCCATTTCGGCCACGGAGAGCGGTGAATACTGATTCTGCTTCATCAGTTCGGTCACGCGCTGACCGTGTTCGAGCTGCTTGCGGGTCGCTTCGTCGAGATCCGAGGCGAACTGCGAGAACGCCGCCAACTCGCGGTACTGCGCCAAGGCCAGGCGCACGCTGCCGCCCAGTTTCTTGATGATCTTGGTCTGCGCGCTGCCACCCACGCGGGAAACGGAAAGCCCCGCGTTGATCGCCGGCCGCACGCCGGAGTTGAAGAGGTTGGTCTCGAGGAAGATCTGACCGTCGGTGATCGAGATCACGTTGGTCGGAACGAACGCGGAGACGTCACCACCCTGGGTCTCGATGATCGGCAACGCGGTCAGTGAACCGGTCTTGCCCTTGACCTCACCGTTGGTGAGCTTCTCGACATGATCGGCGTTGACCCGCGCGGCACGCTCGAGCAGACGCGAGTGGAGATAGAAGACGTCACCCGGATAGGCTTCGCGGCCCGGCGGACGACGCAGCAGCAGCGAGACCTGACGATAGGCCACGGCCTGCTTGGAGAGATCGTCGTAGACGATCAGCGCGTCTTCGCCACGGTCGCGGAAGTACTCGCCCATGGTGCAGCCAGAATACGCCGCCAGGAACTGCATCGGCGCCGGATCGGCCGCGCCGGCGGCGACGACGATGGTGTGTTCCATCGCACCGTGCTCTTCGAGCTTGCGCACCACGTTGGCAATGGTCGACTGCTTCTGGCCGATGGCGACGTAGACGCACGTCACCCCTTTGCCTTTCTGGTTGATGATGGTGTCGATGGCGATCGCCGACTTGCCGATCTGACGGTCGCCGATGATCAGCTCGCGCTGACCGCGGCCGATCGGCACCATGGCGTCGATGGACTTGAGACCGGTCTGGATCGGCTCGTCGACGGACTGACGGGTGATGACGCCCGGGGCGACCTTTTCCACCGCATCGGTCAGTTTGGTGTCGAGCTCGCCCTTGCCGTCGATCGGCACACCGAGGGGGTCGACCACGCGGCCGATCAGTTCCGGGCCTACCGGCACTTCGAGGATACGACCGGTACACTGGGCGGTCATGCCCTCTTCGAGCTGCAGATAGTCACCCAGCACCACGGCACCGACGCTGTCGCGCTCGAGGTTGAGCACCATGCCGAAGATGCTGCCGGGAAACTCGATCATCTCGCCGAACATCGCGTCGGCGAGACCGTGGATCTTCACGATACCGTCGGAAACGCTGACGACGGTACCTTCGTTGCGGGCTTCGGATGCGACATCCAGCTTTTCGATACGCTGTTTGATGATGTCGCTGATCTCGGAAGGATTCAGTTGCTGCATGCCATGTCCCTCGAACTCAAGCGGAAAGTGCGTCGCGCAGGCGCGTCAATCGACCGCGTACCGAACCGTCGATGACGGTGTCGCCGGCACGCAGGATCACGCCGCCCATCAGCGCACGATCCACCCGAGTGGTAATGGAGATTTCGCGGTTGAGACGCTTCTTCAGCGCGGTCGCGAGCTTGTCCTGCTGTGCGGCATCCAGATCGAAGGCGGAGACGATGGTCACGTCGACCCGCTTCTCCTCTTCGGCACGCAGCACCTCAAATTGCTCGGCGATCGCCGGCAGGGCGGCGAGCCGCCCTCGCGAGCCAACGGTACGGATGAAATTGCAAAGCGACTCGTCGAGTTCGCCGCAGACTTCGAGGAGCAACGCTGTCTTCTGATCGTGCGACAGCTTGGGGTTGCTCACTACCTTGGCATCGAAGTCGGCGTCGGCTGCCACTTGCTTCGCCGACGCCAGTTGTCCGGACCAGGCTTCCAGCGCCTTGTGGTCGCGCGCATACTCGAACGCCGCCTTGGCGTACGGGCGAGCTACGGTAGACGTTTCAGCCATGCCTCACCTCCTCAGAGCTCGGCCGCGAGCTTGTCGACAAGCTCACGATGCTTGGCTTCATCAATGGAGGAGTCGAGGATACGCTCGGCCCCCTGGATGGCGAGTGCCGCCACCTGGGTCCGCAACTCTTCCTTCGCGCGCTGAGTCTCCTGCTCGATCTCGCCGCGAGCGCTTTCGATCATGCGCTCTCCTTCGAGACGAGCGTTGTCACGCGCTTCCTCGATCATCTGGTTGGCCCGCTTATGGGCTTGTTCGATGATCTGGGCCGCCTGCTCCTTGCTTTCCTTGAGCTGCTCGGCTGCTTGCTCCTGAGCCAGCTCAAGGTCGCGAGTCGCACGGCTGGCCGCATCCAGGCCATCGGCGATCTTCTTTTGCCGCTCCTGCAGCGCCTGCATGACCGGCGGCCATACAAACTTCATGCAGAACCAGACGAAAACCGCGAAGGCTATGGCCTGACCGATCAGGGTTAGGTTCAGATTCACGCCAGCACCTCTCGCATCACAAGTTTGGGGTTAAGGTCACCGAGGCCCCGCGGGGCCGAACGGCGAAGTTAACCGACAAACGGATTGGCGAAGGTGAAGAACAGTGCGATACCCACACCGATCATGGTCACGGCGTCGAGCAGGCCGGCGACGATGAACATCTTCACCTGCAGCTGCGGGATCATTTCCGGCTGACGCGCGGCACCTTCGAGGAACTTGCCACCCAGGATACCGAAACCGATGGCGGTGCCCAGGGCGCCCAGACCGATCAGCAGGGAGACGGCGATAGCGGTCATGCCCAGAACTTGTGCTTCCATGATTGACTCCAGTTTATTTCAAGGTTTAAGGGGTTGGGGTTGAGAAAACCGGTTAGTGCTTTTCCGTCGCCATGCTCAGGTAGACGATCGTCAGCATCATGAAGATGAACGCCTGCAGCGTGATGATCAGGATGTGGAAGGTCGCCCACGCGAAGTGCAGGGGCAGCTGCCACAGGCCGATCATGGCAATCAGGATGAAGATCAGCTCGCCCGCATAGAGGTTGCCGAACAGACGTAGCGCCAGCGATACTGGCTTGGCCAGCAGGGTCACCGCTTCCAGCAGGAAGTTGACGGGAATCAGCAGGGCCTGCACGAACGGATTGGAGGCGTTGAACGGATGCAGCGTCAGCTCGGCCAGGAAGCCGGAAAGGCCCTTGCTGCGGATGCTGTAGAAGATGATCAATGCGAAGACTGCCAGGGACATGCCCAGCGTCGCGTTGACATCGGTCGTGGGAACGACCTTGAAGTAGACGTGCGCCGGGTCGGCACCGAACCAGGCGCCGATCTTCTGCGCCAGCATCGGCAGAAAGTCCACCGGCACCAGGTCCATGAGGTTCATCAGGAAGATCCAGCAGAAGATCGTCAGCGACAGCGGCGCGATCAGCTTGCTCTTGCCGTGAAACGTCTCGCGCACCGAATTGTCGACGAACTCGACCATCATCTCGACGAAGTTCTGGAGTCCGCCGGGCACGCCCGTGGAGACCGACTTGGCCACCGAGCGGAACAGCCAGAGGAACAGAACCCCCAGACCGATCGACCAGCCCATGGTGTCCAGATGAATGGCCCAGAAGCCCATTTCCTGAGCTTCCTGTGCGGAATGTGCCAGCCCCAGCCCATTCTCCGGATGTAGCCCGAAGGTCATGTTTTGCAGGTGGTGCTGGATATACTCCGAAGAGGTCGGATTGTTGCCTGCCATTGAGTTAGCCTCGAGTTCAAGTGCGCGACGGTCGACGCAACAGCCAGGGTCCCAGCCAATGCGCCAACTGCGTCACCACGTAAGCGCCAAAGAAGAAAGCGGGGTTTGAGGGAGGCACGGCCACGAAAACCAGAGTGAACAGTGCCGCCGTCAAACCGAACTTGCCGGCCTCGGCTCGATAGAAACTCTTTACGATGTTGCGCGCTTGCGATGCCCCCCGATGGCGAAAGGTCTGCCAGGCGAAAAAGACGTTGGGCAACCAGGCCACGGCCCCTCCCAGCAAGACCGACAACGCCGCCTCGGGCGTGGTCGATACCAGCGCCGCCACGGCCATCGCAAGGACCATGCAGAGCTGCAACGTCAGCAGGGGAAACAATCGTGGGCCCTTGAGTCTGGCCGGTGCCGTCTTGTGCATGGCGTCGGTCGTGCCGTCCTCTTTCCGCTGGCGTTGCCGCCTGGACAAACCTCGGCGGATTATAGGGGAGGGCCTAATGCCCTTCAACCGAACCTGCACCGAATTAGCGCGATCTGGCAGACCTTTACCACTAAAGGGGCACGAAAAAGCGGCAAATAACGTTAACGTGCTAAACGTTTACTGCGGCATTTTGTCACACCGCACAGGCCGCCGATATCAACGAATGTGCCCCAGGATCCCATCCAGCTCGTCGAGGCTGGTATAGCGGATCGTGACACGCCCCTTGCCCGAGGCGCCGTGCTGAATCTTGACCGGGGCACCGAGCAGCTCGGCCAGACGCGTTTCGAGCCGTGCGACATCGGCGTTGTCGCGCGCGGCGCTCTTCGGCTTGTCGGCGACCTTGTCACGCGGATCGCGCTTGGCCAGGGCTTCCGTCTGGCGCACCGTCAGGTCGCGCTCGACGACCTCGCGGGCGATGCTGCGCTGACGCGCGGCGGGAAGCGTCAGCAGGGCACGTGCATGCCCCATGTCCAGGTCGCCGCGCTCGAGCAGGGTCTGCACTTCCTCGTCGAGGCTCAGTAACCGCAACAGATTGGCGACCTGGGCACGCGACTTGCCGACGGCATCGGCCACCTGCTGTTGCGTGAGCTCGAAATCGTCGAGCAGACGCTTCAGCGCCATGGCCTCTTCCACCGGATTGAGGTTTTCGCGCTGGATGTTCTCGATCAGCGCCAGGGCGAGGGCCGCTTCGTCGCTGACCTCGCGCACCACCGCCGGGATGACGTCGAGTTCCGCCAGCTGCGCCGCGCGCCAGCGCCGTTCACCGGCGATGATTTCGTAGCGCGACTCGCCCACCGGTCTCACCACGATGGGCTGCATGACGCCCTGCGCGCGAATCGAGTCGGCGAGTTCTTCGAGCGACTCCGGCTGAATGTCACGACGCGGCTGGTACTTGCCTCGACTCAACTGCCCCAGCGGCAGGCGCATCAAGCGTTCCTGCTCCTCGCCGGCAGGCGCCTGGGCGGGTTCCAGCACGACATCGCCGGCAAGCCCCTCGCCGCCGACCGTATCGCGATGACGCGCGCCCGCCCCGATCAAGGCATCCAGGCCGCGTCCCAGTGCGCGTTTGCGCGTCATAGGCATTCCCTCGAATCGTCTCCCGCACGCCCGTCGCGGTTCATAGCGACAGACGGCGAATCAGTTCCTTCGCCAGCACCCGGTGGGCCTGGCTGCCCCGCGACAAGCGGGCATACTTGGTGACCGGCAGGCCATGGCTCGGCGCCTCGGCGACGCGAACGTTGCGCGGAATGGTCGCCTTGAGCAGGGTGTCGCCGAAATACTGGCTCAATTGCTTGCTGACGTCGCGCGTCAGGCTATTGCGCGCGTCGTACATGGTGCGCACGATGCCGAATACCTCGAGCGAGGGGTTCACGCTGGCCTGGATCTGTTCGACGGTGTCCAGCAAGGCGGAGAGGCCTTCCAGGGCGTAGAACTCGCATTGCAGCGGGATCAGCACCCCGTCCGCCGCGGTCAAGGCATTGACGGTCAGCATGTTGAGGGACGGCGGACAGTCGATGATGACCACGTCGTAGCTGGCCGCCACGCTGCCCAGGGCCTCGCCCAGGCAACGCTCGCGACCGTCGCGGTCGAGCAGATCGACCTCGGCAGCGGTCAGGTCGCCGTTGCCGGGCAGCAGGGCATAGCCGGCATCGGGGCAGTCGAGGATGACCTCGCTGGCACGGCGTCCCTCGAGCAATACCTCGAGCACGCTGCCATCGAGCTCATGCTTGTCGATGCCGCTGCCCATGGTGGCATGGCCCTGGGGGTCGAGGTCGACCAACAGCACTCGCTTGTCCAGCGCGGCGAGGCAGGCAGCGAGATTGACCGCGGTGGTGGTCTTGCCCACGCCGCCCTTCTGGTTGGTCAAGGCGATTATCTTGGTCACGATCGACTCCCTTTAATCGACAACTCCCGAAAACGGCAGCGCTGGTGGCATTCAGGCACGTCGCAGGCGCAGCAGCACGCGCTGGGCCGCATCGCCGGGTACCTCGAGATCACGGCGCTCGATCAGTGTCACGTCCGGCGGCAGCTCGGCGAGTTCGGACGCCGCGTCGCGCCCCTTCATCGCCAGCCACTCGCCGCCTTCGGCCAGCAGCGGGCGCGTGAGCTCGACGAACGTCGCCAGTTGAGCGAAGGCCCGCGAGACGATCTGATCGAAATCGCGCGTCGTGAAGTGTTCCACTCGCGCCTGCACGGGCGTGACGTTCTCAAGCCCCAACTCTAGAACGGCTTGGCGCTGGAAGCGTACTTTCTTGCCGTTGCCGTCGAGCATGGTCACCTCGAGCGACGGGTCGAGAATCGCCAGAACCAGGCCCGGCAACCCCGCGCCGGCCCCCACGTCGAGCAAGCGGGGACCGCGTACGGCGGTCGCCACGCTGGCGCTATCGAGCAGATGGCGCGTGACCATCTGCTCGGGATCACGTACCGCGGTGAGGTTATAGGCGCGATTCCACTTGTGCAACAACGCAAGCAGCGCCAGCAGGCGCTCGCGCGCGGTGGCGTCGACCTCGAGTCCCAGTTCGGCCAGGCCGGCGTCGAGACGCGCTTCGCAGGCCGGCGTCATGCATTGACCGCCTGGACGTCCTGATCCTCGATCAGACGCCGCTTCTTGAGGTGAACCAGCAACAGCGATACGGCCGCCGGCGTCACGCCGGAGATGCGTCCCACCTGCGCGAGCGTCTCGGGTCGTGCCGCCTCGAGCTTCTGGCGAATCTCGTGGGACAGCCCATCGATGCGGGCGTAGTCCAGGTCCTCGGGCAGACGCAGGGCCTCGTGGCGACGCAGACGATCGATCTCGTCCTGCTGGCGTGCGATGTACCCCTGATACTTAGCCTGGATCTGTACCTGCTCGGCGACGGCCGGATCGAGCTCGGGCGCGTCGTCGGCGAGATCGGCGTGGTTCAGCTCGGGCCGCTTGAGCAGATCCGCGAGGCGATATTCACGCGCCAGCGGCTTGTCGAGCTTGCCCGACAGACGCTTGGCCAGCTCGCTGCTCGGCTGTACCCACGTCTCGCGCAGACGTTCGGTCTCCCGCGCGATCGCTTCGCGCTTGGTCGAGAAGTGCGCCCAGCGCGTATCGTCGACCAGTCCCAGTTCGCGTCCGATCTCGGTGAGACGCAAGTCGGCGTTGTCCTCGCGCAGCAGCAGACGATGCTCGGCACGCGAGGTGAACATGCGGTAGGGCTCCTGGGTGCCCATGGTGATCAGGTCGTCGACCAGCACGCCCAGGTAAGCCTCGTCGCGGCGTGGCGACCAGGCCTCCTGGCCCTGGGCACGGCGTGCCGCGTTGAGACCCGCCAGCAGCCCCTGGGCTGCGGCTTCCTCGTACCCCGTCGTGCCGTTGATCTGGCCGGCGAAAAACAGGTTGTGGATAAATTTGGTTTCCAGCGAGTGCTTGAGATCGCGGGGATCGAAGAAATCGTACTCGATGGCGTAACCGGGACGCGTGATATGCGCGTTTTCGAACCCCTTTATCGAGCGCACGACCTCGAACTGCACGTCGAAGGGCAACGAGGTCGAGATCCCGTTGGGATAGAGCTCGTGGGTATCCAGCCCCTCCGGCTCGACGAAGATCTGATGGCTCGACTTGTCGGCGAAGCGGTTGACCTTGTCCTCGATGGACGGGCAATAGCGCGGGCCCACGCCGCCGATCACGCCGGAATACATCGGCGAGCGATCGAGGTTGGCATGGATGATCTCGTGCGTGCGCGCATTGGTGTGAGCGATGTGGCACGCGACCTGACGCGGATGCTGATCCCGACGGCCCAGATACGACATCACCGGGGTCGGGTCGTCGCCGGGCTGGGTCTCGAGCACCGAGAAATCCACGCTCTTGGCGTCCAGACGCGGGGGAGTCCCGGTCTTGAGCCGGTCGACGTGAAACGGCAGGGCACGCAGCCGCTGCGCAAGGGCATTGGAGGGCGGATCACCGGCACGCCCCCCGGCATGATGATCCAACCCGATGTGGATAACGCCACCCAGGAAGGTACCGGTGCACAGCACAACGCTCTCGCCGAACACGCGAATGCCGGTCTGCGTCACGACTCCGCGGACCGTGTCGTTTTCCACGATCAGGTCGTCCGCGGCCTGCTGAAACAACGTCAGGTTGGGCTGGTTTTCCAGCATGCCGCGAATCGCTGCCTTGTAGCGCACCCGGTCGGCCTGGGCCCGCGTGGCGCGCACCGCCGGTCCCTTGCGGGCATTGAGCACCCGGAACTGGATGCCACCCAGATCGGTGGCATGCGCCATGGCGCCGCCCAGGGCATCGATTTCCTTGACCAGATGACTCTTGCCGATCCCGCCAATGGCCGGATTGCAGGACATCTGCCCGAGCGTCTCGATGTTATGGGTCAGCAGTAACGTTTGACAGCCCATGCGAGCGGCAGCCAATGCGGCTTCTGTCCCCGCATGACCACCGCCGATGACGATCACATCAAAGCGGTCTGGGTAATCCACGTTGCACCTCGAATCGCAGCGTCTGGCTGCGGTCGTACATGTCGACAGGCGTCATCGAGCGAGGACGGCGCCTGGGAAATAGCCGGACAGTATAAACCCCTTGTGAGTAACCGTCAGGGTTTTCCACACATGGATTGTCCGCCGGTGGTGTCTTCGTCCTTGGGTCTATAAATAATAATAAGTATGTAGAAAGAAGTTCTGTTGCTGTTGTAACTACTGGTGTGGACCAAATCTGTGGATAAGGGTTAAAAATCTTTCATTCACAATTGCTTGCGATGTTAGTCGAACGTTGTAGAAGCGGCAGACAGGCTGCGTGCAGGAAGGGGACGCCCTGTGCATGAAAATGCCGGTTGTCCACACCGCGAAACGTGCACCACTTATCCACGGGTGTATACCTGATCGCCCCCCGTAGCCGTCAACAGTCAGGCACGCGTCTCTGGAACCCCGTAGTGACGGGGGCTGGAGGCGATATTTCATGGGCAGGAAAAAAATATTGTCCACAGGCGTGAAATCGGCCTGTGAAGCGCCGTGACAACGCACGGCAACACCACGATCCGCGAGGGGATCGTGGCGTCAGTCGAGGGGGAGAGTCGGGAAAAGGTCAGTGCTTGAGCACGCGGGAGAGGAAGGCTTGGGTACGCTCGTGCTGGGGATGGTCGAAGACCTGGCTGGGCGAGCCCTGTTCGACGATGCGTCCGGCGTGGACGAAGATGACGCGATCGGCGACCTCGCGGGCGAAGCCCATCTCGTGGGTGACGATCATCATGGTCATGCCTTCGCTGGCCAGTTCGCGCATGGCATCGAGTACCTCGCCGATCATTTCCGGATCGAGTGCCGAGGTGGGCTCGTCGAACAGCATCAGGCGCGGTTCCATCGCCAGGGCGCGGGCCAGGGCGACACGCTGTTGCTGGCCCCCTGAGAGCTGCCCGGGGTACTTGTCGGCCTGATCGCTGATGCCGACCCGTTCGAGAAGGCGATCCGCAATTTTGGATGCCTGGGCATCGTCCAGACCGCGGACCCGGGTGGGGGCCAGCGTGACGTTGGCCCGTACCGACAGATGCGGAAACAGGTTGAACTGCTGGAAGACCATGCCGACCTCGGTCCGGATGGTCTGCAGCGATTTGCCCCCCTTGCCGTACGGTGTGAGTTCGTTGCCATCGACGATGATGCGGCCGGACTGGAACTCTTCCAGACCGTTGACGCAGCGGATGAACGTGGATTTCCCGGAGCCGCTGGCGCCGATGATGACGACCACCTCGCCGGCGGTGATCTCGAGATCGATGTCCTGCATCACGTGCAGCTTGCCGAAGTATTTGTTGACCTTCTCCAACTGCACGATCGGCGCGGCGGAAGCTTGTGCGTTATCACTCATGATGGGCGCCTCATTGTCCGACCAGACCCTTGCGTTCGAGCAGACGCAAGGCGATAGAGAGACTCAGGGTGATCACCAGATACAGCATGGCGACCATGAAATAGACTTCCAGGGCGGTGAACGTGGTGGCGATGTAGACCTGTCCCTGGCGCACCAGCTCACCGACGCCGATGACCGAGAACAGCGACGTGTCCTTGATGCTGACGATGCCCTGGTTGCCCAATGCGGGGATCATGCGGCGCAAGGCTTGTGGCCAGATGATGTAGCGGAACGTGTCGATGCGCGACAGGCCCAGCGATAGTCCTGCTTCGCGCTGGCCCTTTTCGATCGACTGCACCCCGCCACGCACGATTTCCGAGATGTAGGCGCCGGCGTTGAGGGCGATGGCGGCGATGCCCGCCACTACCGCGTTGATCGGCCCGCCCAGCAGTTGCGGCAGTCCATAGAAGATGAACAGCACCTGCACGAGTACCGGTGTGCCACGGAACACTTCGATATAGGCGATGGCGGGCCAGCGCAGCACGCGCAGAGGGTTGATGCGCAGCAAGCCGAAGATGATGCCGATGACGAAACCGATGGCCAGGCCGCCGAACGAGATCAGCAGCGTCCAGGGAATCCCGGTCAGCAGGTGTGGAATGGAGGCGATGGCCGCCTGCCAGTCGAACTGGAAGTTGACGTCCACGAAAGTGTCTCCAGGGTCGCGCCTCGGCGTGCGGCCGCAACGAGGCGACGACGCTTACGGTGGATGTAGTGCTCATGAAAAGGGGCCGGGCGATCGGCCACCCGGCCCCCTGGAAGGGTACTGATGCGCTTATTCGGCGTCGGGCGCCTTGCCGAACCACTTCTGGTAGATTTCGTCGTAGGTGCCGTCTTCGCGCATCTCGCTGAGCGCTTCGTTGGCGGGCTCTACCCACTTGCTGCCCTTGACGAAGGCGATGCCGTATTGCTGGCCTTCGTAGAGCGGCCCGACGACCTTGGTCCTGCCTTCGCCCTTGGTCTGGGCGAAGTAGCCGACGTTGGGCGCGTCGTAGAAGACGGCATCGACGCTGCCCCCCATCAGTGCCATGTACATGTCGGCGCTGCCCGGGTACGGCGTGATCTCGGCGTCCTCGCCGAGTTCTTCCTGCAGGTAATCGTAGCTGGTGGAACCGATCTTGGTGCCGATGCGCATGCCTTCGAGGTCGTCGATTTCCTCGACGTCGTCATTGCTGCTGGGGACCAGGATGCGCAGACCGCTGTCGTAGTAAGGGTCGGAAAAATCGACGATCTCGCTGCGTTCGTCGGTGATGGTGATGCCGGCGATGGCGATATCGACGTTACCGGTCTGCACGGCGGGGATGATGCCGTTGAAGTCCATGGTGTTGAGGTCGACCTCGAAGCCGGCTCTATCGGCAATGGTATTGATGATGTCGATATCGAACCCGACCATCTCGCCGCTCTCTTCGTCCATCATCTCGAAGGGCACGAAGCTGGGGTCGGTCGCCACGGCGAGTGTCGGTGTCTCCTGGGCGAGGGCGGTGCCGCCGATGCCCATGGCCAGGGCGAGCGCGGAAAGGCGAAGCGGTAGGTGTTTCATGTTGTTCCCCGATTGGTGTTGTTGATGGGACCGTTTCTACATTGACGAGTCCCGCGGGGGGCGTCAAGTGGCGGCGTGGGGAACGCTGGGAGAGGTAAGGGGGCATCCGCGAGACGGACGCCCGACAGGCATGGGCGACGCTTAGACGGCGAACGACGCGCCGCAGCCACAAGTGGACGTGGCGTTGGGGTTCTTGATGATGAAACGCGCGCCGGCGAGACCTTCCTCGAAGTCCACCGTCGACCCCACCAAATACTGGTAGGACAGTGCATCGACGACCATCGAGGCCGAGCCATTCTCGATGATGGTGTCTTCGTCGCCGACGGTATCGGCGAAGTCGAAACCGTACTGGAAGCCGGAACAGCCTCCTCCGGTGACGTAGACGCGCAACTTGAGCCCCGGATTGCCCTCTTCCTCGACCAGGGCGCCCAGACGTTGGGCGGCGGCATCGGTCAAGTACATGGGCGCCGGGACGAACGATTCAGCCCCGCTCATGGGTGGCCCTCCTTGAATCCATCGTATGGCATATGGATGCCTATTATCGTGAAGACCAAGCAAAACGGTCAACTTTGCATTCACGGCGTTGTCTTCGCGGCATCGTCGACGGGGCGGACGCTGCCTATCCACAAGCGCTAAGGTGTATGATAGAGCATCGCGCCACCGATGGGTGGCGCGCTCACGCTGGGGCCTGGCCGCACCGCTGCCCCTTTGCCCCGGCGGAGATCGACCGCTCACAGGGAGATCAGTGTGCCATCGCCTCGCTTTCGCGCCATGTTCAAACGGCCCAGCCTGGAAAGTTTCCGACGTCGCCTGGCAAGCGTCGATGCCTTGCCGCAGCTTTGCGTGCTGGGCGTACTCTCGGGGGTGTTGACCGGCGGCTTGATGGTGGGATTCCGGGGGCTGCTGGAGCTGGGGGCGCTGGCTTTCATGCCGGGCGGCGATCCCGAGGCGTTCGAGCGCCTCGCGGGGCCGGTGCGCGTCGTGCTGCCGCTGATGGCCGTGGGGCTGATCGGCGTGTGGCTGTGGCGCATGCCGAACGGTGCCGGCAAGATCGGCATCGGCCATGTCATCGAGCGTCTCACCTACCATCAGGGCAAGATGCCGTTGCGCAACTGGATGACCCAGTGGTGGGTCGGGCTCGTCGCTCTGCTGGGCGGTCTTTCCGCGGGGCGTGAAGGGCCGGCGATCCATCTCGGCGCGGCGGCTTCGAGCTGGATCGGTCAGACCATGCGCCTGCCGCACAACAGTCTCCGGGTACTGGTCGGCTGCGGTACCGCCGCGGGTATCGCGGCCTCGTTCAATACGCCCATCGCCGGGGTCATCTTCGCCATGGAAGTGGTGATGATGGAGTACACCATCACCGGCTTCATGCCGGTGATTCTCGCGTCGACCACCGGCGCCGTGGTCTCGCAACTGGCCTACGGTTCGCAGCCCGCCTTCTCGGTGCCCAGCGTGCAACTGGCGTCGTTGTTCGATCTGCCCTGGATCGCCGTCACGGCGTTGCTGATCGGTCTGGTGGCGGGGGCGTTCGTGCGTCTCGCCAAACCGGCGACCTGGCAGACGCGCTGGCCGGTGTGGGGGCGCTTTCTGGCAGTGGGCCTGGCGGTGGGCGCGGTGGCCTGGTGGTATCCCCAGGTGCAGGGCATGGGCTATGACTCGCTGGAGCGCATGCTCGTCGGTGAGCCGGCCCTGGATGTCCTGATCGTCGTGGCGCTGGGCAAACTGGCGCTGACGGCCCTGGCCATCGCCTTCGGCGTGCCGGTGAGCATCATCGGGCCGATCCTGGTGGCGGGCGCGGCCTTCGGCACGCTGTGCGGACTGCTGTGGGCGACCCTGCTGCCGGGTCTGGCATCCTCGCCGGTGGTCTTTTCGTTGCTGGGCATGGCGGCCATGATGGGGGCCGTGCTGCAGGCGCCTCTGGCGGCGCTGATGGCATTGCTGGAACTGACCCACAACTCGAGCATCCTGCTGCCGGGCATGCTGGCGGTGGTGATCGCGGTTCTGGTGTCGCGCCAGGGGTATCACTGCTCGGGGTTCTTCATCTCGACGCTGGACAGCCAGGGACTTCATCCCCTGCAACGCCCCTTGATGCAGGCCCTGTCGCGGGTCGCGGTACCGGCCGTCATGGAGCGCAGCGTGGCCCGCGCGCCGCGCATACTGACGCGGGCCCAGGCTCAGGAGCTGCTTGCCGGGAAGCCGACCTGGCTGGTGATCACGCGCGAGGACGGCAAGCCCCCCGTGGGTCTCAAGGCCGCCGGACTGGCACGCCTGATGCTCGACGAGCAGTGGCAGGACGAGACGCGTTTCGACCTGCTGGAGATTCCCGGCCAGCGGGTCGACATGGCACCGATCGCCCTGCAGGCGACGCTCTCCGAAGCCTTCGAACAGCTCAACAAACAGGGGGTCGATGTCCTGTATGTCGAGCACACCACGGCGCCCCTCATCCGCAAGATTTCGGGTATCATCACCCGCGACGCCATCGAGAACTACTACCGTTACAAATGATCCCCAGCGAGGAATGTCTTCATTCGCGGACGCTATGTCCGGCGGTGTGGGCAGGGGCTGGCATTGAGGAGTCACCATGTATCAATGGATCTTATCGCTGCATCTCATCGCCGTCGTGACCTGGTTCGCGGCGCTGTTCTACCTGCCTCGATTGTTTGCCTACCATGCCGATGCACGCGACCGGGGAGAGACCCAGGTGATGGCGTATTTCCTGAACATGGAGCGGCGTCTCTACAAGGGCATCATGCTGCCCTCGATGATCGTGGCGGTCGTCTTCGGCGGGTTGTTGCTTTATCTGGTGCCGGGCTTCATGGATGACGAGTGGTTCTATGCCAAGTTGCTGCTGGTGGCCGGCCTGATCGGTTATCACCACGTGTGTCTGGCCTATCTCAAGCAATTCGCGGCCGAACGCTGCCACAAGAGCGCGACGTTCTTCCGGGCCTTCAATGGCATTCCCACGCTGCTGCTCGTGGTCATCATCCTGCTCGTCGTGCTCAAGCCGTTTTGATGGCTGTCCCGACGCTGCCGGCGGTCCTGGTGCTGGCCGGTCACGATCCGACGGGCGGGGCGGGATTGACCGCCGACGCCGAGGCCATTCGCGCTTGCGGTGGCTGGCCGTTGACGGTCCCTACCGCCTTGACGGTACAGACCACGCGCGACGTGCGGCGCGTCATGCCGTGCTCGCGGGAGAGCATCGAAAGCGCCTGTGAGGCATTGTTCGCCGATATCGAGATCAGTGCCATCAAGGTGGGCCTGGTCGCCGATCGCGCGTCCCTGGAGGCGGTCATCGCCGTGGCGCGGGCCCATCCCAACCTGCCCCTGGTCGTCGACCCGGTGCTGCGGGCGGGGGGCGGTGCGGCGATGGCCCCCGACGACTGCGTGCCACTGTTGCGCGAACAGCTGCTGCCGCTGGTCGACATGCTGACGCCCAACCGCCAGGAACTGATGCGCCTGAGTACCGCCACCGGCGGTGAGGTGGATCGGGTCGTGGAACTGATGTCGCTGGGCGCGCAGGCGATCCTGGTGACCGGGGCCGACGCCTGGGAGGAAGACCCCGACGCGCGCCGCCGCGATGAGGTTGTCCACACCCTGCATACTCCCGACAATAGTCGCCAATGGCGCTGGCCGCGCCTGGCGGGGGAGTATCACGGTTCGGGCTGTACCCTGGCGGCGTCGCTGGCGGCGCGGCTGGCATGCGGCGAGTCGTTGATCGAGGCCTGCGGTCAGGCACAGCGCGTGGCCTGGGACAGCCTGGTGCACGCCCAGCGACCGGGACGCGGCCAGGCCTTGCCCGATCGCCTGTGGCGGCTGCCGCCTTTCGAAAGCGAGGCGACATGAACCGGACGCCGGATTGGACACGCGGCATTTACGCCATCACCGATGCGACGCTGCTGCCCGATGACGCTCATCTGTTTGCGGCATGCGAGCGAGCCCTCGAGGCGGGACTGGCGCTTTTGCAGTATCGCGACAAGTCGGCGGACGCGGGCAAGCGCTGGCGTCAGGCCTCGGGGCTGGCTGCGCGTTGCCATGCGGCCGGCGTGCCGTTGATCGTCAATGACGATATCGCCCTGGCGGCGCGTCTGCGGTCACGCGTCGGATCGCATGTCGGTTTGCATCTCGGCCAGCGGGATGGCTCGCTGCGTGATGCACGTCAAGCCCTGGGCGACGAGGCGATCATCGGCGCCACCTGTCATGCGCGCCTGGATCTGGCCGAGCGCGCGGCGGCCGAAGGCGCCAGTTACCTGGCCTTCGGTCGCTTCTTCGCCTCGCGCACCAAGCCGGAGGCGCCGCCGGCCTCCCTCGACCTGCTCGGCGAGGCGGCACGTTTCGGCCTGCCGCGTGTGGCGATCGGGGGGCTCGACGTCCACACTATGCGTCTAGCCCGTGAGGCCGGGGCGGACCTGCTGGCCACCGTGCATGCCGTCTTCGGTCCCGGCGATCCCGCCGCTGCCGTCAGGGCATTGCAGGCGAGTCTCGGCGACGCGGCACAGCGCTGATTTATCCACAGAGTCGAACGGCGAGTTGTTCGACCTGTCCAGAGAGTTATCCACAGTTTCTTTTGCGACACGTTATCTTAGCCACACACAGCCAGAGGAAGTCATGACCACGTCCGCACAACTCTTCGAGCAGGCTTGCCGTCACATCCCCGGCGGTGTGAATTCCCCCGTGCGTGCCTTCAAGGGCATGGAACGCGCGCCGGTCTTCGTGGAACGCGCCCAGGGGGCTTACCTCTACGATGTCGAAGGGCAGCGCTATATCGATTACGTCGGCTCCTGGGGGCCGTTGATCACCGGCCACGCCGATCCCGACGTGCTGGGTGCGGTCCGCAGCCGTCTCGACGATGGCTTGTCTTTCGGCACGCCGACCGCCATCGAGACGCGCATGGCGGAGTTGATCTGCGAGATCATGCCGTCGATCGACATGGTGCGCATGGTCAACTCGGGCACCGAGGCCACCATGTCGGCGATCCGCCTGGCGCGCGGCCATACCGGCCGTGACAAGATCGTCAAGTTCGAGGGCAACTACCACGGGCACTCCGACTCGCTGCTGGTCAAGGCCGGTTCCGGCGCGCTGACCCACGGCGAGCCCAGCTCGCCCGGTGTGCCCGCCTCCCTGGCCGAACACACCGTGACGCTGCCCTACAACGACCTGGACGCGGTACGCGCGTGTTTCGCCGAACTGGGCGACGAGATCGCCGGCATCATCGTCGAACCGGTGGCGGGCAACATGAACTGCATTCCGCCGCAGCCCGACTTCCTCAAGGGATTGCGCGAGATCTGCGATGCGCATGGCAGCGTCTTGATCTTCGACGAGGTAATGACCGGCTTTCGCGTGGCGCTGGGCGGCGCTCAGGCGCATTTCGGCGTCACCCCGGATTTGACCTGCCTGGGCAAGATCGTCGGTGGCGGCATGCCGGTGGGCGCCTTCGGCGGCACGCGCGAGATCATGGAGCAGCTCTCGCCGCTGGGACCGATCTACCAGGCAGGCACGCTGGCCGGCAATCCGCTGGCCATGGCCGCCGGTATCGCGCTGCTGGAGAAGATTCGCCAGCCGGGCTTTCACGACGCGCTCGCCGAACGCGTGGCAACCCTCTGCGACGGCCTGGAAGCCCGTGCTCGGGAGGCCGGTGTCGACCTGATCACGCAACGTGCGGGTGGCATGTTCGGGGTCTTCTTCACCGCCCAGCAACGTGTCGATAATTTCGCGCAAGCGACGGCCTGCAACGCCGATACCTTCCGGCGTTTCTTCCTCGGCATGCTCGAACACGGCGTCTATCTTGCGCCGTCACCGTTCGAGGCGGGCTTCATGTCCAGCGCGCACACGCCCGACGATATCCAGGCCACGCTGGATGCCGCCGAGCAGGTATTGGCGACGCTCGAGAACGCCTGAGGTGGCGGATGAACGGGCAATGGAACGACGGGACGCGGGGGAACGCTCAGTGAGCCAGGCATTGATCGAGGCATTGCGCCAGGGCCGGGGATTCGACCATCCGGTGAGCCGGATCGAGGTGTACGAGACGCATGTTTCATGGGTCATCCTCACGGGGGACTATGCCTACAAGATCAAGAAACCGCTGGATTTCGGCAGCTTTCTGGACTTTTCCACGCTGGAAAAACGGCGCCGGCTCTGCGAGCAGGAGGTGCGTCTCAACCGTCGCCTTGCCCCGGCGTTGTACCTCGACACGGTCGCGATCACCGGCACGCCCGAGGCGCCGAGCCTGGGAGGGAGCGGTACGCCGTTCGAGTACGCGGTCAAGATGCGTCAATTCAGCAATCGTCACTTGTTCAGCACCTTGCAGGCCAGCGGCGAGTTGTCCGAGGAACTGCTCGACGATCTCGTCGCGCAACTGGTGGCCTTCCACGAGGAGGCGCCGCGGGTGAGCGGGGACAGTCAACTGGGCTCGCCGGATACCGTGCGGCGGACCCTGGACCGTGAGTTTCGCTTGATCGAGGCGCGTCTCGAGGGACAGGAGGAACGCGAGCGACTATCGCGTCTCGAGACCTGGAGCCTGGATAGCTTCGCGCGGCTCGAACACGAATTCGAGCGGCGCTGGCGCGAGGGCTACGTGCGCGAAACCCATGGCGATATCCATCTCGGCAACGCGGTGCATTTCGAGGGACGCGCGCTGCTGTTCGACGGGCTGGAGTTCAACGCCGAGCTGCGCTGGAACGATGTCGGCTGCGAGCTGGCATTCTTGTTGATGGATCTCGAGGCACGTGGCGAGCAGGCCTATGCCAACCATGTCCTCAATCGCTATCTGGAACTCTCCGGCGATTACGAACTGGTACGCCTGCTGGCCTATTACAAGCTGTACCGTGCCTTGGTACGCGTCAAGGTGGCGCTCCTGCATTATCACCAGGAGCAGTTGACGCCCGAGGAGCGCGAGGCCGTGCTGGCGGATTACCACTGCTACATGGCCTTGGCCGAGCGCTACAGCGAGTTTCGCTTTCCGTACCTGGTGGTCGGGGTCGGGGTTTCCGGCAGCGGCAAGAGCCGTTTCACCGGCGAGATGGTGCGTCGCCTGGGGGGCGTACGAGTGCGCTCGGATATCGAACGCAAGCGGCTGTATGGCTTCGAGGCCCAGGCCGATACGCGAGCGGGAGGCGATATCTACACGCCCCAGGCGAGCGAGCGTACCTATGCGCGCCTGGCCGAGCTGGCGGGCATCCTGCTGGAGTCGGGTCTGCCTGCCTGCGTCGATGCCACCTGTCTGACACGCGCTCAGCGCGCGCAGCTGTGCTTCGAAGCCGAACGACGCGGGCTGGCCGTGCTGATGGTGAGCTTCGAGGCCGATACCCAGACCTTGCGTGCGCGCATCGAGAAACGGGCCCAGCGCGGCGGCGATCCGTCGGAGGCGGGCCTCGAGGTGCTCGAACGTCAGCTGGCACGCTTCGAGCCTTTCGCCGACGACGAACTGAGTCACCTGGTGCATCTCGATACCACGGCACCGGACGCCAATCTCACGCTGGTGTCGATGATCCAGGAGCGTATTCAGCTTCGCTGAAGTTGAAATCGCGCATGTCATCGCAATGTCGTGTGGCCGACACGCGTTCGTCACATTCTCGCGACATCCTGTCTTCGTCTGTTCAGGGTAACCATGTGCACTCATGGCGTGAGTGAACGATGTGGGTCTCATGACATTGAGCCGCTCTTCGGGAGCGGCTTTTTTTATGCCTGCATGCTCAGTCATACGGGCACGACGACGCATGAAACGCTGCGTTCACGACGTGCGCGCCTTGCGAGCGCTGCGCAACGAGGTCATCGGCGGGGCACCGAGATTCTGGCGTGCCCAGTTCATGGCCTGTATGCGGTTGTGGACCTTGATCTTGCGGAAGATGTTGTAAAGGTGCGACTTGACGGTATGCTCGCTGACGAAGAGTTGATCGGCGATTTCGGTATTGGAGGCACCTGTCCCCAACAGCCCGATGATCTCCAGCTCGCGGTGCGTCAAGCCGCACACCGGGCGATAGGCATTGAGCTGTTGGCGGCGATAGAAATCGATCAGACGCGTCATGAGATTGCGCGACATCCACAGGTCGCCTTCGAGCAGCTTGGCGATGCCCTTGCAGATCAGCAGCAAATTGTCCTGACGATAGAAGACGCCCTGCAGGTGGAGGCTGATCAACAATTCCGCCGCATGCTCGTCGTCACGGAGATTGAAAGCGGCGAGAATCATTTCCGGGCTTTCGCTGGCACGGCTGTTCCACAGGTGCATGCAGTTTTCATCGACGTGGTCGGCATCCAGGAGCACGACGACCTTGCGGTCTGCCGGCGGCACGAAACTTTCCTGCGTGCTCAGCGCGGATACCTGGCAATCGAGTTGCTGGCGGACATAGTCGATGAACAGCTGCGACTGAGGGTTGCAGTCGGTCACCATCAGAACCCTTGCGTTTTCCAAGCTCATGCGAGTTATCCCCGTTGTCATGCGTGTTGTCATGGCGGCTCCCGACTTTCTTATGGCGGGTATCATGCCGAGTTGCCTTCAAGAGTTATCCGGGCCACGTACTTTGTAAATAGACGGTAAGCGCATCTGGTAGAAACGTAATCGAATATCATCCTAATGTTTTTATAACTGAAGTTGATTTCCGAGCGGGATCAATATGTTGCCGATGGGTCTCCCTGGCGCCGATGAGAGTGTGCCGAAGTGGTGCAGAGAAATTTCAGTCATGCCGTTCATTTAGATTAGACGCGATGTGGCACCAAGGTATGAAAAATCTCATCTGTTAATATAAGTTATTGTTTTTTTATGTGTTATTAATTAGCGCCCGAGATGGTTTCCCGACCGGTGGGTTACTCGTAGAATGAGCGTCCGAGTGATAAGGAGAAAGCATGATGGCGGATCAAGACACGCTGGTGTTGGCCAGCGGCAACACCGGCAAGCTGCGTGAATTCCAGAGCCTGCTGGCCCCGCTGGGCCTCGAGGTGCGTCCGCAGCGCGACTTCGCCGTCACCGAGGTCGAGGAAACCGGCCTGACCTTCGTCGAGAATGCCCTGCTCAAGGCGCGCGAAGCGTCTCGAGTGAGCGGTCTGCCCGCCCTGGCCGACGATTCGGGACTCGAGGTCGATGCCTTGCAGGGCGCGCCGGGAATTCGATCGGCCCGCTTCGCGGGTGAGCCCTCCGATGATGCCGCCAACAATCGCAAGCTGCTGGAGGCGCTCAAGGACGTGCCGGAAGGCCAGCGCGGCGCCCGCTTCTGGTGCGTGCTGGTGTATCTGCGGCATGCCGAGGACCCGGTCCCGCGCATCGTGCAATGTGCCTGGGAAGGCGAAGTATTGGCATATCCCCGCGGCGAGGGCGGATTCGGTTACGACTCGCTGTTCTGGGTGCCCGAGCGCGCCATGACCGCCGCAGAGTTGTCCGCCGAGGACAAGAACCGACTCAGCCATCGCGGCCGGGCCATGCAGGCCCTGCTGGCGCAGCTCTCCGCGCCCTCATGAGCATGCCGCTGCCGCCGCTGTCCCTGTATGTGCATGTGCCCTGGTGCGTGCGCAAATGTCCGTATTGCGATTTCAACTCCCATGGCATGGACCCGGACCGGGCGCTCCCCGAGACAGCCTACGTCGAGGCCCTGCTCGCCGACCTGGACGCGGATGCAGCGCTGGCCGACGGCCGTGAGCTGGTGAGCATCTTCGTCGGGGGCGGCACGCCCAGTCTGCTGAGCGGTGATGCGTACCGACACTTGCTGCAAGGGATACGTGCGCGTCTGCCGTTCGCGTCGGATATCGAAATCACTCTGGAAGCCAATCCCGGCACCGTCGAGCATGACCGTTTCGCGGCCTATCGTGAGGCGGGCATCAACCGTCTGTCGCTGGGAGTGCAGAGCTTTCAGGCGCCGCAACTCGAGGTCCTGGGGCGCATCCACAGCGGCGAGGAAGCCGCCCAGGCCATGCAGGACGCACGCCGCGCCGGGTTCGATAACATCAACCTCGACCTCATGCATGGGCTGCCCGGTCAGGATGAGGCGCTGGCGCTGGCGGATATCGACCGTGCCCTGGCGCTGGCCCCCGATCATCTCTCCTGGTACCAGCTGACGCTGGAGCCCAACACGCAGTTCTATTCACGTCCGCCGCGATTGCCCGACGAGGATACGCTGTGCGATATCCAGGAAGCGGGACATGCGCGCATCGAGGCCGCGGGTTATCAACGCTACGAGATTTCCGCCTATGCCAGGCCCGGACGGCAGGCGCGTCACAATCTCAACTACTGGACGTTCGGCGATTACCTGGGCATCGGCGCGGGCGCGCACGGCAAGTTGAGTGCCTGGCAGCTGGACGGTAGTCTAGCCATCGAGCGTCGCTGGAAGGTACGACAGCCACAGGCGTATCTGCGTCGTGCCCAGGATCCGCGTGGTTTCATCGCGGGGCGGCGTGCGCTCGAGGAACAGGAATTGCCGCTGGAATTCTTGATGAACGCGCTGCGCCTCACCCAGGGCGTGCCACGCCGTTACTGGCACGAACGCAGCGGGCTAGCTGATACACTGCTCGACGCGCGGCTCGAGCAGGCGCATGCCAAGGGACTGTTGTGCGATCCCTCGCAACGCCTGCAGGCATCGCCGCATGGGTTGTTGTTCTTGAACGACCTGCTCGCGCTTTGCGACGCAGCGTGACGACGCGCAATCATCGGAACGCACTCACAGGAAAAGGTAAGGAGAAAGGACGCATGCAACGCTCGATATGGATGGCGGTACCGCTGGCCTTGGCAATCGGTGTCACGGGGTGTGCCAGCAACGGGACGCAGACCGGTCAGCAGCAAGGCGATCATGGCAAGACCTTTGGTGGCGCGGGCATCGGGGCCGCCGTGGGCGCGGTGGCCGGGGCATTGACCGGCGACGGCAGCACCAGCCGTCGCGACCGTGCGTTGATCGGGGCCGCGGCGGGCGCCGCCATCGGCGGTGGGGTCGGCGCCTACATGGATGCCCAGGAAGAAAAGCTGCGCAGGGATCTCGATGGAACCGGCATCGGCGTCGATCGCCAGGGCGACAACATCGTCCTCAACATGCCCAGCAGCGTGACCTTCGATGTCGATTCCAGCGCATTGAAGACGCCCGCGCGTCAGGCCCTCAACGATGCCACGGCCGTCATGCGCGAGTACCCCAAGACACGCATCAACGTCGCCGGGTACACCGACAGCACCGGTAGCGCCGATTACAATCAGCGCCTCTCCGAGCGCCGGGCTCAGGCCGTTGCCGACTACCTCGGCCAGGGAGGCATCGCCGCCAACCGCATCAACACGGTTGGCTACGGCGAACGTCAGCCGGTGGCCAGCAACGATACCGAAAGCGGCCGCGCGCAGAATCGGCGTGTCGAAATCACGCTGACGCCGGTCACTCAGCAAGGCTGAATCGGCGTCCTTGCCGCCCCGGGCCCTTGCGCCTCGCCCGGGGCGGCGCGATTTCCCCGTATGGCGGGGAACGGCGTATCATGGTCCCGCCAAGACGTTCGAGAAATGCCATGCTCGCCTATCAGCACGCCTATCACGCCGGCAACTTCGCCGACGTGCACAAGCATTTGACCCTGTTTGCTGTCCTCCAGTACTTGTTACGTAAGTCATCCGCCATTACGTATGTCGATACGCATGCCGGGCGTGGTCTTTACCCTCTCGAAGCCGAGGAAACCCAGCGCCTGCGGGAGTATCGTCAGGGCGCGGCTGCCGTATGGGCGGCACGCGAGGCGCTCGCCGACGATCCGCTGCTCGCGGCGTGGTGCGAGCGGCTCGGCGATGTCCAGTCCGGGGCATCGACGCTCAGCCATTACCCCGGATCCCCCTGGTGGCTGGCGAACGATTGCCGCGAGCAGGATCGCCTGGCGTTGTTCGAGCTGCATCCAGGCGAAGCAACCCATCTCGAGGCACAAGTGCTGCCGCCCCAGGCGCGACGTCAGCATGCGGACGGCCTGGCCGGCATTCGTGCGCTGCTGCCACCCGCCACGCCACGATTCTGCGCACTCATCGATCCCAGCTACGAGCGCAAGCAGGAATACACCGACGTCGCGGCTACTCTGCAAGCCGTCGCCGCCAAGGTGCGTCATGCCATCGTGATGATCTGGTATCCGTTGCTGCCCAGCGGTCGTCATCATGACCTGCTGACGGCCGCTCGGCGCAGCGGCCTCCGCAAGCTATGGCGCAGCGAGCTGACGCTTCACCCGCCCGGCGAAGCCACCCATGGGATGTACGGCAGCGGCATGCTGCTTCTCAACCCTCCCTGGGGCATCGATACGCAATTGAACGCGAGCCTGGCCCGCGTCGCGTCTTGCCTGGGCGATACGGCCTCGCATGCCTCGCAGTGGTGGGTGCCGGAGTGAGATGACATGCCGCACGACCTCGGCCGTTCTCCCCATGGCCGAGGCATGTCGGTGGCGTGAAGCGTTACAGGCCGAGCTTGCCACGCAAGGTCGAGAGGTCCTCGGCCAGCAGGTTCACCGGACCGACGAAGGCACGCCGGTCCTCGTCGCTGACCTGCTCGTAGCTGACGAAACCGGACGTCGGGTCGTCGGCATCCTGCCGATAGTGGGCGAGGGTTTCTTCCACGGCGGCGAAATTTTCTTCAACGCGTTCGACGAAGGCCGGGTCCTCGTCGATCACGAGCGGCTTGAAGAGTTCGAAAATCTTCTGCGAGCCGTCGACGTTGCCCTGGAAGTCCCACAGGTCAGTGTGGCTGTAGCGATCTTCCTCGCCGCTGACCTTGGTCGCGGCCACCTCTTCCATCAACGCGGCGGCACCGCCCACGACGGTCGCTGGCGGAAAGGTCAGCCCCTGCACGCGCGCCTCGAGATCGTTGACATCGGCCATCAGGCGCTTGGCGTAGGGCGCGAAGCCTTGCGTGGTGCGTTGCGCGAACAGGCCGTACTCGAGACGGTGGAAACCGGTGAAGTCGGGATCCTCGACGCCTTTCTCGTAGTCGTCCTCGCGGGCGTCGATGCTGGCGTCCAGGTCGGCGAACAATTCGGCGATGGGCTCGATGCGCTCGTAATAGACCCGTGTCGGCGCGTAGAGGGACTGTGCGCGTGCCAGGTCGCCGGCTTCGACGGCCTGGGTGAAGTCTTGCGTGTGGGTGACGAATCGATCGAGGTTGTCGAGCACATAGAGCTTGTAGTCGGCGACCGGTTCGACCAACGCTTCGGTGGCGACATCGGCCTGGACCGTGCCTTGCAAGGTCATGAGACCAAAGGCACTGGCGGCAAGAAACAGTGAGCGAGGTGACATGCGGTGACTCCTTTGACGAATCGTGGGTGAGGCCGTCCCGGTCGTGGTGATCGACGCCTTCGGGCGCCTGTCGTTGTGATCAAGCATGAGAGGCGGCGGCTTCCAGCAGTCCGCGCCCCAGAAAATCGTTTTCGTCGATGGCGCCGGGCAGAGTGAAGAAGTATCCGCCGCCCACCGGCTTGATGTATTCCTCCAGCGGCTCGCCGTTCAGGCGTTTCTGGACGGTAATGAAGCCGGCCTCCAGATCCGCCTGGTAGACGATGAACAGTAGCCCCATGTCGAGCTGACCGTTGGCTTCGACAGCGTTGGAGTAGTTGAACGGCCGGCGCAGAATGCGGTGTTTCTCGAAGCCTGGCGTACGTGGATTGGCCAGACGGATATGCGCGTCCAGAGGGGTGACCTGGCCGTCCGGATCGTCGGAGTAGTCGGGGATATCGTACTCGGTGCCACCGGCCAGCGGAGCGCCGCTATCCTTGCGCCGCCCGAAAATGGCTTCCTGCTCGGCCAGTGGCGCGCGGTCCCAGCGTTCGACGAAATTGCGGATCAGACGCACGACCTGATAGCTGCCACCCCGGGTCCAGGCAGGCTCCTCGCTGTCGTGGCCTGTCCAGACCAGCGCATCCATCAGGGCCGTGTCCGCGGTGTCGGGGTTGGCGGTGCCGTCGCGAAAGCCCAGATAGTTGCGCGCGCTGGGCGTGGGGCCAGTGTCGCTGGGGGGCATGACCGGCACCGTGCCTTCCTGCTTCCAGCGCACCATCAGGCCTCCCGGGGTGTGCTTGAGGATGTCGCGCAGGGCATGCACGGTCGTGTCGTGCGTATGGGCGCAGATCTGCAACGACATGTCGCCATGGCAGCGCGATGGGTCGAGAGCGTCGTTGGGGAAGCCGGTCATGCGCTGCAGGTGCCTCGGCTTGACGTCGGCCAGGCCGAAGCGCGCATCGAACAGCGAGGCGCCGAGGGAGACGGTGACGGTCAGGCCATCCGGCGCGATGGTGGGACCGAGAATGCCGGAATCCGCCGGCGGATAACGTGGATCGCCCTGGGGATAGGTGCCGCCTCGGGTGAGAAAGGCGATGCGCTCGGTGAGTGTGCGCAGCAATTGCTCGAGCCCGTCGCGATCCCGCGCCAGCACGTCGCAGGCGACGATCATGCCATTGGCCGGGCGCGGCGTGAGAATGCCTTGCTGATGAGTGCCATGAAAAGGATAGGCGTCGGTCGTGGCGGTACTGGTCGGCGCACTCGTCACCTCATGGCCGGTGTCTGGCATATCGTCGGCCGGACAGGACCTGGCCCAGGCCGACGTACTCAAGCCGGCCATGGCAATACCGGTTCCGGTGGCGCCGAGGCCTTGCAGGAAACGCCGCCGATCCAGTGAGAATGGGCAGCGCGGCATGTTATCGGAACGATCACTCATGTCGATTAAACCGTGATGAAGCCAAGGGAATGCACGTCAGCCCTGCAGGGCCAGCGTGTGATTGATCTCGCTCAGGGTTCGTGACAGCGCCCGGGTCTCGGTCAGCAACGCGTCGCGATCGACGGCGGTGCCGGACTCGGGGAGCGTCGTTTTCAGCGCGGCGAGCTCGCTGGTGAGCCGCGAGAGTGTCTGGGGATCGCGTGATTCGAGGAGCGGGCCGAGCAGTGATGCGATCTTGTCGGCGCCCTGAAGCAGACCACGCAGATCGAGCAGCTCGCGGGCGTCCAGCGGCGCCTGATCGATGCTGTGGTCGTGCCAGGCGGCCAGGACGCGAGCACTGCCACTGGCCAGTTGCGCGGGCGGGATCGACTGGTGTCGCCAGCGTTCGGCGAGGGTGCGGACATCGTCGCGCAACTGGGCGGAAACCGGCGCGAGCCCTGCGGTGGTGGACGCCTCGAACAACCCTTGTGCCAGGCGTTGAAAGCCGACGAAGTTCGGGTCCTCGTCCCGCTGAGCGAAATACTCGGCGCGGGCGTTGAGGCGCTGGTCGAGATCGCTGAACAGGCCGGTGGCCATCGCCAGACGCTGGTCGATCAGGCGTGCCCGTGCGTAGGCATCACGGGCTGCCGCCAGGTCGCCATCCTCAATGGCCTGGTGCAAGGTATCGGCGGCGTCGATGAGGCGACGACTCTGCAGTGTCAGATAGACCTTGTATTCGGCGAGGGCGCCCAGGAAGTCCTTGTGCGACAAAGGGGAGGCCGGTGACGCATCATCGGCGGCGGCCACGTGAAGCGTGCCACGCGGATTGCTCAGCAGGCCGCAGGTCATGCGGTAGTCGCCTGCTGGCAGGCGCACGGTCAGCGGCTGCCGGAGTCCGGGTGCGATGTTCTCGCGCTCCGCGATCACCATCACGCCGTCGAGGATCTCCCATTCGATGGCGCGCTCGGAGCGATTGACCACCGTAAAGGTCGTCTCGCCGGCCGAGACGTCGAGGGCGTTGGGTTCGCAGCCGGCATCGGTGATCACGACGCGTGGGCCTGCGATCGTGTCGTCATGCGGTTCCAGGGACATCACGAAAACGCCCAGCGCAGCGAACATCGACATGGCCGAGACCAGTACGCCGAATTTCAGGAAGCGCGGCGGCGGCAATGGCGCGGGGCTCATGACGGTTCTCCATGCGATGCGCGATGGGCGGCGGGAGAGCTCCGGCGAGCACGCTGGAAGAAGATCCCCAGTGTCACCAGCAGATAGCCGCCATAAACCACCGCTTCGCCGAGCGTGGGCGCCGGCTGATACCCGAGGATGCCCGACAGGATCGCGCCGAGCGGTGAGTCCAGCGGCAGCCACTCATTGAGATCGAATACCCGTTGCTGGGCATGATTCCACCAGCCTGCCTCATGCAGGGCCCTGACCGAGCCGGCCAGCAGCCCGGCGGCCACCAGCAACATGAAAACGCCCGTGAGCCGGAAGAAATGCGCGAGGTCGAGGCGCAGACTGCCACGATAGAGGGCCAGCCCCACCGCCACCGAGGTGACGATACCCAGCAACGCCCCCAGCGGTGCGGACCGGTCGGTACTTTGCTGAAATACCGCGAGTAGGAAGAATACGGACTCCAGGCCTTCGCGGGCCACGGCCAGAAAGACCATGCCGATCAACGCCAGGGTATGGCGGCGGCCGGTGAAGGCGTCCTCGAGTGCGCCGGTCAGTGTCCGCCGCATGTTGCGGGCGGCGCGACGCATCCAGAAGACCATCCAGGTCAGCACGCCCACGGCAATCAGCCCCACGAAGGCTTCGAACAGCTCTTGCTGACGTTGCGGGAACGCTGCGCTTGCGAACTGCAGGCCGGCCCCTGTCGCCAGTGCCAGGGCGGCAGCGAGAAATATGCCGATCCACACGGCGGGCATCCAGGCACCGCGCCCGGTATGGCGAAGATAACCGGCGATAATGCCGACGATCAGGGCGGCTTCGAGCCCCTCGCGCAGCATGATGAGAAAGGGGACGAGCATGTCGCGGGTCCTGGCAAGCTGTTTGAACGGAATCCATAACGAAGAAAAATGAGATTCGTTATCGTTTATAGCTTACGCCGACCCCCGGAGAGTGGCAAGCCAATTCCAGTATCGATTCATTCTTGCTGATGGAAGCAGGACCGGCGAAGACCAGGCGGCGATGCCGGGCGGGCACCGCGCGGTATCATTTCCCGATGCAGAAACTGCCGAAGATCTCGCCGAGCAGGTCATCGGCGGTGAACTCGCCGGTGATCTCGGACAGCGCCTGCTGTGCGTCGCGCAGGTCCTCGGCGAGCAGCTCGCCGGCGCCATGGCCGCGTAGCTGGGCGATGCCGTTGTCGAGGGCGTCGCCGGCGCGATCCAGGGCATCGAGATGTCGACGGCGGGCCGAGAAGCGTCCTTCGGTGGTGGCGTCGAAGCCCATCACCGCCTTGAGATGCTCCTTCAGGTTATCCACACCCAGACCGGTCTTGGCGGAGAGCCGCACGATCGGAGGGGATGTGGATAAGTCGCTTTGCTCGGTTTCGCCGCTCTCGTCGATCTTGTTGCGCACCAGGGTGAGGCGCTCGGGATGCGGCAGGCGCGCGACGAATTCGGGCCAGAGTTGCATCGGGTCGGTCTGTGTCGTGGTCGTCGCATCGACCAGCAGCAGCACCCGATCGGCCTTCTCGATTTCCTCCCAGGCACGCGCCACGCCGATCTTTTCGATGGCATCCGGCGTATCGCGCAAGCCGGCGGTATCGATGACGTGCAGCGGCATGCCGTCGATGTGGATATATTCGCGCAGCACGTCCCGAGTGGTGCCCTCGATATCGGTGACGATGGCGCTGTCGCGCTCGGTCAAGGCGTTGAGCAGGCTCGACTTGCCGGCATTCGGACGTCCGGCGATGACCACGTTCATGCCCTCGCGCATCAATGCCCCTTGGCCGGCGGCGGCGCGCACCTCGCCAAGCGTCTCCTGGGCACCCTGAAGCATCGCGGCCACCTTGCCATCGGCGAGAAAGTCGATCTCCTCCTCGGGAAAGTCGATGGCGGCTTCGACGAACATCCGCAGCTCGATCAGCTTGTCGACGAGTGCCGAGACCCGCGTCGAGAACTCGCCCTGCAGCGAACGCAGGGCATTTTCGGCGGCAGCTCGGGAGCTGGCGTCGATCAAGTCGGCGATTGCCTCGGCCTGGGCCAGATCGAGCTTGTCGTTGAGAAAGGCGCGTTCCGAGAATTCGCCGGGGCGTGCCAGGCGCGCGCCGAGGGCGACGCAGCGCGCGAGCAGCAGGTCCATGATCACCGGCCCGCCATGGCCCTGCAGCTCGAGCACGTCCTCACCGGTAAAGGAATGAGGGCCGGGAAAGAACAGGGCGATGCCTTCGTCGAGCACCTGCGCGTCGGCATCGTAGAAGGGGCCGTAGTGGGCGTGGCGTGGTGCCGGGCAGTGGCCGAGGATGCGTTCCGCGAGGTCACGGCTGGCCGGGCCCGAGAGGCGTATGATGCCCACGCCGCCGCGCCCCGGGGGCGTGGCGATCGCGGCGATGGTGTCTTGTCGATAAAGAGGCGTGGCGGTCATGAGATTCTCCGACTCCGTGCCGGCATTTTCCCGGTGATGGGCCAAAAACGCCAGACCCCCGCGAAAGCGGGGGTCTGGACACGGGAAACGAGGCGAGCGTCAGCTCTTGGCTTTACTCGTTTTTCCCGACTCGCCATCGGCTTCGATCTTGCGCGTGATGATCCACTGCTGAAGGATCGAGATGACGTTGTTGCAGATCCAGTAGATGACCAGGCCTGCCGGGAACCACAGGAAGAAGAACGTGAAGACCACGGGCAGCATCTTCATGATCTTCGCCTGCATCGGGTCCGGCGGCGTGGGATTCAACAACTGCTGCACGAACATCGAGGCACCCATGATGATCGGCAGGATGAAGTAGGGATCCTGTGCCGAGAGATCGTTGATCCACAGAATGAAGGGCGCGTGGCGCAACTCCACGGATTCCAGCAACATCCAGTACAGCGCGATGAATACCGGCATCTGCACGACGATGGGCAGACAGCCCCCCAGAGGATTGATCTTCTCCTTCTGGTAGAACTTCATCATCTCCTGGGACATCTTCTGCCGGTCGTCGCCGTACTGTTCCTTGATGCGCTTCATCTCCGGGCCCATCTTGCGCATCTTGGCCATCGACTTGTACGCCTTGGCGGACAGCGGGAACAGCACGATCTTGACGATGACCGTGAGCAGCACGATCGACCAGCCCCAGTTGCCGATCAGGCTATGGATTTTCGCCAGCAGCCAGAACAGCGGATTGGCGATGAACCACAGCCAGCCGAAGTCGACGGTCAGCTCCAGATGAGGGGCGATGGCCTCCAGACGATCCTGGATCTTCGGCCCCATGTAGAGCGTCGCGGCCATGCGGGTCGTTTCGCCGGGGGCGATCTGCTGCGAAGGACCGGCAAACGCGGCCACATTGCGATCGCGTGAATCGATGTTGGCGTAGTAAAGGTTTTCCTGGTTCTGCTCCGGCACCCACGCCGAGGTGAAGTAGTGCTGGATCATGGCGACCCAACCACCCTCGGATTCGACGTTGTTGAATTCGCCGTCGCGAATGTCCTCGAAGCTGATCTTCTCGTAGTTGCTTTCTTGCGTGGAGAAGGTCGCCCCCAGGAAGGACTTCATGCCCATGGAGACGCCCTGGCTGGGATCATCGCTGTCATCCCGCGCCAGCTGACCGATGAAGCGTGCCGACACCGGCGTCTGGCTCTCGTTGTCGAGCCGATATTCGACATGGACCGCGTATGCATTGCGATCGAAGACGAAACGCTTGATGACGTTCACGCCGTTGACCTCAGCCTTGAGGTCGACGGTCAGGCTGTCCTGATCCTCGCCGAGGGTGTACTCCGTCTGCTCGGGGGTATAGGTAATGCGCCCTTCGTGCCCCTCGAGCTGCAGGCCCGACTTGGCGACATAGCTGCGTACGTTGTTGTCGCTGAGAAGCACGAACGGCTGATCACTGTCCAGAGACGCCTTGTGCTTGGGCAACGCGGCGTACACCACATCGCCGCCGCGCGGATCGATGCGCAGGTCCAGTACGTCGGTACGCACCTGGATGAGGCCGTTGGCGTCGGTCTGGGAGTTCTCGCCGGGCATGCCGGCACTGTCTGGCGATGCGTTATTGCCGGCGTTGGAAGCCGAAGGCGCCGACAAGCCTTCACTGGCGTCATCGCTATCGGCGGTACCTTGCGCCACGCTGGTGGGAGCGCTGTGTTCGACATTGTTCTGCCCGTAATCAGCGTTCCACTGAATGACCAGCAGATAGGCGAGCACCGCGAGCGGGATGACGAGTAAGAGTCGTTTTACGTCCATAAGGATTCTGCCCGGTGAAACATTCTGACGACACATCCCCACCGGCGGAGCGCACACGGCGGGCGTGGCGGGAAAGGCCGATCAAGGGGATGGGGTGGACGCGACCGACTGCTTGCGAACGTCTTTTTCCAGGCGCCGCCACATGCCGTGCAGTTGGCGATGCAGGGTAGCATTGTCCAGTGCATCAACTCCGCGACGAGCGAGAACGATGATGTCCACGGCGGGGAGACGATGTGACTGGAGGCGAAAGGATTCACGGACGAGGCGTTTCAGACGGTTACGGTCGACGGCACGGCGCACGTTCTTCTTGCTGAATACGAATCCCACCCGCGGGTAGCCGAGAGCGTTGGGGCGCGCAAGCACCAGAAGGCCCTTGCCGTGCACCTTGAAGGACGCATGAGCGAAGACGTGCTGATAGTCCCCGGCGGTAAGCAGACGCTGTCGCCGGGGAAAGCCCTGATCGGACATTCGTTGCTCAATCAGGCGCTCAGACGCTTGCGGCCCTTGGCGCGACGGCGAGCCAGCACCTGGCGGCCGTTCTTGGTGGCCATGCGAGCACGGAAACCGTGCACGCGCTTGCGCTTTAGAACGCTCGGCTGAAAAGTGCGTTTCATAGCTGCGAATTCTCACGTGGTTGTTTGGAAACGGTTGAAACTGAAGAGCCCGGCACGTTGGCACCAGGCGGTATTCGGCTCAAGACCGGCAATTCTAGTGAATCCCCAGGGCAGGTGCAATTTTTCTGGCGCTTTTATCCACACCTGTTTTTGCGACGGCCCTCGCCGGGGGAGCGCGATCCGTCTCGAGACTCGAAGGTATGGGGACATCATCATGTGCTGAAGAGAAGGGGGCTTTCCACCGTCCAACAGCCACTTCCATTACTACAGGTTTGTTTTCTACTGATGTTGTTATTAATGGTGGGGACAAATTTTGTGGATAACCCAAAAAAAGATCAGAATGTCATGTAGTTGGCGTGTTCCTCTTTGTGTGGGGAAGTTGCGGGTGTCCCGTGGGAAAGCTGTCGATGTCGTTGTGGGTAACACGTCGTCTGTCCACAGGCATGCTGGCGTCCCCGATGTGTGGACAATCTGTCCCCGTGGTTGGCGGCCCGGTTTTCCACAGGAAAAGAGAGCGGGGATCCATGTGGATAACCTCGGTCTCGAACGCTACAATACTCGGCCATTCATCAACGCTAGGTGAGGTCGTGTGTCGGTCGCTCTCTGGCAGCAATGCCTCAACTTTCTTCAGGACGAACTGAGTTCACAGCAGTTCAACACCTGGATTCGCCCACTGCAGGCGGAAGACGGTGACGCCAACGAGCTGTGTCTTCTGGCGCCCAACCGCTTCGTGCGTGACTGGGTCAACGATAAATACCTGAAGCGCATCAACGAGCTGCTGCGGGACTTGGCATCCGGTAAGCCGCCCAAGGTGCAGCTGACGGTGGGGAGTCGCCGCAACGTGGCGATGTCGTCGCCGCGTGACCTGGGCGCGCCGGTGTCGGCGACGACGATGAATGCCTCGCGCCCGACCGAGGCGCCGGCGGTGCATGCTGCTCCGCGTGCCAAGGGGGACTACGCCGACGAGCAGGAAATCGATCGCCTTCGCGAACGCGAGGAAACGCCGCGGCGCGGTGGTGGCGAGCGCCAGGTCCAGGTGGAGGGGAGTCTCAAGCACCAGAGCGGTCTCAACCCCAATTTCACCTTCGAGACATTCGTCGAGGGCAAGTCCAACCAGCTTGCGCGTGCCGCGTCGCGGCAGGTCGCCGAGAACCCCGGTGGTGCCTACAACCCCTTGTTCCTGTACGGTGGGGTCGGTTTGGGGAAGACGCACCTGATGCATGCCGTCGGCAACCATCTGGCGGGGCAGCGCGAGAACGCCAAGGTCGTCTACCTGCATTCGGAGCGTTTCGTCGCCGACATGGTCAAGGCGCTACAGCTCAACGCCATCAACGACTTCAAGCGTTTCTATCGCAGCGTGGATGCCCTGCTGATCGACGACATTCAGTTCTTCGCCGGCAAGGAGCGTTCGCAGGAAGAATTCTTCCACACGTTCAATGCGCTGCTCGAGGGCGGCCAGCAGATGATCCTGACCTCGGATCGTTATCCCAAGGAAATCAGCGGGGTGGAGGAACGTCTCAAGTCGCGCTTCGGCTGGGGACTGACGGTCGCCATCGAGCCGCCGGAGCTGGAAACGCGCGTGGCGATCCTGATGAAGAAGGCCGACCAGGCCAAGGTCGATCTCCCGCACGATGCCGCCTTCTTCATTGCCCAGAAGATTCGTTCCAACGTGCGCGAATTGGAAGGGGCGCTGAAGAAGGTGATTGCCGACTCGCATTTCATGGGCAAGCCGATCACCCAGGATTTCATTCGCGAGTCGCTCAAGGACCTGCTGGCTCTGCAGGACAAGCAGGTCGGCGTCGACAACATCCAGCGCACGGTGGCGGAGTATTATAAGATCAAGCTGGCCGATCTTCTCTCCAAGCGTCGTTCGCGCTCGGTCGCGCGGCCGCGTCAGGTGGCCATGGCGCTGGCCAAGGAATTGACCAATCACAGCTTGCCCGAGATCGGTGATGCCTTCGGTGGGCGCGACCACACCACGGTGCTGCATGCCTGTCGCAAGGTGCAGACACTCAAGGAAGAAAGCGCGGATATCCGCGAGGACTACAAGAACCTGCTGCGGCTGCTGACCAGTTGAGCATGGCGGCCCGAATATTCCCTTGGACCCCAGGACGAGAGTGGAGCCCATGAGATTTACCATCACCCGCGAAGCCCTATTGCGCCCGCTATCGCTGGTCGCTGGCGTCGTCGAGCGTCGTCAGACCCTGCCGGTGCTGTCCAACGTGCTGCTCCAGGTGCAGGATTCGCAGCTGGCATTGACCGGTACGGATCTCGAGGTCGAGTTGATCGGCCGCACCACGCCGCATCACGTCGATGAACCGGGCTCTGCCACGGTACCGGCGCGCAAGCTGATGGACATTTGCAAGTCGCTGCCCGAGCAGACCGACATCACCTTCACGCTCGAGGAAGGACGGGCGATCCTGCGTGCCGGGCGTTCGCGTTTCACCTTGTCCACGCTGCCCGTGGCGGAGTTCCCGAATATCGAGGGAAGTCAAAGCGATACCACGCTGACACTGGCGCGTGGCACGCTCAAGCATCTGATCGATGCGACGTCCTTCGCCATGGCGCAGCAGGATGTCCGCTACTACCTGAACGGCATGCTGCTCGAGTTCGGCCACCATCTGGTGCGTACGGTCGCCACCGACGGCCACCGCCTGGCGGTCTGCGCGCGCAGCGCGGACGTCGAGGTCGAGCCGTCGCAAAAGCTGATCGTGCCTCGCAAGGGGATTCTCGAGCTGGCGCGCCTGCTGGACGGCAGCGACGAGCCGGTGGAACTCACCATCGGCGGTACGCACCTGCGCGCCCAGACCGGTGATTTCACCTTCACCTCGAAGCTGGTCGACGGCAAGTTCCCGGATTACGATCGCGTCATTCCGCGCGGGGGCGACAAGGTCGTCATCGCCGAGCGTGGCGAGCTGCGCCAGGTGCTGTCGCGCACCGCGATTCTCTCCAACGAGAAATATCGCGGAGTGCGACTCAACCTCGAGGAGAACAACCTGCGGGTGACGGCGAACAACCCCGAGCAGGAGGAGGCCGAGGAGAACGTGGCCATCGAGTACGATGGGGGCGCGCTGGAAGTCGGTTTCAACGTGGGGTACCTCGTCGATGTGCTCGGCGTGCTGGACGCCGATCGTGTGCAGATGACGCTTTCCGATCCCAACAGCAGTGCACTGCTGGAGGAACCGGGCGGCGGCGATGCCATGTACGTGGTCATGCCGATGCGCCTCTGATCGCCTTGTCCGTCCCTTCACGCGGCTCCGTCCCGGGCGCCTCGTCGGCTCCCTCGCCGATGTCACGCCGGGACGGCGCGCTCTCTTGATGTCCTCGTATGCCCCTCGAACGCCTTAATTTCCTGGGCCTGCGCAATCTGGCGGCGCTCGACATGCGCCCCGGGCCGGGGATCAATCTGATCACCGGGGCCAACGGCAGCGGCAAGACCAGCTTGCTGGAAGGCATGCATGTGCTGGGAATGGCACGTTCCTTTCGAACCCAGAAGCTCAAGCATGCGATCGCGCATGATGCCGATGCCGTCACCCTGCATGGACGCGTCGCCGGCGATCCACCGGTCGCGCTGGGCGTACGCCGTGCACGCGATGCCTCCGAGCTCGAGATTCGCCTCGACGGCGAGCGCGGCGTTCGTGTGGCGCGTCTTGCCGAGGCGCTTCCGCTGCAGCTGATCAACCCTGATGCCTTTCGTCTGCTGGAAGGCTCGCCGGCGGCACGGCGAGAGTTTCTCGATTGGGGCGTGTTTCACGTGAAACACGAGTTTTTCGAGGCATGGCGGCGAGTGCGACGTGCGCTGAAACATCGGAATGCCCTGCTCAGGCATGATAGAATTGATGCACGTTCGATGCGCGTATGGGAGCAGGAACTCGCGCATTGGAGCGAGCTTCTGGACGCCCTGCGCAGCGAGTACATGGCGCAATTCGCCAAGGCATTCGAAGATACATTGCATGAGTTGCTGCCGCTTTCCGGCTTGTCGCTTCGCTACTATCGCGGTTGGGACAAGCAGCGTGGTCTGCTGGAGGTGCTCGAAGGCGGTCGGGACACCGACCGACAGATGGGGTTCACCCAGCAAGGGCCGCAACGCGCCGATTTGCGCTTGCGCATCGGCAAGCGTGCTGCCGTGGAGGAGTTGTCTCGCGGTCAGCAAAAGCTGGTGGTGAGTGCACTGAAATTGGCCCAGGGGCGCTTGCTCGATGAACTGACGGGGCGCACCTGCGTTTATCTGATCGATGACCTGCCCGCCGAGCTGGACGTTACGCATCGGCGGATTTTCTGTCATTGGCTGGAGCGCTTGCGCTGTCAGGTCTTTATTACCAGCGTCGAGCGCGAGGCGCTCGCGAATGCATGGCAGTCGGAAACGGATGTCGCGATGTTTCACGTGGAACACGGGCGACTGCTCACGGAATGACTTCACGACGGAGTAGGCAATGAGCGAACAAGCTTACGACTCATCGAGCATCAAGGTCCTCAAGGGACTGGATGCGGTACGCAAGCGCCCCGGCATGTACATCGGCGATACCGATGACGGCACGGGCCTGCATCACATGGTCTTCGAACTGGTGGACAACTCCATCGACGAAGCGCTCGCGGGGCATTGCAGCGAAATTCGCGTGGTGATCCATCCCGATGAGTCCATCACCGTCAGTGACAACGGGCGCGGTATCCCCACCGATATTCACTCGGAAGAGGGCGTTTCGGCAGCAGAGGTCATCATGACGGTGCTGCACGCCGGCGGCAAGTTCGACGACAACTCCTACAAGGTCTCCGGTGGGCTGCACGGGGTCGGCGTCTCCGTCGTCAACGCGCTCTCCGAGGAGCTCAAGCTGACCGTCTGGCGGGCCGGACAGGTCTACGAGCAGATCTACCATCACGGCGTTCCCGATTCACCGTTGGACGTGGTGGGCAAGACCGAGAAGAGTGGCACGCAGGTCAACTTCAAGCCCTCGACCGAGACGTTCGCCAACATCGAGTTTCACTACGACATCCTGGCCAAGCGTCTGCGCGAGCTGTCGTTCCTCAATTCCGGTGTGGCGATCCGCTTGATCGACGAGCGTTCCGGCGCCGAGGAGCTGTTCCACTACGAGGGCGGCCTGCGGGCGTTCGTCGATCACCTCAACACCAACAAGACGGCGTTGAACCAGATCTTCCACTTCGAGACCCAGCGTGACGACGGGATTGCCGTCGAGGTCGCGATGCAGTGGAACGACACGTTCTCCGAGAACATCTTCTGCTACACCAACAACATTCCCCAGCACGATGGCGGCACCCACCTGGCCGGCTTCCGGGCTGCGCTGACGCGGACGCTCAATCACTACATCGAAAGCGAAGGCTTGTTGAAGAAGGCGAAGGTGAACACCTCCGGCGATGATGCGCGCGAAGGGCTGACGGCCATCGTCTCGGTGAAGGTGCCGGACCCGAAGTTTTCCTCGCAGACCAAGGACAAGCTGGTCTCCTCCGAGGTCAAGACGGCGGTCGAGCAGGAGATGGGGCGCCAGTTCTCGGACTACCTCGTCGAGCGGCCCAACGAAGCCAAGGCCATCGTCAACAAGATGCTCGATGCGGCGCGGGCACGCGAAGCGGCACGCAAGGCACGCGACATGACGCGTCGCAAGGGGGCTCTGGATATCGCCGGGTTGCCCGGCAAGCTGGCCGACTGCCAGGAAAAGGATCCCAGCCTTTCCGAACTCTACCTGGTCGAGGGCGACTCGGCAGGCGGCAGTGCCAAGCAGGGCCGCGACCGTCGTACCCAGGCGATCCTGCCGCTCAAGGGCAAGATCCTGAACGTCGAGAAGGCGCGCTTCGACAAGATGCTTTCCTCGGCGGAGGTCGGCACGCTGATCACGGCGCTTGGCTGCGGGATCGGGCGCGAGGAGTTCAATCCCGACAAGCTGCGCTATCATTCGATCATCATCATGACCGACGCCGACGTCGACGGCTCGCACATCCGCACGCTGCTGCTTACGTTCTTCTTCCGTCAGATGCCCGAGCTGATCGAGCGGGGACATGTCTTCATCGCCCAGCCGCCGCTTTACAAGATCAAGCGTGGCAAGCAGGAGACGTACCTCAAGGACGAACAGGCGCTGACCGACTATCTGACGACCACGGCTCTGGATGGCGCTCGCCTTTACGTGAACGCCAACGCGCCGGGCATCGCCGGTGAGCAGCTGGAAAACCTGGTCAGCCAGTATCGCGATGTCATGCGGCGCATCGACCGGCTCTCGCGCGTCTATCCCAACCTGGTGCTGCGCAAGATCGTGCATACCGCCAAGCTTGAGAATGAAAGCCTCAAGGACCGCGTGACCATGCAGAACTGGATCGACCATCTGCAGGCGGAGATGGACAGCATCATCGCCTACGAGGGTGGCCCGCGTTACACCTTCCAGTTGCAGGAAGACACCGAACGAGGCTTGTTCCTGCCCAGCGTAGCCTTGACCGCACATGGCGTGACCACCGATTACGTCTGGGGCGTCGATTTCTTCCGCAGTGCCGATTATCACGCCATGACGGCACTCGGCGAGACGCTGGATGGCTTGCTCGAGGAAAGTGCCTATGTCGCGCGTGGCGAGCGTCAGCGCTCGGTGGGCACGTTCTACGAAGCCCTCGACTGGCTGATGAGTGAAGCCCAGCGTGGCCTGAGCGTACAGCGCTACAAGGGACTCGGCGAGATGAACCCCGAGCAGTTGTGGGAAACCACCATGGATCCCCAGTCTCGGCGGATGCTGCGTGTATCCATCGAGGATGCCGTGGCGTCTGACATGATGTTCAATACCCTGATGGGCGATGAAGTCGAACCGCGTCGTGACTTCATCGAACGCAATGCCCTGGTCGCCAATCTGGATATCTGATGTTTCACGTGAAACATCGTCGCTAGGCTGAGTCCAGTGCGGCGAGTAACAGCGGTATGAGAAGAGGCCGGCGACGTCACGTTGCCGGCCTTTTTTGTACCAGGTGAGGGCAGATCCCCAGGCCGACTCAAGCGTCGTCGGGGATCAGCCAGCGCGAGAAAGATGCCAGGTCGTCGAAAATGCGCACGTTCTCCAGGCCTTGGCCCTTTTGCTCCGTGCGGACGCCCTTGCCCGTGCGAACCAGTGCCGCATGACATCCTGCTGCCTGTCCCGCCTGCAGATCGCGGAGGCTATCGCCGACCATCCAGCTGCCTTCCAGCGTGGACAGGCCCAAGGCTTGCTGAACCTGCTGCAATAGCCCAGGCAAGGGCTTGCGGCAATCGCAGCCGTCATCGGGACCGTGCGGGCAATACGCGATATGCGCGATTTCGCCGCCGGCACGAGATACCTGATGCCGAAGTTCTTCGTGCATGGCATCGAGGGTGGCCGTGTCGAAGTAACCTCGGGCGATGCCCGATTGATTGGTGGCGATCGCCACGGTCCAGCCGTGTTGCGTGAGATACGCGATGGCCTCGATCGCCTGAGGATAGGCAATCCACTCCTCGAGGGATTTGATGTAGGCATCGCTGTCTTGGTTGATGACGCCGTCACGGTCGAGAATCACGAGCTTGGGAGGTAAGGGCACGGGCGCTCCGGTTGCAGCCAGTCGGGTAGAGCAGTGTAGGGCCGTGTTTCACGTGAAACAATGCTGAGCGCATCAGGCCAGCGGGCAGCGGAAAGAGGGAAGAGGGAAGGGAGACTGCCACGGCGTCATATCGCTTCTGGTCACTATGTGATGTCATGTTTCACGTGAAACATTCTGTCGGGCGTGGACATGCCGTAACGACACTTCGCGAACTAAGCCGGGGCGGCGACAAAGTTGGAAGAGACGACGGGCAGGCAGGTTCGGTGGTGTGCGGCGTTTCACGTGAAACAAAAAAGGGTGGCCAGAGGCCACCCTTTCTCGTTCGTCGCCCGTGCGATCACTGCTGCAATTGGGCGATATCGGCGACCTCGAGGAACAGCGACTGCAAGCTGGCCAGCAGCGCGAGACGATTGCGGCGCACCGCCTCGTCCTCGGCCATGACCATCACGTCGTCGAAGAAGGCATCGACGGGGCCGCGAAGCTGAGCCAGTACATCCAGCGCCTCGGCATAGCGAGCGGCGTCGAGCAGCGGGCGAACCGACTGATGGCATTGTTCCAGCGCCGTGCTCAACGTCGTCTCGGCCTCGGCCTGTAGCAGGCCGGTATCCACCGAGGTGGAGCCGTCATGCTGCTGCTTGGACAGGATGTTGGACACCCGCTTGTTGGCCGCCGCCAGTGCCACGGCTTCCTCGCGCTGGCTGAAGGCATGCACGGCGCGGATCCGGCGTGCAAAGTCGAGCGGCCGCGTGACCGGGCGGGCGCGCACGGCCAGGTACACTTCGACGGCAATGCCTTCGTCCTGGGTCCAGGCACGGAAACGGTCGAGCATGTAGTCGAGGACGTCATCGACCAGTCCCTCGGCCTTCGGCAGGTCGCCATGCTGGGCTGCGGCCAGTTCGAGAAGCTCGCGAAGATCGAGGTCGAGCTCGGCCTTGACCAGGATGTTGAGCACCCCGATGGCGGCACGCCGTAGCGCGAAAGGATCCTTGGTGCCACTGGGGCGCTGACCGATCCCGAAGATGCCCGTCAGTGTGTCGAGCCGGTCGGCAAGCGCCAGGGCGAGCCCGGCGGGCGTGGCCGGTACGTCATCGCTGGCGAAGCGTGGCAAGTACTGCTCGTGCAGCGCCTGGGCCACTTCCTCGGGTTCGCCGTCCTGGCGCGCATAGTAGGTCCCCATGATGCCCTGGAGCTCGGGAAACTCCAGCACCATCTCGGTGACCAGGTCGCACTTGGCGAGCTGGGCGGCGCGCGAGGCGTGGTCGGCATCGCCACCGATCCGGGAGGCGATGAAGGAGCTTATGGCCTCGATGCGCTGCGCCTTGTCGGCCAGCGTGCCCAGCGACTGCTGGAATACCACGCTCTCGAGGGCGCTGCGCCGTGACGCCAGCGACTGCTTGCGGTCGGTGTCGTAGAAGAAGGCGGCGTCGGCCAGACGTGGACGAATGACCTTCTCGTTGCCTTCGATGACCTGCTGAGGGTCGCGGCTTTCGATATTGGAGACGGTGATGAACAGCGGCTTGAGGGTGCCCTGTGCATCGAGCAGGTGGAAGTACTTCTGATTGGCCTTCATCGACGAGATCAGGCATTCGGCAGGCACGTCGAGGAAGCGCTCGTCGAAGCTGCCGGTCAGGGCGACGGGCCATTCGACCAGTCCGCTGACTTCGTCGAGCAGGTCCTCGTCGATGACCGCCGTGGCCTCGTTGACTTCCGCCTCGGCGAGTACCTGTTCGCGGATGCGCTCGCGTCGACGTTGCATGTCGGCCAGCACGTAAGCGTTTTCCAGTGCGTCCAGGTAGTCGTCGGCGTGGGCCAGGTCAATGGCGTCGGGTGCATGGAAGCGGTGCCCGCGGGTGGTGCGTCCGGCCTCCAGGCCGAGCACCGTTGCCGGTACGACATCGGCGCCGTAGAGCATGACCAGCCAGTGTACCGGCCGCGAGAACTCGGTGCGCGAGGCGCCCCAGCGCATGTTCTTGGGCACCGGCAGCGCCTGGACCGCGCGCTCGACGATGGCCGGCAGCAGGGCCGTGGTGGCCTCGCCGCTTTCCTGATAGCGATAACCCAGCCAGGTTCCCTTGTCGGTCTCCAGGTGGATCAGGTCATCGACCGTGACACCGCAGGAGCGCGCAAAGCCCTCGGCGGCCTTGGTTGGCTGGCCATCCTTGAAAGCGGCAGCCAGGGCGGGGCCGCGGCGTTCGATGTCGCGGTCGGGCTGCTTGTCGTCGAGACCTTCGACCCTGACGGCCAGACGGCGCGGCGTGGCGTAGGCATGGGCACTCGCGAACGCCACGTCGGCGTCGGCGAGGCCCTTGGCGATGCCATCGCGCAATGCCAGCGCGAGGGGTTCGATGGCGCTCGGTGGCAGTTCTTCGGCGCCCAATTCGACCAGTAGGGGGGTGGATGCCATGCTTACGCGTCTCCCTCGTTGCTTTCCTGGCTCGGCAGTTCCTGATTCAGCAATTCCTGACGTAGGGTCTCCGAGGCCATGGGGAACCCGGCTGCCTTGCGCGATTCGAAGTAGGCGTGGGCGACGTCACGGGCCATGGTCCGCACACGCAGGATGTAACGTTGACGCTCGGTCACCGAAATGGCGTGCCGGGCGTCGAGCAGATTGAACGTGTGCGACGCCTTCAGCACTTGCTCATAGGCCGGCAGCGGCAGGCCGGCATCGAGCAGCTTCCGGCATTCGCCCTCGCAGTGATCGAAGGCACCGAACAGATAATCGACGTCGGCGTGCTCGAAATTGTAGGCCGACTGTTCGCGCTCGTTCTGCAGATAGACATCGCCATAGCTGACCGACGAACCATCGGGGGCGTAGGTCCACACCAGGTCGTAGACGCTATCGACGTCCTGCAGGTACATGGCGATACGTTCCAGGCCATACGTCAGCTCGCCGGTGACCGGGTAGCATTCGATGCCCCCGGCCTGCTGGAAGTAGGTGAACTGCGTCACCTCCATGCCGTTGAGCCAGACTTCCCAGCCTAGCCCCCAAGCCCCTAGGGTGGGAGACTCCCAGTTGTCCTCGACGAAGCGAATGTCATGGACCTGCGGGTCGATGCCGAGACGCTCGAGCGATCCCAGATAAAGCGCCTGAAGCGCCTGCGGGGAGGGCTTCATCACCACCTGGAACTGGTAATAGTGTTGCAGGCGATTGGGGTTCTCGCCGTAGCGACCGTCGGTGGGGCGGCGCGATGGCTGCACGTAGGCGGCGTTCCAGGTTTCGGGGCCGATGGAGCGCAGGAAAGTCGCGGGATGAAAAGTGCCGGCTCCGACTTCCATGTCCAGGGGTTGCAGGATCACGCAGCCCTGTTCGGCCCAGTACTGCTGCAGGGCGAGGATCAGGCCCTGGAAGGTTTTCACGTCTGGCGTCGACTGTGTCATTGGTGAAGTACCGTTGGCCCATGAATTCACGAACCGCCAAGTATACAATTAGCGGTTAATCGGTTATAGGCACCGTGACGAAATGCACGCTTCCCGCGTGGGTGCACGACTTGAAGGAATCGACGACATGATCGTAGTGACGGGCGGTGCCGGGTTCATCGGCGCCAATCTAGTGAAGGCTTTGAACGCACGCGGCCGCGAGGATGTCCTCGTGGTCGACGACCTTTCCGACGGCACCAAGTTCGTCAATCTCGCCGACTGCACGCTGGGGGATTATCTCGACAAGGATGACTTCCTGGCGCGCGTGAAGGCCGAACTGCGCGGCGAACCCAGCGAGCTGCCGCCGATCGAGGCGATTTTCCACGAAGGCGCCTGTTCGGATACCACCGAGTGGGACGGCAAGTTCATGCTCGAGAACAACTTCGAGTATTCCAAGGTGCTGCTGCATTTCTGCCAGTACAAGCGTATCCCCTTCCTGTATGCCTCGTCGGCGGCCACCTATGGCGGCAGCGAGGTGTTCGTGGAAGCGCCGGAGCACGAGAAGCCGCTCAACGTCTACGGCTACTCCAAGCTGCTGTTCGACCAGTACGTGCGCGTCCACTGGGAGTCGTTCGACGCTCAGGTGGTGGGCTTTCGCTATTTCAATGTCTATGGTCCCCGCGAGCAGCACAAGGGCAAGATGGCCAGCGTCGCCTATCATCACCACAGTCAGGTGAAGCGTGGCGAGAATCCCAAGCTGTTCGGTGCCTGGGACGGCTATGACGCCGGCATGCAAAGCCGCGACTTCGTCTATGTCGGCGATGTCGTCGACGTCAACCTGTGGTGCCTCGATCACCCCGAGGTCTCGGGTATCTTCAACCTGGGGACCGGCCGCGCCGAGCCGTTCAAGGCCATCGCCGAGACGGTGATCGATTACTATGCGACCGGCAAGATCGACTACATCGACTTTCCCGAGGAGCTGAAAGGGCGCTATCAGAGCTATACACGGGCGGATATCTCGCGGCTGCGCGAGGCGGGGTACAAGGCGGAATTCAAGACGGTTCGCGAAGGCGTCAGCGCCTACCTGGATTGGCTGAATGGCTGACGATACCGCCACCTCCCCGCGCCTGCTCGTCGTCGGCCCCTCGTGGGTCGGCGACATGGTCATGGCCCAGAGCCTGTTCATGACGCTCAAGGCGCATCATCCCGAGGCCTATATCGGGGTGCTGGCGCCGGGCTGGTCGCTGCCGATCCTGGCGCGCATGCCCGAGGTCGACGAGACCATCGCGCTGGACGTCAAGCACGGCGAGTTCGGCTGGGCCACGCGCCGTGCGGTGGCGGGCAAGCTGAAGGGGCGCTTCGATCGGGCGATCGTGCTGCCGCGGTCCTGGAAATCGGCCCTGGTGCCTTTCCTGGCGCGGATACCGGAGCGCGTGGGCTTCCACGGCGAGCAGCGCTATTGGCTTCTCAACGCCCGCCGTCAGCTCGACAAGCGCGTACTGGATCAAACGGTGAAGCGCTTCGTGTCGCTGGGGTTGCCCGAGGAGCAGGCCCTTACGGGAGACTTCGCCATTCCCGCGCCTCGGCTCGACGTGAACGGCGACGAACAGCAGCGCCTGCGCGACTCCCTGGGGCTTTCGCCAGGGCCCGCGATCGGCATGATGCCGGGGGCCGAGTTTGGCCCGGCCAAGCAATGGCCGTTGGCGCATTTTCGCACCCTGGCGGAGCGTCTGGTGGCCGAGGGGTACGAGGTGCGGGTGATGGGCGGCCCCAAGGACGCCGACGCCGGCGAGACGATCAGCCAGGCGTTGCCCGGGGTCCACAATCTCTGTGGTCGCACGCAGCTGACCGAGGTCGTCGACCTGCTCGCCGACTGCCAGCAGGTGGTCACCAACGATTCCGGGCTGATGCACGTGGCGGCCGCCGTGGGCACCAGGGTTCAGGCCGTCTACGGATCGTCCTCGCCGAGTTATACGCCGCCGCTGACCGAGAACGCCGAGATCCACGACCTCTACCTGTCCTGCTCGCCGTGCTTCGCCCGCGAATGCCCCCTGGGGCACACCAACTGTCTGCGCCACCTCGAGCCGGCGCGACTGCTGGCCTCGATCCGCGCCGCCGGGTCCGCGTCACCGCGCTCGCTCAGTTGACACCCTTCCACATGTAAGACTGCAGGGCGTCTTCCTCTTGCATGTGGTCGTTGATGGTTTCGAGCCCGTATTCTTCGATCAGCGTGGGGCGTTCGGCGAACAACGAGTGCCCCAGGCCGGCGGCGCGCGTCTCCAGCGTGAAACCCATGGCCTCGAGCACGGTGGGATAGACATCGACCATCGAGCCCTGGCGCTGGATGCGCTTGCCGGCGGGCACGCCCTGGCCGAGCATCATGAAGGTGTTTTCGCGCTGGGCGGTGACCAGTTGCGGCCACTCGGAATTCTTCATGCTCAGATGATCGCTGGATATCACCACCAGCGTGTTGTCGAGCAGCCCCTCGCGGTCGAGCCGTTCCAGGAAGCGGCGCACCAGCCAGCCGGTGCATTTCACCGAATACAGAATGTCCACCCCATCGAACTCTCCCTGATTTTCCAGGCACGATTGCGACGGATTGCCGAATGGCGGATGCGCGGCCAGGGTCAGGGCGAACAGTGCGTAGGGCTGGCGCGACGCGTCACCGGCGAGTTCGCGGATGCGCTGCGTGGCCATGTCGAGCAGCGTGTCGTCGTAGAGTCCCCAGTCGTTGAGATAATCGGGCGGGGTGACGTCGTCCTCGAGCTCGTCGCGTCCCAGGACGGTATCGAAACCGTGTCCTTCGTAGAAGACCTTCTTGCCCGCGAAACGCGTGCTGGCACCACCCATGTAGGTGAGGTCATACCCTTGGGCGTTGAGCATGTCGCCGAGACACCGGGTATGCGGCAGCACGGCATCCAGCGGTTCGAACTGGTTGTCGTGCATCAGGCCGGCGGGAATCAAGGGCACGCCGCACTGCGTGGCGACCATGCCGGCCGTGGTCCAGCCGGTGTTGTCGAGTTGCTTGATGCCCTCGAAGACCGTGCCGCGCCGGCCCAGAGCCGCCAGATCCTCATAGGCATTGCCGAACGTCTCGCGGTCGGCGTACGTGCGCTCGGTGCTTTCCAGGTAGAGGTAGATGAGGTTGGGGCGCGTCTGCGGCGTGGTGGCGATGCGCGGAGGCTGATAGTGCTGGCGCAGCCAGTCGCCCTGGGTGATCGCCGAGGCACCGCGTTGCGACAGGCCGAACAGCAGCGGGTTGAAGGCCAGCAGGAAGATCGCCCCGACTCGTTCCCAGAGCCGCCACCGGTGGTCGGCACGCACCAGCCAGGTGAAGGCCACGAGCATCAGGATACAGCACAGCGTGAAGGCGAATGCCGCGAAGACGCGCCGCTCGCCACCGTGTTCGGTCATTCCGGCCTGCAAGTGGAAGATCACCGCGCCCAGATCGAGCCTGCCGAAGCTGTCGTCCAGATAGAGGTAAACCCACCACAGGATCAAGGGCACCAGTGACCACGGCCAGACGCGGCGCAGGCTCGCGCGTTGCCGGGGATGGCCCCAGCGGAAGCGCCAGGCGATGGCCACCCACAGTGCGGCGACCGGGATCATGAACCAGTGACTGAGAACGGCCAGCGTGGAAAAGGTGTACCCCAGGCAAAGCCCGATGTAAGTAAGCGCTGACCATCTTTTCGATGCGGTGGATATCTTCATTGCAGGAGTCGTCCCTGATCACGAAAGCATGAGTCATGATGACAAGTGTATGACAACGCCGAGGGCGATGAGTGGCACCTTCCTGGGCCACATGGCATGGCGTTTACGCGTCGCGTTCCAGTTCGTACAGCTCATTGAGCTTGGCGTATTTCATGTAGGCATGAAACGCCGTGGTCATGGCGACCGTCATGCCGTCCATGCCCTGGAAGAGCCCGCCCTTGAAGACCAGCTTGCGCAGCATCGCATTCGTCGCATGCAGTATCGGGCTCAGCCGCGAGGGGCGCTTGCCGCGTTCCTTCATGGCCCAGGCGTCGCGACTGGACAAGGTGTCGATGCGCCGGATCCAGTGCGACATGTCCTCGTAGGTGAAATGGCGCAGATGGGCCGAGGTCGCCTCCACACGGGGTGCCTGTACCGAGGAATGCGCCTTCTTGGGCAAATAACCTGACGTGGTGCGGTTATACAGGCGGACCACGGGGTCGGGATAGAAACCGGCCGCACGAATCCAGTGACGCGCCACGTAATTCTTGCGCCGGAAACTGTAGGCGGTGCGCGGGTCGTCGAGTGCCAGGGACTCGATCAGTGCCACGGCATCGTCGTCGAGGCGTTCGTCGGCGTCCAGGGCCAGGATCCAGTCATGCTTGGCGAACGGCACGCCGTGGGCCTTTTGCGGCCCGTCGCCGAGATAGGCCTGCGAGATCACCGTGGCGCCCTCGGCCTCGGCGATGGCCACGGTGTCGTCGGTACTCAACGAATCGACGACGATGACCTCGTCGCAGACGCGGCGCAGCGAGCGCACGCAATCGGCGATGTTGGCTTGTTCGTTCAGGGTGATGACGATTCCGGTCAGCGGTTTCATGGCGTTTCCTCGGTGGCCGCGCGGGACGGCCAGGCATCGGCGATATGGCGCGCCACCGCGCCGATGTCGATGCGTGACATGTCGGTGGCGGAGGCGTCGTCGGCCGGGGGACTGAAGGCCAGGCGACGTTCCTCGACGTTGCAGGTTTGCCAGCGCAATGGCGTCGCCGAGCGCTTGGCCGGGTAGAAGCCGATCGTGGGACGGTTCAGGGCGCCGGCGATGTGCAAGGGGCCGGTCGAGCCGGCAATGAACGCATCGGCGGCGGCCAGGGTCAGGGCGAAATCGGTGAGGCTGGCCCTCGGCGGCATGAGCCATGCCTCGATGCCGCGAGCCTCGAGGGTGTCGACCAGTCCCTGGGCCGTGGCTTCCTCGTTGGGGCCGTGAGTGATGACCCACTTCGGCGGCGACGCCAGCAATCCGTTCAACGAGACGACCAGATCGATGTATTGCGCCACACTGAGGTTGACCGCCGATCCGCCGCTGCCGGGGTGCAGGAACCACCAGGGGGCAGAGGAAGCGATCCCCAGCTCCTCGCGCAGACGTTGGCGCTGGGTATCGCGCGCCTGTGCCGGAAGCGGCCAGTAGGGGGGCGCCGTCGCGGGGATGTCCTGGCCGAGCGCTCGCAGCAGCGCATGCGCGAGCTCCTGGTTATAGACGTACTCGGGTTTTTGCGATCGCGATCTACGCTGCTTAATGCGAAAGTTGTAAAATACCTGTGCCCACTTGGTGGCAGGCGCCATGCGCAGGGAAATGCCGGCGCGCCACCCCAGCCAGCCGATGCGCGGCGTGGAGAACAGCGTCAACAGGGCGTCGAAGCCTCCCGCGCGCAGCGCGGCACGCAAGGCCTTGCGCTGGGCCCGGGGCGCACCGTCGCCGGGGTCGAGAATCACCTCGTCGACCCACGGGCACGCATGCGCCAGGGGCGCCGTATAGGTGGGCACCAGCACGGCAACATGGTTGTCGGGATGAGCACTCTTCAGGCAGGCCAGGGCCGGCCAGGCGAGCATGAAGTCGCCGAGCTTGTCGTTGCGTACCACGAGGATGCGCTGTGGGCGCGGCTGGGTCATCGAGTCTCCTGTGCCCGGTGGCGTCGACGCGTGAGTCGACCATTGTCCGAGGAGCTTGCCTTGCAGCACAAGGTCTTGCACATCTGTTTATCCCGCGGCTGGGGCGGGCTGGAAATGTACCCCGTGCGCATTATACCCGAGCTGGTGCGCCAGGGGTGGCGTGCCTACGTGCTGACGCTCGAAGGCACGCGCCTGGCCCAGGCGCTGGCCGACAGCAAAGCGGTCGAGGTGCGCAGTGTGCGCTCACCCTCGCGAGCATTGTGGCAATTGCCGGCACTGGTGCGCTGGTTGCGCCGGCGCGGCATCGGGGTCGTGCACTGCCACAAGTCGAGCGATCTGCGCCTGGGCGCGCTGCTCAAATGCCTGTGCCCCGAATTGCGCCTGATCTTCACCGATCACATGGGGGTGACGCGTCCCAAGCACGACCCTTACCACCGCTGGGTGTATCGCCGCGTCAACCGCGTACTGTCGATCAGCGAGGCGACGCTGGCGCGCAACCGCAAGGCCTTTCCGCTGCCGGCGTCACGCATCACGCCGCTTTATCTGGGAGTCGACACGGCACGGTTCACGCCGCGTCTCGAGGCAGCCGAACGCCAGACGCTGCGCGATGATCTGGGCATTCCGCGCGAGGCGGTGGCGATCGCCTTGCCGGGGCGTCTGACGCCGGGCAAGGGACAGCAGGTCCTGCTGGATGCCTTCATGCGGCTGGTCGACGCAGGCGACCGTCAGTCACACCTGGTGCTGATCGGCGGGCTGGAAGCGGGCGAGGGCGGCAACTCCACCTTCATCGCCTCCCTGCGTCAGCAGGTCACCGAGCGAGGCCTGCAGGACCGTGTCACCTTCACGGGCTTTCGGCGCGACCTGGCGCGGCTGTTCGAAGTGCTCGACATCGTCTGCGTGCCGTCACGCAACGAAGCCTTCGGCCTGACGGTGATCGAGGCGATGGCAGCGGGCAAGGCCGTGGTGGGGTCCGACAGCGGCGCGATCCCCGAGCTCATCGGAGCCGGCTGCGGACGCCTGGTCGACCCGCAGGACCCGGCGGCCTGGGCCGCGACACTCCGCGAGCTGCGCGATGCCCCGGCGCTGCGTGAGCAACTGGGAACGGCCGCGCGTCGGCTGGCCAACGCGCGCTTCACGCTGGCCAAGCACGTCACCGGGCTGCGGGCGGTTTACGAAGACATCGATCAGCCCTGGCGATAGAAGCGGCGGAACCACTGCATCGCGTCGAACACCGCCGGCGAGAATTCGGCGCCTTCGATCGGATCGAGCTGGCGGTCGACGATCTCCCACTGACCGGTGCCATCGACCACCGTGATCCGGTTCGGCTCGATGATGCCGTAGTCGATGTAGCTGCTGGATTGCACCCAGGGATGGTCGATGCCGGGCTTCAGCAGGTCCTCGCCCATGGCATAGTCGGAGAGCGGGTTGCTGCACCCCAGGGCGTGGCGCATCAGCATGGGGGCCACGTCGAGGTGGCTGGTCATGCCCGTGACCTCGCCCGGCTCGACGCCGGGGCCGTTGACGAGCATCGGCACACGGGTCTGCGGCGAGGCGAAGTGGCCGTTGTGGCCCCAATAGTTCTTGTCGAAATCATCGAATGACTGGCCATGGTCGGATGTGACCACCAGCAGGGTCTCGTCCCATTCGCCCTTGGCTTTCAGGTCGTCGATGGTCTTGCCGAGTAGGACGTCGTCGTAATGCACGGCGTTGCGATGACGGTTGAAGTACGGCAGGGGGTCGGTCTCGGGACCCAGCTCGAGATAGTCCATGTTCTGCACCGACGGCTGGAAGGGCTGGGCGGCGTCGGCCGGGACGTCATAGCCGTGGGGCGCATCGTAGAACAGCATGCCGAACCACGGGGTAGCGTCCTGCCGTTCCTGCCGGCCGAGCCAGTGCATCCAGTCCTCGGTCATCTGCCGGTCCCGGGCCGCGGGCGAGTCTCCCTGGGTGTCCATCCGCAGTGACTCGACCGACGAGAAGATCGTGCGGTCGAAGCCGACACTGCCGAGGCTGGCGGACGAGAAGATGCCCAGCGCGTAATCCTGCTTCTGCAACTGCGTCAGCAGCAGCGGGGGCGTCTGGGAGTCGTTCAGATAGGCGTAGTAGTTGCCGGTCAGGCCGTAGAACAGGCTCATGGTGCCGTTGCGGGTCGCGTTGCCGCCGCTGTAGTGATTCAGATAGCGCCGGCCGCTCTCGTTCAGTGCGGCATGCAGGTTGGGCGTGTTCTTCGGTCCGTATTCGTCGGCGCGCCAGGAGTCGATCAGCACCACCAGCACATTGGGCGGCTGCATGGCCTGACAGCTCAGCGGGTTCTTGGGCCAATCGAGATTCTGTGCCTGCCGGGCCTCGATATCGGCGTTCGCGGCCCGGGCGGCGCGGGGATCGAGCCAGCCGTGTTCCTCCATGAAGTCCTTGGCAGTGGTGGGAAACAGCAGCGGATAGACGCCGACCTGCTGGGTCACGCTGCGCATGTAGCGGGCGTCGGCGACGATATGCAGCGCGTGGCTGCCCAGCAGGGCCAGCAGCACCACGCCGCACGCCGAGCCGACCGGCAGGCGACGGCCTCGTCCCCCCGCGATCAGGCGCTGGGCGAGCCAGCCTTCCAGGGTCAGGGCCAGCAGCACGCAGCCGATCACCACCAGCCAGGTCGAGGTCGTGAAGCTGAAGATCTCGCCATTCTCGTCGTTCAAGAACAGCGAGACCATGAAGTAGTTCACATGGAAGCGGTACTGGGCATAGACCACGGTATCCAGCAGCAGCGCACACAGGCCGAGTGCGCCCAGCAGCGCCGCCGGCAGCCATAGCCAGCGCGCCTTCAGCAGCAGGGCCAGTACGCCCAGTGGCAGCCAGCCGAGCAATGCCAGCATGCCGAAGTGGCCGATCCAGGTCAGGACCAGGTAAGCCACGCCCATGGGGTCGTCGGGCACGGCGAGATAAGGCGTGTAGCGCAGGGCCACCAGCCAGATGAGGGGCAACTGCAACAGCGCGAACGCCAGCGTGCCGCGCCAGCGTCGCCTCAGCGTATCTTGCATGCGGGGACCACCTTATCGTGAGTCGCGGGGAGCGTGTCGGTATCCATCGACAATCGCGGTGAAAGCGCGTCCCGCCGTCGTGGGAGAAAAGCGCGCCAGAGAGCGCTCGAGGCGTGCCAGGTTGGCTTCTTGCCAGCGGCCCGGCGCACGCAGCCGACAGCGGTCGAGATCGATCAGCCAGACGCGGTCGTCGGCATCGACGAGCAGGTTGCGGGCATTGAGGTCGACATGATCCAGCCCGACGTCGTGAAAGCGGCGGATGGTCTGGCCGACACGCGCCAGCAGGGGCGTGTCCGCCGTCGGCAGGCGCTCGGCCAGGGCCTGCACGCCTGGAATCACGCGGGTGATCAGTGCCGCTTCGTAGCTCAGGGCGTGGCGCCATACGGCGGCGGCGACCGGCGTGGGTACCGGCAGGCCACGCTGCTCGAGGGCGGCGGTCAGGCGCATTTCACGAAAGGCGCGCGTGCGCTCTAGCCCGGTCCAGACATAGCGGCGTTCGCTCACGCGGGCGATCGCGCCGCCGCGCCGATAGGGCCGCAGGGCCCAGCGCTCGTCGCCATGCGCGACGAAGAGGCTGGCCCCGCGTCCCGGGGCTTCGCCGATCACGGCGTCGCGCGAGCGCCAGAACGCGGGCGTGAACCAATCCGCGTCGATTTGTGGCCCTTGGCCGGCGTCACATAGAATGTCGGCATCATATAGAATGAATGCCTTTCCCGTTTGGAATGTTGCCAACCGCATGAAGCATCCTCTGCCCGTCCGTCCCGCGCATATCGGCGTGCTGCGACTCTCCGCGCTGGGCGATGTCTGCAACCTCGTCCCGACCATTCGCGTGTTGCAGCGCCTATGGCCCGATGCCCGCATTACCTGGATCATCGGCAAGGGGGAGCACAGTCTACTGGCCGGCCTCTCGGGGGTCGAGTTCATCGTCTACGACAAGGCCACGGGCCTGGCCGGCATGCGCGAGGTGTGGCGCCAGCTGGGCGACACGCGCTTCGATGTGCTGCTGCACATGCAACAGGCGCTGCGCGCGAGCGTGCTCTCGCTGGGGCTCAAGGCCGATCTGCGCATCGGCTATGACAAGGCGCGTGCCAAGGACTGGCAGCACTGGTTCACGCACCGCCAACTTACACCTCACCCCCGTGCGCACGTGCTCGACTCCTTCCTCGATTTCGCCCGTCTGCTGGGCGGTGCCGAGCGAGTCGATGCCGAGCCGCTGCGCTGGGACCTGGCGATTCCCGACACCGCCTACCAGGAAGCGGCACGCGTGACCGGCGACGCGCCGTATATCGTCATCAGCCCGTGCGCCAACCCACGCTTGCGCAATTTCCGCAACTGGTCCGCCGAAGGCTACGCCGCCGTGATCTCGCATGCCTGGCAAGAGCATGGCCTGCGCACGGTCATGACCGGGGGCGGCAGTACCCAGGAGCAGGAAATGGGCGCGCGCATTCGCGCCCTGTGCGCCGAGGAGGCGGTTATCGATGCCATCGGCGCGACCTCGCTCAAGGGCCTGCTGGCGATGCTCGACCGCGCGCGCATGGTGATCGCCCCGGATTCCGGCCCCGTGCACATGGCCAATGCGCTGCGCACCCCCACGCTGGGGCTTTACGCCACGACCAATCCCGAGCGCGCCGCGCCCTATTGCTGGCGCGACTTCGTGGTCGACCGTTACCCCGACGCCGTGCGTCGCTACCTGCACAAATCGCCGGAGGCCATCACCTGGGGCGCGCGCGTGCGCCACCCCGATGCCATGAGCCTGATCCACGCCGACGACGTCATCGCGCAGTTCGATGCCTTGCTGAACGCCGCGCCGTCCGCCTCGTCCCGCCCGGAGCCCGACCATGAAACTTGATCTGACCGTCCTCGAACAGGCCCGCTTGCTGGTAGTGGGCGATGTCATGCTCGACCGCTATTGGCATGGCGGCACCTCGCGCATCTCGCCGGAAGCGCCGGTACCGGTGGTCAAGGTCGGCGAATCGGAAGACCGTCCCGGCGGTGCCGCCAACGTGGCGCTCAACATCGCCGCGCTGGGCGCCCATGCGGCCCTGGCGGGCGTGGTCGGCGAGGATGAAAACGCCGACTTGCTGGCGGCACGTCTCGAAGCTTGCGATGTAAGTACTTACTTCTACCGTAGCCCCGAGATACCCACGATCACCAAGCTGCGCGTGATGAGCCGCAACCAGCAGTTGCTGCGTCTGGACTTCGAGGAATCGCTGTGGGAAATCGACACCCAGGGCCTGACCGAGCGCGTCGAAGCGGCGCTGCCCGAGGCCGACGTGGTCATCCTCTCCGATTACGGCAAGGGCAGTCTCAATCGCGTCGAGACGCTGATCGCCACCGCGCGTGGCGCCGGCAAGCGAGTGCTGGTCGATCCCAAGGGGCATGACTTCGCCAAGTATCGCGGCGCGAGCATCATCACGCCCAATCTTGGGGAATTCGAGGCGGTGGTGGGTCCGTGTCCCGACGATGCCACGCTGGCCGAGAAGGGCGAGCGCCTGCGTGCCGAGCTGGAGCTCGAGGCGCTGCTGGTCACGCGCAGCGAGAAGGGCATGACGCTGATTCGCGAGGGACACGCGCCGTTGCACCTGCCGACCCATGCCCGCGAGGTGTATGACGTGACCGGCGCCGGGGATACCGTCATCGGCGTGCTCGGCCTGGCACTGGCGGCGGGGCATGGCTACCCGGAGGCGATCATGCTGGCCAACCTGGCAGCGGGGCTGGTGGTGGCCAAGCCGGGCACCGCGACATTGTCCATCGCCGAGCTCTACACGGCACTGCATGGCGACAAGCTCGCCGAGTTCGGTCCCATCGAGGAAAGCGCGCTGATCGACGCGGTGCGCGCGGCCAAGCTGCGTGGCGAGCGGGTGGTGATGACCAATGGCTGCTTCGACATCCTGCATGCCGGCCACGTGGCGTACCTCGAGCAGGCCAAGCGCCTGGGAGATCGGCTGGTGGTGGCGGTCAACGACGATGCCTCCGTGGGACGCCTCAAGGGGCCCAAGCGTCCGATCAACGCCCTCGAGCGTCGCATGCAGGTGCTGGCGGGCTTGAGTGCCGTCGACTGGGTGGTGCCCTTCGGTGAGGAAACCCCGGCGCGACTGATCGCCGAGGTGCTGCCCGATGTGCTGGTCAAGGGCGGCGACTATCGTCCCGAGGACATCGCCGGCGGCGAAGCGGTCATGGCCGCCGGGGGCGAGGTTCGCGTGCTGAACTTCGAGGACGGCGTCTCGACCACCGCCATGATCGACACCATTCTCGACCGGGAAGGCTAAGGCGCGATGCTCACGCCCCGTCTCGCGCGCGGCCTCTACAGTGGCGCGTTGTATCTCCTGTCACCCTTGATATGGTGGCGCGTATGGCGTGAGCATGCGCTCACTAACAAGCGTGCGGAACGGTTGGGGCTGATCGCCGCGGTGGACGAGACGCCGACGATCTGGCTGCATGCCGCGTCGGTCGGCGAGGTGCTGGCCGCGCGTCCCCTGATCGAGGCCCTGGCCGAACGCCATGCCGATCACCGTCTCGTGGTCACCACCATGACCGCGACCGGCGCCGAACGCGTACGTGCGCTGTTTCCCGGCGAGCGCTACGCGCTGACGCATTATTTCCTGCCGCTGGACTTTCCGGGCGCGGCGCGGCGCTTCACGAGGCGCTTGCGACCGCGACTGGCGATCATCGTCGAAACCGAACTGTGGCCCAACCTGCTGGCGGCGTGCGACCGGCAGCAGGTGCCCGTGGTGGTGGCCAACGCACGGCTCTCGGAGAAGGCCTTCCAGGGGTATCGCAGGGTGAGGGCACTGCTGCATGGTGCACTGGGTGCGGTGAGCTGGCTGGCGGCCAAGTCGGAGGCGGACCTGGAGCGCTTCGTGGCGCTGGGGTTGCCCCGCGCACGTGGCGACGTGGTCGGGTCGATAAAATTCGATCTGCCGCTCAACGACGGATTTCGTGATGAGGGTAAGCGCTTACATTCATCCTGGGAAAGCCGCTTCGTGTGGGTCGCCGGTTCCACCCATGACGGCGAAGACGAGCAGGTGCTCGATGCCCATGCCCGGCTGCGCGAGCGCGATCCGCAGGCCTTGCTGGTCCTGGTGCCACGTCATCCACAGCGCTTCGCGGCCGTGGCCGAGCTCTGCGTGGCGCGTGGCGAGCATATCGCGCGGCGTTCGCAGGGCGAGACACCCGACGCCGCGACGAGCGTTCTGCTGGTCGACACCATGGGCGAGCTGATGCGCTTCTATGCCGCGGCGGATGTCGCCTTCGTGGGCGGCAGCCTGATGCCCATCGGCGGACACAATCTGCTCGAGCCCGCCGCACTCGGCGTGCCGGTGCTCACCGGGCCGCACCTGGAGAATTTCGAGGACATCGCTGCGACCCTGCGCGAGGCACAGGCCCTGCGCGAGGTGGACGATGCAGCGGCACTGGGAGATGCCCTGGTGGCGCTCGCCGACGACCCCGAGGCGCGCCGCGGGCTGGGAGCCGCCGGCGAAGCCGTGGTGGACGCCAATCGCGGTGCCCTGGAGGTGACCCTGGCGGGCATCGCCGCGCGGTTGCCGGCCACGCCGACACGCTAGCCCGCCACGCCGCGGGAGTGCACGGCCCGTGTCGTCAGGGCGTGTGGCGCTCGACGCCATGCTCCGTTCCCAGCAGCAGCACATCCGCGCCGCGCTGAGCGAAGAGCCCGTTGGTCACCACGCCGACGATGTTGTTGAGGCGCTGCTCCATGGCCCTGGGGTCCTCGAACAGGCATTCGTAACCGTCGAGGATCTGGTTGCCGTTGTCGGTGACCACGCCGTCGCGGTAGACCGGCGTGATGCCCAGCTTGACCATCTCCCGCGCCACGTAGGAACGCGCCATGGGGATCACCTCGATGGGCAGCGGAAAGCCGCCGAGCACGTCGACGCGCTTGGAAGCGTCGGCGATGCACACGAAACGTTCCGCGCAGGCCGCGACGATCTTCTCCCGTGTCAGCGCCGCACCGCCGCCCTTGATCATGTTGAAGTGCGCATCGATCTCGTCGGCGCCGTCGACATAGACCGGCACCGTGCCCACGTGATTGAGCTCGTAAACGTCGATGCCGTGATCGCGCAGGCGCTTGGCCGTGGCTTCCGAGCTTGCCACCGCGCCGAGGAAGTCATGCTTGTGCTCGGCGAGGAGGTCCACGAAGAAGTTGGCGGTGGACCCGGTGCCCACGCCGATGATGGTGTCGCGCCCCAGCAAGGGCGTGATTTCCTCGATGGCGGCGGCGGCCACCGCGCGCTTGAGTTCGTCCTGGGTCATGTCGTGTCCGTCTTGGCGAGTAAAGCGAAGTGCGGTGCCCATTATAAGGCTTATCGTCGTGCGGTAAGAGGGCGTGACAGCGACATGGCAGTGCCCGGGGCTGGACGCCACGCCGCGCGCTCTGCTAACAATGGAAGTTTGCTACCGGTTTGGCCCCATGCTGGCGCTCATTCTCGTTGTCCGTGCCGCTCGCGGCGACGGCGTCTTGCCCGATTCGGCGGGGCGCGGGGAGTGGGAGCCGGTTTTCCAATGAGACGCGCGAATTCGCAGGACACACCAGAATGCTAGAAGAGACCGTCAAGAAAATCCTCCAGGCTCGCGTTTACGAAGCGGCCCGGGAAACGCCGATATCCCCTGCTCCCTTTCTCTCCCGCCGTCTCAACAACACGATTCTGATCAAGCGCGAGGATTTGCAGCCGGTCTATTCCTTCAAGATTCGCGGCGCCTACAACAAGATGGCCCAGCTGAGCGATGAACAGAAGGCCAAGGGCGTGATCGCCGCGTCCGCCGGCAACCATGCCCAGGGCCTGGCCATGGCCGCCAAGCAGATGGGCGTCAAGGCGGTCATCGTGATGCCGCGCATCACGCCCGACATCAAGGTCCAGGCCGTGCGCGCGCGTGGCGCCAAGGTCGTGCTCAAGGGCGATGCCTTCGGCGAGGCGCTGGCACATGCGCGCGAGCTGATCGACGAGCATGGCTACACCTACATTCCGCCCTTCGACGATAATGACGTGATCGCCGGCCAGGGCACGGTGGGCATGGAGATCCTGCGTCAGCACAGCGGACCGCTGGACGCGGTATTCGTGCCCGTGGGCGGTGGCGGGCTGCTCGCCGGCGTGGTGGCGTACATCAAGTACCTGCGCCCCGAGATCAAGGTGTACGGGGTCGAGGCGGAAGACGCCGCCTGCCTCAAGGCGGCCCTGGAAGCCGGCGAGCGGGTCACCCTCGACCAGGTCGGCGTGTTCGCCGAGGGCGTGGCCGTGGCGCAGATCGGCGAAGCACCCTTCGAGATCCTGCGCCACTGGGTGGATGGCGTGATCACCGTCACCACCGATGAGATGTGCGCGGCGGTCAAGGACATCTTCGAGGATACGCGGGCGGTCGCCGAGACCTCCGGCGCGCTGTCGCTGGCGGGGCTCAAGAAATACATCCAGCAGCAGAACGCCGAGGGCGAGACCCTGCTGTGCATCAACTCGGGCGCCAACACCAATTTCGATCGTCTGCAGCACATCGCCGAGCGCACGGAGCTGGGCGAGCAGCGCGAGGCGATTCTGGCGGTGACTATTCCCGAACGGCCGGGCAGTTTCAAGAAATTCTGCAAGACCATCGGCAAGCGCATGGTCACCGAGTTCAATTACCGCTACGCCGACCCCGACCACGCGCACATCTTCGTCGGCGTGCAGGTCAAGCCGGGCGGCGAGGACCGCCAGGCGGTGATCGACAAGTTGCGCGAGGCCGATTATCCGGTGGAGGACCTCACCGACAACGAACTGGCCAAGCTGCATATTCGCCATCTCGGTGGCGGGCGTCCCAAGGAGCACTTCAGCGAAGAAGTCTACCGGTTCGAGTTCCCCGAACGCCCCGGCGCACTGATGAACTTCCTGACTCATCTGCCCGGCGACTGGAACATTTCACTGTTCCACTACCGCAACCATGGCGCGGCGTATGGCCGAGTGCTGGTGGGCATGCAGATCCCCAATGGCGCCCGGGCGCATGTCGAGGAACATTTCGAACGCATCGGCTATCGCTACTGGAAGGAATCCGACAATCCCGCCTATCGTCTGTTCATGGCCTGAGACGGGGACGTCGAGACGACGCTGCCTTCATAGTCGCCGATTATGAGAAACTGTCTACCGATAGGCTCTCATGTCGGCGGCATGAAGGAAGTCCGGCGCGAACGATGTTCGTTAACCAAACGTTTCATTCTAATGCCCGAGGGCCGTTGTCAACCCCGATAGCTGAGCCTATAGTCGTATGCGTTATTTGGGGTGGTAAAACAACCGTTTCTTACGGAGCAGGAAATGAAACGCAAGCCTGATTTGGTCATGGCTTTGGTACTGGTGTTCGGCTTGGGAGTGGTCGCGACAGGGTACGCACAAACATTGATGGGTACCTAGGCGTCCGAGCCGACCGCCGGTCGGTTCCACTGCCGAGAGTCGCATGACCGTGCAAACGGCCGCTGACAGTTCACTGTCAGCGGCCGTTTCCATTTCCGGGCTTTGCCAGCTTCTGCCAGGCTCAAGTGCGAGTCGGGCGAACCACGCGGGCATCGCTGACGATGGCATCCAGGGGGATGTCCCAGTCCGCTGCGGGAAGCCGCTCGACGTACTGACAATCGTGAGCGAGACCGATCAGGCACGGGTGCGGCCGGCGCAGACGCCGGAAGGCGAAGGTGCGGTCGTAGAAGCCGCCGCCCATGCCCAGTCGATTGCCGCTGGCATCGAAGCCGACCAGCGGCATGAGCACCAGATCCAGCGCCCAGGCGGGCAAGCGTCGCGCATGGTGCGCGCCATGGCGCGTACAGGGCTCGGGGATCGAGAAGCGATTGGTGCGCATGGGCGTGCTTGCGTGGTAATGCACGAACCATAGCCGGTTGTCGGATAGCGGACGCAGTACCGGCAGATAGACGTGGGCCCCGCGCCGTCGAAACCAGTCGATCAGCGGACGAGGATCGATCTCGCCGTCGTTGGGCAGATAGAGTGCGACTCGGCGTGCGCGTTTGACTTCCGGCAAGCGGCGCAGGCGTTGGCTCAACAGGCCTGCGGCCTGGCGGCGCTGCGCTGCGGAAAGGCCGCGTCGGCGCTGGCGAAGAGTGCGGCGAAGCTGTCGCCGGCTGGGCATGTCGGAGGTAGCGTCATGCGTCATGATGGGAGGTTCCCCAAAGTGCCGCTGTCGTCTTGGCCCTGAACCTAAAGGTTCAAGGTGGGTGGCCGCAGACGAGTCATCAGGCTTTCCGTCGCACGGACATGCACACAGACCCGTCTAGCATTTGGCCCCCGTGGTAATGCGCATAGGCTCGAGGGAATACAACGACTGGCGAACACCTCAGGGAACGTCTCTATCCTAGCAGACACCGGGGCGTCGCCAAAACGTTAAACCTCAGGTCGCGGCATCGTCCGCATTCGAGGGCACATTGGCCAGGGCGTTTTCCAGGCGCTCGTTGACGCGCGACAGGCTGGCTTCGCCCTCGCGCTGGTTGTCGAGCGCCTCGAGGAGTTCATGGGTGATGTTCAGCGCCGCCATGATGGCGATTCGCTCGGCGCCCTGTACCTTGCCCTGGGCGTGGATGCCGTTCATGGCGCGATCCAGATAGCGCGCCGCGCGCTTGAGATCGTCTTCCTGGTCGGGCGGGCAGGCAATCACGTAGGGGCGTCCCAGCAGCGTGATTTCGATCGTCGGCCGCGAGGCGTCGGTCATGGGTCGCTCCAGAGCGGGCCAAGGTCGGGCCCGATGCGGTAAGATGAAACCAGGTTTCCGCGCCGAGCGCGGTGGTGGGAACGGCCTCGACGACATCGGCATCCTGCCGTCGCGAGCCTGCGTTCGCCGCCATGTAAGCCATCGATCACTATAAAGAGCCGCCAGGTCGCGGTCAACGCGCCCCGGCGGCCTGCCACACCATAGGACCGTTTCATGTCCCTCATCGACGAACAACTCGATTTTTCCCGTGTCGCCGACACCTTCCTCGCCCATGGCAGTCTGCAGTCTCCGGCGTTTCTCGACGGCCGCCTGTGTGCGCGTCTGGCGCTGGACGATATCGCCGCCGACACCTGGCTCGAGGAAGTCTGCGCGACCCTGGGCGTCGATCAACCCAAGAGCCGCGAGGATGGCGAAGTGCTCCTCGCCTGGCGACAGCAGACGCTCGACGCCCTGGCCGCGCCGGAGCTCAATTTCGAGCCCCTGCTGCCGGATGAGCTGTTCTCCCTCGCCGAGCGCGCCCGCGGGCTCCAGGAGTGGACTCAGGGCTTTCTGGAGGCCGTCGCCGAAGTCGCCAGCGACAAGCGCGATGGCTGGTCGGCGGCCCTGCGCGAAGTGCTCGAGGATCTCGCTTCGCTCACCGAGTTCGACATCGAGCTCGATGAGACCGCAGAGAACGAGAACGACCTGTTCGCCTTGACCGAGCATGCCCGCATGGCGGCCATGCTGCTCTACACCGAGCAGCACCCCGGTCAGCCCCAGGTCGAGCGCGTCGACACCGAGGATGACGGCAGCACGCCGCCCGACCGGACACACTGATGGGCTCGCGCGCCGGGGTGCGCCCCGGCGTGCCCCCGCGACCGAGGAGCTTGTCATGCCCCGCACTCCCCTGCCGCGCCCTGCGGCGATTTCTCCTGCCGAATACCGTGCCCGCCGCCAGTCGCTGATGGCGGCCCTGCCGCCGCAAAGCGCCGTGCTGCTCTCGGCGGCCTCGTTGAAGACCCGCAATCGCGACAGCGAATACCCGTTTCGCCAGGACAGCGACTTTCATTACCTGAGCGGTTTTCCCGAGCCGGATGCCCTGCTGGTGCTGCTGCCCGGCCGCGAGGACGGCGAGGCGGTGCTGTTCTGCCAGGAAAAGGATCCGCACATGGAGGCCTGGACCGGCCTTCGCATCGGTGCCGAGAAGGCCGTGACGACGTACGGCCTGGATGCGGCCTACGAAAACGACGAACGCGATGCCCTCCTGCCCGAGCTGCTCGATGGCCGTGAAACGCTTTACCTGCCCTTTGACGACGGCGAGACGCTGGCCCTGGCCGAGTCCCTGCGCGCCGAACTGGCGGCCCAGGCACGACGGGGCGCGCGCGCGCCGCGCGCCTTCGCCGATGTGGCGCCGTTGATCCACGAGCGCCGCCTGATCAAGAGCGAGGCGGAACTCGACCTCATGCGTCATGCGGCACGCATTTCAGCGGCGGCTCATCGGCGTGCCATGCGGAGCGTGTGCCCCGGCCTGCAGGAGTATCAGCTGCAGGCGGAGCTCGAACACGAATTCGCCTGGCACGGCGCCCGTGCGCCGGCCTATGCGACGATCGTCGGCGGCGGCGAGAACGCCTGTGTGCTGCACTATATCGAAAACGGCGCGACGCTGAACGATGGCGACCTGGTGCTGATCGATGCCGGTGGCGAGTTCGACCTCTACGCCGGTGACATCACCCGCACCTTTCCGGTCAATGGGCGTTTCTCCCCGGCCCAGCGAGAGCTTTATGACCTCGTGCTCGAGGCCCAGTGCCGTGCCGTGGCGGCCGTCGCGCCCGGCACGACATTGCAGGCGATACACGAAGGCGTCGTGCGTGACCTGACCGACGGGCTCATTCGCCTGGGCTTGCTCGAAGGTCCGCTCGAGACGCGTATCGACGACCACGGGTACCGGCGTTTCTTCCTGCATGCGACCTCGCACTGGCTGGGGCTCGACGTGCATGACGTCGGCGATTATCGCCTGGAGGGACAGCCGCGCGAGCTGATGCCGGGCATGGTGCTGACCGTGGAGCCCGGACTCTACATCCCCGACGCCGAGGATATTCCCGAGGCGTATCGGGGCATCGGCATTCGCATCGAGGACGATGTGGCGGTGACCGCCACGGGTCGGGAGGTGCTGACGACGGATGTGCCGAAATCGGTGGCGGATATCGAGGCACTCATGCATGACCGTTGATCAATTTTTGATCGCCATGAATGATGTTTACGTAATTACGTTATGAATACGTAAGCGCGGCGGCCGTGGCCGGGAGAGGCCCGCCACGACTGCCGTGCATGCCCTTAACGTGGTACAAAACAGCGTGTCCCGCCATCGCCGATGGCGGGACGTTCGGAGCCGACAGGGAGAGTTTGCGATGCCCCGCAATCGGGTGGATATCGCCATCGTGGGTGGCGGCTTGGTCGGCGCCAGCTTGGCGTGTGCGCTGGCGCCGTTGATCGAGCGCCATGGGCTGCGGGTCGCGGTGATCGAGGCGGCGCCACTGAACGATGCGCAGGCGGCGACGTTTCAACCCAGCTTCGACGCCCGGGCCAGCGCCATCGCGCAAGGCTCGCGCCGTCATTTCGAACGCCTGGGGGTGTGGGCGACCATGGCCGAGCGCGCCACGCCGATTCGTCAGATCCATGTCAGCGAGCGCGGGCGTTTCGGCGCCACCCGGCTGACGGCGGACGAGTTCGACCTCGACGCGCTGGGCTACGTGATCCCCAATGCCTGGATGGGCCAGGTGCTGCATGCCGCCCTCGGGGCGTTGCCGCTGACCTGGCATTGTCCGGCGCGTGTCGACGACATCGTGCCCATCGCCGACGGCCACCGCCTGACGCTCAGCGACGGCGCCTGCCTGGAGGCAGGGCTCACCGTGCTCGCCGACGGCGGACGCTCGGGGCTCAAGGAACGGCTGGGCATCGCCAGCCAGGCGCAGCCCTATGAACAGCATGCCTTGATCGCCAACGTCGAGGTCGGTCGCGATCACGGTGGCGTGGCCTACGAGCGGTTCTCGTCGCAAGGCCCGATGGCGCTGTTGCCGATGGCGGGACGCCGGATGGCGCTGGTCTGGACGCATGCCAGCGAGCGGCGCGAAGACGCCCTGGCCTGGTCGGACGACGTCTGCCTGAGGCGCCTGCAAGACGCCTTCGGCGACCGCCTGGGACGTTTCCGGCGCATCGGCCGGCGTGACGCCTATCCGTTGTCGCTGGTCACGGCCAACGAGCCGGTGCGCCCCCATCTGGCGGTGCTGGGCAATGCCGCGCATGCCCTGCACCCGGTGGCCGGGCAAGGCTTCAACCTCGCCCTGCGGGGCGTGATGGATCTGGTCGCGACTCTCGAGGACGGCTTGTGCCGTGGACAGGCACCCGGCGGTGCGGGCCTGCTGGGCGAGTTCGAAAACCGCCGTGCCGCCGATCGGCGTAACGTGATCCGCTTCAGCGACGGCTTGATCCGCCTGTTCGGCATCGAGCATGCCGCCTTTTCCCACCTGCGCGCCGCGGGGCTGGTGGGACTCAATATCGTGAGCCCGCTGCGACGCACCCTGGCGCGCCGCGCCATGGGGCTGGAGCGATGACGGCCGACGAGGAAACGAACATGGAAGAGACGACACACGACGAGGTGATCGTCGTCGGCGGCGGCATGGTCGGTGCCGCGCTGGCGGCGCTGCTCGGCGAGGCCGGCATCTCGGTGACGGTACTCGATGCCCGCCCGGCGCCGCTGGCCAGCGACGATGTCGGTCGCGGCCTGCCCGCTCCTCGGGTCAGCGCCCTGACGCCGGTATCGCAGCGCTTGCTGACGCATCTGGGAGTCTGGTCGTGGATGGCCGAGCGGCGTGTCTCGCCCTATCAGGGCATGCGCGTCTGGGACGGCGAAGGCAGCGGTGAAATCGCCTTCGAGGCGGCGGACATCGGGCTGCGCGAGCTGGGCCATATCGTCGAGAACGACGTCGTCCTGGCGGGGCTCGAAGCACGCCTCGCCGCCCTGCCGAGCGTGACCCAGCGTTTCGGCGTGCGAGTGTCGGGGATCGAGCGCGAAGACGAGACGCAGACATTGACCCTCGACGATGGCAGCCGCTGGATGGCGCCGCTGGTGGTTGCCGCCGATGGCGCGCGCTCCCCGCTTCGCCGCCTGGCGGGCATCGAGGTGCGCGAGCACGATACCGGTCATGTGGCGCTGGTCACCACGCTGCGCTGCGAGCAGGCCCACGGTGGCGTGGCGCGCCAGGTCTTCCTGCCGGACGGGCCGTTGGCCTTTCTGCCCCTGCGGGTCGAGGAAGACGATCACCATTGCTCGATCGTCTGGTCGACACGCCCCGAGCATGCCAAGCGGCTGCTGGCGCTGGACCCGGCGGCATTCGCCGAGGCCCTGAATGCCGCCATGGAAGACCGGCTGGGCAAGATCGACGTGCTCGACGAAGTACACCACTTCCCGCTGACCCAGCGTCATGCCCACGATTACACCGCCCCCGGGCTGGCCCTGATCGGCGACGCCGCGCACAGCATTCACCCGCTGGCCGGCCAGGGCGTCAATCTGGGCTTCCTGGATGCGGCGGTGCTGGCGGAGGAGATCGTCCACGCCCGGCAACGTGGCGTGGCCCTCGGCGATGCTCGCACGCTGGCGCGTTACGCTCGGCGCCGGCGCGGCGACAACGCCGCCATGCTGGCGTTGATGGACGGCTTCCGCCTGCTGTTCGGCGCCCGACACCCCGCATTACGATTGATACGTAACGTCGGTCTTTCCAGCACGCACCGCCTGATGCCCCTCAAGCGGCTCTTGATCCGCCAAGCCGCCGGCGAGCGCGGCGAGCTGCCCGCCGTGTGTCGCTAGAGGGTTTCATGATGCGTCGACAGACGTGCGTTCTGACGTCGAGGTGTCAGTGTCGATGGCATGGCGCTTGATTCGGCGCATCAACCAGGACTGCGTGACGCCCAGTGTCCTTGCTGCCTTGCGGGTGCTGCCGGTGAGCGCCAGGGCCTCGCGGATGGCCTGGTGTTCCAGCTGCGCCAACCGTTGCGGCAGGGGCTGTGTGTCCCCTTCGGGCAGTGCGGAACCGGCGGGTTCGATATCGAGGTCCGGGGCCAGGTCGGCAACCCTGATGGTCTCGTCCTCGCAGAAAACGCTTAGCCGTTCCAGCAGGTTTTCCAGCTCACGCACATTGCCGGGCCAGTGATGACGGGTCAGGGCCCGCAAGGCATCGCGCTCGAGCGTCAGGCGCCGCTTGTGTCGGCGCGAGATATGGGCGAGCAGCTGGTTGGCGAGATGGGGAATGTCCTCGGCACGTTCTCGCAGCGGCGGCACCTCGATGGGCACGATGTTCAGCCGATAGAACAGGTCGGCGCGAAAGCTGCCGTCTCGCACTCGGGCGGGAAGGTCCGTGTTGGTGGCAGCGACGATGCGTACATCGGCTTTGCGCGTGCTGCCGCCCAAAGGGTGGTATTCGCGCTCTTGAAGCAACTGCAGGAGCTTGGGCTGCAGCGCCAGCGGCAGCTCGCCGATCTCGTCGAGGAACAGGGTGCCGCCCTCGGCCAGGGCGACGTAACCCACCCGGCCGTCGCGGTGGGCACCGGTGAAAGCGCCACGCTCGTGACCGAACAGCTCGGCCTCGAGCAGGGCCTCGGGGATGGCCGCGCAATTGACATGAATCAGCGGTTGCTCCGAGCGCGGGCTGAACTGGTGCAGTCGATTGACCAGCCAGCTCTTGCCGACACCGGTTTCACCGCTCACCAGGACGGTCGTGTCACTGGCGGCGGCGCGATCCAGGCGTTCCAGGCACTGGCGATAGCGGGGGCTGCGACTGGGAGCGGCCGGGTTGGCCTCCGTCGCGACCTGATCCTGGCGAATGCGTTTCAGCTGATGCATGACATGATCGAGCAATGCCTGAGTGGTGTCCGGCGAACGGGATGCCAGCACATCGCGGTCCAGGTTGCGGGTCTGCACCAGCACGGCATCCGGCTCGCCTGAGTCGTCGCTGTCCAGATGAAAGAGGCTGCCGTTGACCAGGTAGTCCTTGCCGCGATAGCGGTGAACCACGCTGACGGGACGACGCTCGTCGATCACGAACCGAGTGACCGAGGGAGAGAAGACACCCTCTTCCTCCAGCTGATAGACATCGCTGGCGTAGAGGTGCGCTTCGGTGGTCTCGAGCTGGGACAGACTCGCCTGGTTGACCCATAGCGGATGGCCCCCGAGATCGGTGATGAAGATGCCATCTTCAAGCGCATTGAGGATGGCCAGCAATTGTTCGGGCATGAGAGTGCCGTGGTTCATACGGACTCCGGGCAGGGACCAGGGGGACCATGGTGTGCCCGCAGTCGTCGGTAGTAAAGGCGCCGCCGACGGCGCCCATGAAGGGGACGGGCTACATGCCCAGCTTGCTGAACAGATAGCCCCACAGAGCTGCCGCGATGATCACGAACAGTGCCATGATCGCCCACACCTGGCGGTACTCGCGGATCAGCTCGCGAGCGCCATCGGGGCGCGCGAGGATGTCCCTGATGGTGGTGTCGGACAAACGCTTGGCGCGAATGTCGTCGAAGACGCGCAGCTCGTAGTCGTTGGGACGACTCTTCAGGCCCACGACGACGAGTGACAGGGTACCCAGCACGATGGCGACCTGAAGGTTATCGATGTTCCAGGGCAGCGACATCACCCCATGACGTTCGAGCTCGCCGACCGCAATGAAGGTGATGGAGCCTACCAGCATGCACGCCAGCGCGGCATTGGCATTCATGCGGCGCCAGTGCAGGGCGGCAACGATGGTCGGCAGCCAGGCCACGGCGAAAATGGCGCCGGCGTAGATGGAAATCCAGTAGATGCCCGCGGGGCGGGAGATGGCCACGGCACATACGATCAGTGCCACTATGGCCTGAGAAATGCGGCCGAGGACCACGCCCTTGTGCTCGCTGACCTTGCGATCGAAGAGCTTCTCGTAGAGGTCGCGCGCCAGAGCGAACCCCGTCAGCACGAAGAGGGTCGAGGCGGTGGACATGATCGATGCCATCAGCCCCGCCAGGCCGATGCCGGCGAGAGTCGGGTTGGTATGCTCCATGAAGCCGACGATCATGGCCCGATCGGTAGGTTCGATCCCGGGTTGAATGACCTGCATGGCGCTGGCGGCCAGAAATACCAGCAACTGCATGGCCGGGGCGAAGAAGACGCCAATCACCGCGACCTTCAGGATGACGAAGTCGTTCTTCGCCGGAAAGACGCGAGATACCAGTGCCGGCGTGCAAGCGAAGAACAGGATCCATACCAGAAACTGCGAGATCGACCAGCTCAGGGGCCGGTCGCTGGCGCCGCCCACGGTCCAGAAGCCGGGAAGCGTTTCGCCGAGGCCTTTCATTGCCTCGAAACCGGCATCGCCGATCAGCAAGGGAGCGATGATGAAGGCGATGGCCAGCATGGTGAAAAACATCATGGTGTCGGTGTAGACCACCCCGTACATGCCGGATAGCGAACAGAAGGCCAGCAGCGCCAGGGTGAAGGCGACGATGATGACCGGGAAGGGAATGTCGATGATTTCCGCCAGAACCAGCCCTGCGCCGATCAGCTGGATGATGCCGTAGCCGAGCAGACCGACCACCATCAGGATCAGGGCGACCACGCTGACCCACTTGTTGTTAAAGCGGTAGTCGAAGAAATCCATCATGGTGCGACAATTCAATGCCTTGAGCTTGCGCCCGATGAAGACCACGGCGACCAGGGTGCCGACCCAGGCGCCGAAGGAGCCCAGGGCGGCGATGACCAGGGGGCCCTCGCTGTAGGAGATGCCGGCGATTCCCATCAGGGTGACGGCGCTCAGGAAGGTGGCGGCCAGGGTGCCGACGATCAGCAGCGTGGAGCCCTGCTCCCCCATGACATAGAAGTCGTCCTTGTTCTTGATTCGGCGGGCCAGGAAGGCCGCCACCGCCACATAGGCGGCGAGTACGGTAGCGAAGATCGCCAGAGTCATAACGAGTGTCTCCAGTCAGCGGTATTGTGCTTGTTGGGGTCAGGAGCGCGGGTCGGGCTCACTGGATGCGCATGTGTCTTCTTCCTTGGGTGCCTGTTCCAGACGCCGTATCGTCGGCCGGTACTCGCGCACCAGGATGACGCCGACGATGACCACCGACAGGGCGGTGGTCAGGAAGGCATTGGTGAACAGCAGTAGAACCTGAGGATTGAAGTCCATGGGAAGAGCCTCTTGTTGTACGTTGGTGAGGAGCGAGTGGACGGTCGTGGTCAGTCGGCCAGTTCACACCAGTCGATCAGGGTCAGGGCCATGATCTCGGCCACGTCGAAGATGTCGTCGAGGCGAATATGCTCGTTGGGGAAGTGTGCCAGCCGCGTGATGCCGGGACCGAACACCAGCGCCGGCACGCCGTACTGACTCAGCAGGCCGCCGTCGGTGCCCCAGGGCGAGGCCTGGCGTTCGGGCATGCGCCCATGAACGCGCTCGAAGGCGTTGCACAGTTGCGTCACCAGGGGACTGTCGAGATCGATGCCGCCGGGCTGCCAGCAGGCGCCATAGAACTCCACCTCGACCGGATGGTCGGCGAACCAGTCGTCTTGCTCGGCGAGGGCCGCCATGGCCGATACCAGGGCCTGCTCGGCCGTTTCCACCGTCTCGCCGGGGCCAACGCCGATGCGGCCCTCCAGGGTGATCTCGTCCGGCACGCTGGAGGGCCAGTCTCCGCCTTCGATGCGGCCCAGGTTGATCGGCAGCGGAATCGGAACGCCCTCGTATAGCGGATCGTTGAGGTCTGCGTTGCGTTGCGCCTCCAGCGCCTGGATGGCGGCGATGACGGCGACGCTTTTCTCCAGGGCACTGACGCCCTCGTAACGGGTACCGCCGTGCGCCTTCACTCCCATCACCCTGAGCCGGAACCAGCGCGAGCCTTGCTGGCGCGGGAATATCTTCTGTTCACTGGGCTCCGGGATCAGCGCGGCATCGGCGGTATAGCCGCGTTCCAGCGCCGCCAGCGTGCCCGCACCCCCAGCTTCCTCCTCGATCACGCTCTGCAGGATGACGTCGCCCTTGAGGCGTACGCCCAGTGTCTTGAGCGTGGCCACTGCCACATAAGCGGACAGGTTGCCGCCCTTCATGTCGGTGACGCCACGCCCGTAGAGGCAGCCGTCGATGATCTCGCCCGAGTAAGGGGGGTGATGCCATTGGGCATGATCTCCCTCCGGTACCACGTCCACGTGTCCGTTGAGGATCAGCGAGCGACCACCACCGGTTCCCTTCCAGGTGCCGACCACGTTGGGGCTGCCGGCGAGGCTTTCACGCTGACAGTGGAACAACGGATTATGCTTGAGGGAGGCGATGTCGATTTCCCACAAGTCGGTGTCGAGCCCCAATTCGCGGTAGAGGTCGGCGATTCGGTGCTGGTAACGAGACTCCTGCCCCGACAGCGTGGGGTCCTGTACCCATTCTTGCAGCAAAGCCGTGTAGGCTTCCCGTTGCTGGTCGATGGCGTCGCGAATCCGGTCTTTCATGTGCTTTGTCCTTGTTGGTGCGGTGTCGAAGCGGTGGTACGCGGGCGAGTCGAAATGGACTCGGTCGAGTCGTTTTCGACTCATACGCGTTCGGCCCTGGCCAGTACGGCATCGCACAGGAGTTGAGTGCCCAGAGCACAATGCTCGGGCTCGGTATACTCGGCTTCGTTGTGGCTGATGCCGTCCCGGCTGGGGACGAAGATCATCACCGTGGGCGTGACGTGGGAAAGATGAACGGCGTCGTGACCGGCACCGCTCATCATGGTCGGGGCCTCCAGCCCGCGGGCCTCGGCAGCCTCGACCAGTGATGCGATCAGCGTGTCGTCAAAAGGCGTGACCGGCGAGTGCCAGCGGCGCTCGAGGGAAAGCGTCACGCCCTCGGCCTCGGCAGCGGTCCGGGCCAGGCGCTCCACCGTGGCGTCCAGTGCGGCGAGGCGTTCATCATCGGTATGGCGCAGATCGAGTTGCAGGTGTATCTCGCCCGGGATCACGTTGCGCGAGGGTTCTACGACCTGGAAGTCGCCCACGGTCAGGCGGGCGGCGCCTTCCGGATCCGCCAATACTTCTTCCTTGAGCGCTTGAATCAGTGCAGTGGCGGCCATCAGCGGATCATGGCGATAGCTCATGGGCGTGGGGCCGGCGTGGGCCGACTGACCGCGCAGGCTCAGGTCGTACCAACGAATGCCCTGGACCCCGGTCACGATGCCTAGCGGATCGCCTTGCTCCTCCAGGACCGGCCCCTGCTCGATATGCAGTTCGAAATAGGCGTCGAGGTCTTGCTCGCCGAGGGGGAGGTCACCGGCTTCGTCGCAGGCCTGAATGGCCTCACGCAGGCTTACGCCTTGGCTGTCGGTGGCGGTGAAGAACGTGTCTTCATCGAGGCGCCCGGTCCAGACACCGCTGCCGCCCATGGCGGGAGCGAATCGGCTGCCCTCCTCGTTGGTCCAGACGATCAGCGACAGCGGACGACGCGTCGTGATGTCGTTGTCGGCGAGAGTACGGAATACCTCGAGGCCGGCCAGCACTCCCAGCACGCCGTCGAAGCGCCCGCCCAGGGGTTGGGTATCCAGATGGCTGCCCAGGGAGACGGCCGGGAGGCGGTTTTCATGGCCGGGGCGATGAATGAACAGGTTGCCTGCCTTGTCGCGCTGCCAGGTGCAGCCCAAAGCCTCGACCCAATCGAGCAGCAGCCGTCGCCCTGCGGCATCTTCCTGCGTCATGGCTAGGCGGCGACTGCCTCCATTGGGAGACGGGCCGATCTCGGCCATGCGCATCAGGGAGTTCCAGAGTCGATCGCTGTCGATGGAAACGCGGGGGGTGGCGCCGGGCATGGACCATTCCTCGTGGTTGGCATTGTGCGCCATACCAAGCGAGTACTGTGCCGGTTGGTAGATTTTCCTTTTAATACAGAAAGGTATGGGCGGTTTGGGACAGCGTGAGATCCCCGGTCCAGCGCTTTTGAGTCGATATCGACTCAAGTGTTGGCCATGAGCATGCCGGTCGATCGTCCGTGACCTCGTTCTGCCGGTCCGTTCTGTACCGTCGGGCATGCGCATCTAGACTGACAGGTACATTTGCCACGGGAGATGCCCCATGCGACTCGACGGTTCCTGCCATTGCGGTGCGGTGCGTTTCGGCGTCGATTCCCCGCACCCCTATCCCTATCAGCGCTGCTATTGCTCCATCTGCCGCAAGACCGCCGGAGGCGGCGGCTATGCCATCAACTTGAGCGGTCGCGCCGAGACGCTCGACGTGCAGGGGCGTGAGCACATCAATGTCTATCACGCCGTCATCGATGGCAATACCAGCACCGGCGAGCGCCACTTCTGCCGGCATTGCGCCAGCGCGTTGTGGGTCTTCGATCCTCAATGGCCGAGTCTGGTGCATCCGTTCGCCTCTGCCATCGACACGCCTCTGCCCATACCGCCCGAGCGCGTTCATCTGATGCTCGACAGCAAAGCCAGCTGGGTCGAGGTCGACGCTCGGGAAAACGACCAGTGCTTCGCCGTCTACCCGCAGGAGAGCATCGCCGAATGGCATCAGCGGCTGGGACTGGAAGACGGCGCGTAGCCACCCAAGACATCCCTCGCTTGAAACCCGGATAATGGCGGGTCGTTCTCCCTGGAATGCTGCCCGCCATCAGTTTGGGCCTCGTGCCGGCTCGGTGGTCTCGGCGTTGAATCCTTCCGACCGTTCGTAAAAAGGCGATGCCCTCGACGATCCCGCGTCGATAGCCTCGTGGCCTGGTGCCGTTGACCCAGAGCCGCGGGCGCCCCCGTCCAGCGTTCTCGTGACTGCCCGCAGTGACTCAGGAAGACGGTTCGTCAGGAATCGCTGGCATTTCTTTGTACAATACTTTACCTTCTGTACAAGATTTGTATATGACGAGAGTTTCTGGTCGCTAGGCGTTCTCGATGCATATGCCTCCTTCGAATCGCAGGGAAAGGAATAACATAGTGAAAAACCTTTTTTCATGGCTACGGGGAACGACGATTCGGGCCCGGATGACGGCCGGCTTTGCCAGCGTGCTCTTGCTGATGATCATCCTGACCGCCGAGGGTGTGCGCGAGGTCAACCTGATCGACCACAGCATGAAGGTCATCAATGACGTCAACAGCGTCAAGCAGCAGTATGCGGTCGATTTCCGAGGCAGCGTGCACGATCGCGCCATCGCCGTGCGCGATGCGGTCCTGGTCGACGACGAGGCCGACCTGGCGCCGATCCTGGCGGACATTCGGCGCCTCGAAGGCGACTACCGCGAGGCTGCGACCGGCATGCGGGAGATCTTCTCGGAGAGCAATGTCACTGCCGAAGAGCGTAACGCCCTGGCCGCTATCCAGGAGATTCAGGCCACGACCATGCCGCTGATCGAGGAAGTGCTCGAGCGGCGTCAGGCAGGCGACATTGCGGGGGCCGAGCAGTTGCTGCTCGACGAAGCGGCGCCGGCCTTCAGCACCTGGCTCGACGACATCAACACCTTCATCACCCTGCAAGAAGAGCTCAATGCCGCCGAAACCGGCTTTGCGCGCAATATCGCCGAAAATTTCCAGATCACCATGATCTTGCTGTGCCTGGGGGCCCTGGTGATCGGGGGGCTGGTGGCCACGTTGCTGACCCGGTTGCTGCTGCGCGAGTTCGGTGCGGAGCCCTACGAGGTCAAGGCCTTCGCCGAGGCGGTGGGCAATGGCGATCTGACCCGTCAGGTGTCGCTGAAACCGCAGTATCGCAACAGCATCATGGCCGCCCAGGTGGCGATGGCGGAGCGACTGAAGAAGACGGTCTGGGAAGTACGCGGTTCGGCCGAATCGGTGGCCACCAACAGCGAGCAGATCGCCGAGGGGAACAATGACTTGGCCTCCCGTACCGAGCAGCAGGCCAGCTCGCTGGCCGAGACCGCCTCCGCCATGGAAGAGCTGGGCAGCACCGTCCAGCACAACGCCGACAATGCCGCCGAGGCGCGCAAGCAGGCCGCCAATGCCTCGAGTATCGCCGAAGAAGGTGGCGAGGTTGTCACCCAGGTGGTGCAGACCATGCGCGACATCGATGCCAGCTCCAATGAAGTGGCCGATATCATCACCATGATCGACGGCATTGCCTTCCAGACCAACATCCTGGCGCTCAACGCCTCCGTCGAGGCGGCGCGCGCCGGTGAGCATGGCCGAGGTTTCGCCGTGGTCGCCCAGGAAGTGCGCGAGCTGGCCAGCCGTTCCGCGGCGTCGGCCAAGGAGATCAACACCCTGATCACCGCCAACCGCAAGCGTGTCGAGCAGGGTACGGAACTGGCCACGCGCGCCGGCAAGACCACCGAGGACGTGGTGGCTTCCGTCAAACGCGTGACCGAGCTGATGGAAGAAATCAGCAACGCGACCGCCGAGCAGAGCGACGGGGTGCAGCAGGCCGGCGAAGCCGTCGCGCAGATGGATCAGGTCACGCAGCAGAACGCGGCCCTGGTCGAGCAGAGCGCCAGCGCCTCCAACAACCTCAAGGCGCGTGCCCACAAACTGATGGAGCTGATGTCGGCCTTCGAGCTCGGCACGGCCTCTGCGCAGGACGCACGGCATTCGGCGCAGCAGTCCTGGGCCGCCACCGGCGGCGCACAACAGCAGGCGTCTACATCCGCGCCCGCACCACGTCTGGCGAGCACCCGTCACACTGCGCGGCACACTACCGAGGAAGAAGAGTGGGAGACGTTCTGATTCCCGACTGAATGCCTCGCTGACCGTTCGAGGCGAATGACATGCCAGACGACCGCCGCCGGCGGTCGTCTGGCATCGAGCCCACGCGTCCTTCGACGTTGCACCCGATCATCGCTTCCCCACCCAAGACACACCCGCTTGAAACCCGGATAATGGCGGGCAATTCGCCCCCTGGGCGCACCCGACACCAACCCGGTTCGTGTACATGGAAATCAAGGTCAACTTTCTCGAAAACCTGCGGCTGGCGGCCAAGTTCGACGACTTCACCGTCGAGACCGACCAGCCCATTCGCTACAAGGGCGACGGCTCGGCGCCGAGTCCGTTCGACTACTTCCTGGCCTCCTCGGCGTTGTGTGCGGCTTATTTCGTGCGCTTGTACTGCAACGCGCGGGACATCCCTACCGAGAACATCCGGCTGTCGCAGAACAACATCGTCGACCCCGAGAATCGCTACAACCAGATCTTCAAGATCCAGGTGGAGCTGCCGGAGGACCTTTCCGAAAAGGACCGCACCGGTATCCTGCGCGCGGCGGAGCGCTGCAGCGTCAAGCGCGTGATCCAGAACGCGCCCGAATTCCAGATCGAGACGGTCGAGAACATCGACGAGGACGCCCAGGCGCTGCTGATGGGCACGAATGCCAAGGACGGCGACGCAGGCAGCGAAACCTGGATCGAGGGCAAGGACCTGCCGCTGGAACGCACCATCGCCAACATGACCCGGATCCTCGAGGATCTGGGCATGAAGATCGAGATCGCCTCGTGGCGCAATATCGTGCCCAACGTCTGGTCGCTGCATCTGCGCGACGCGGCCTCGCCGATGTGTTTCACCAACGGCAAGGGCGCGACCAAGGAAGCGGCGCTGTGCTCGGCGCTGGGCGAGTTCATCGAGCGCCTCTCCTGCAACTTCTTCTACAACGACCAGTTCTTCGGCGAGGCGATCGCCGATAGTGCCTTCGTTCACTATCCCAGCGAGCGCTGGTTCCCGCTGGAAGACGACGACGCGCTGCCCGCCGGGCTGCTCGACGCACATTGTCGGGCGATCTTCGATCCGGACGGCGAGCTGCGCGGCTCGCACCTGATCGACACCAACTCCGGGCGAAAGGATCGCGGCATCGTCGCGCTGCCGTTCAAGCGCCGCTCCGATGGCGAGACGGTGTACTTCCCTTCCAACCTGATCGAGAACCTCTACCTCAGCAACGGCATGAGCGCCGGCAACACGCTCGCCGAGGCCGAGGTGCAGTGCCTTTCCGAGATCTTCGAGCGCGCGGTGAAGAAGGAAATCATCGAGCAAGAGATCGTCCTGCCGGACGTGCCGGAAGAGGTGCTGGCCAAGTACCCCGGCATTCAGGAAGGCATCGCCGCACTGGAGGCCCAGGGCTTCCCGGTGCTGGTCAAGGACGCCTCGCTCGGCGGCCGCTACCCGGTGATGTGCGTGACCCTGATGAACCCGCGCACCGGTGGGGTGTTCGCCTCCTTCGGTGCGCACCCGAGCTTCCAGGTCGCGCTGGAGCGCAGCCTCACCGAGCTGCTCCAGGGGCGCAGCTTCGAGGGCCTGAACGACCTGCCGCAGCCGACCTTCAGCTCGCTGGCGGTCTCCGAGCCCAACAACTTCGTCGAGCACTTCATCGACTCCTCCGGGGTGATCTCCTGGCGCTTCTTCAGCGACCGCACGGATCTCGACTTCCACGAATGGGACTTCGCCGGCACCACTGCGGAAGAAGCCGAGCGCCTCTACGGACTGCTCGCCGATCAGGGCCTGGAAGCCTACGTGATGGAACACGAGGACCTGGGCGCGCCGGTGTGCCGCATCCTGGTGCCGGGGTATTCCGAGGTGTACCCGGTCGAAGACCTGGTGTGGGACAACACCAACATGGCGCTGGACTTCCGGGCGGACATTCTCCATCTGCACACACTCGAGGATGAGCGCCTCGCCGACCTGCTCGAGCGCCTGGAAGAAAGCCAGCTCGACGATCACATCAAGGTCGGCACGCTGATCGGTATCGAGTTCGACGACAACACCGTGTGGAGCGAGCTGACCATCCTCGAGCTCAAGCTGCTGATCGAGATCGCCCTGGGCGAGTACGAAGCCGCGCTGGAGCACGTCCAGATGTTCCTGCAGTTCAACGACAACACCGTGCAGCGCGGCCTGTTCCATCAGGCCATGCAGGCGGTGCTGGAGATCGCCCTGGACGATGACCTCGACTTCAACGACTACCACCGCAACCTCACGCGGATGTTCGGCGAAGAGACCATGCGCCAGGTGATCGGCGCGGTGAATGACGAGATACGCTTCCCCGGGCTGACGCCCACCAGCATGGGACTGGAAGGCATCGACCGCCACCAGCGCCTGATCGAAAGCTACCGCAAGCTGCACGCCGCGCGCGCCGCCGGGGCTGGCATCGCCACCTCGTAAACCGCACCTCCCCACCCTCTCCGTCACCGCCACGCACGGCGCGCCTCGGCGGAGAGGGCATTATCCCCTCCATGCATTGACGCCAGAGCCTCGACATACGATCAACCGCCGCTTTGCATCCATCACCACACTTGAATACTCTGATTCACTAAGGCTACTTAGATGGCCATGTAAAAGAACGACGCTGGGACTACCGCATGTGATGGCAAGGGCGCATCACGGCTTGCAGGGTAGGGGCGGTAGCGTGCCCAGGCCTGTGACCGTTCGCTGCTTCTCCCTCCACACGCTGGCTCCGATAAAACGCGCGAAGTCTGCATGGATTGCCGAGTTATTTTTAATTTTATTTTAAATCAATGACTTATATGCGAAATGGCGGGCTAGATAAGATTTATTGAACACGCGGGCGCGTTCAAGTGGGAAGCGAGCGTGCTAGCTAATACCTGTTATGCAAAAAGGAGTGGATGAATGGCATCACTAGAGGAGGCGTATAGTCTCGAATACGGAGACATCATTGATCCAGAGCTTGCTTATGACCTCTTCTGGGCAGGTGTTATCAATGACAAATCCGCTTTTGTTTGTCCGTCAGAATTTTGCAATGCAAAAGTCACATGCATCAACATAGCCAAAGAAAAGCAAGATATGCATCAGTCACCTCACTTCAGAGGTTATAAGCATTCTGCGGACTTTGATGCTACATTAGAAGACGAAGGTAGCGTTGTAGAAGTTGCGGGTGATGAGGGAACTCAAGCAAAGGTTGTCAAAGCTGAAGAAATACCCGATGTATTTCACCTGAAGCGTCCCGATAATCAGTTTGCAAAGAACCCAGATATGTCTGGCGAAAAATCCCAAAAGAAAAAGGCAGAAAGGCGTCGCGAGCGATTGGTGAGGGATGGTGAGGTACGTAGTGGCTCTGAGTTTTATTCTGTTAGATCTCTAGTTTCAAAATTTATAAGGTACCGGAAAACCCAAGCTCTTTCGGAAAATAAGGTAAATATTTCTGGAAGAGATCAAAGTTATGGAAGCCTGTTTAAAGGTGTCTATCAGCAAACGATTGAGGCTCTCCCCGAAGATAAATTGATCTATTGGGGTGTGGCATTTGTAGACTATTTGGAAAATCAAGGGTGCTATCAGATCAAGTTTGGTCAGAACCTGTCTTGGGAAGGCCAGGAAATAAGGCCGGCTTTCTTTATCCATGATGATATTATAGAGCAGTATCCCGTTCGAAACCTGGTTGTCAGGCGCTTAGAGAAGATTAGAAATTCTGAGGATCATCGGGCGTTCATCTTCCTATACTCAAAGCCTTACGGAGTCGAAAAAGGTGAAAAAAGATATATAAACTTCAATTTTGAAAGTTTAGATTACTTGGAAGTAAGGTTTTTGGACCTTTTTGAGGATCTTAAAGCATAACAATCAGCTGCACAGCGACCTGGACTTCCCCCGATTTTCCGCCTCTTCGCGGCTCCAAATCGGCGCGTGAGCTTGGCGTTAGCGTGAAAAATTGGTATTCGGAGGGGAGGGTAGTGAACGTACACGATAAAGCAAATCTGGTGCTGTCCTCGCTCGAGAAGGGAGAGACGCTGAAGAACATCCGGTCAGGCCTCGACCTGAGTGAAAACGAGTGGGTTCGCGTAAGCGCGGAGGTATACCGGCTACACTTAGAGCAAGCGCGTGAGAAAAGAACGAAGGATGAGGCTGCCCCAAACGTCGCATGTACGTCCAACGAGGAAGTGGTCGGAATCCTTCGTCTTAATGAAGTCCTCTCGAACGTAGCTCTGTGCCTCCCGCCGGAGAGCACCATGGCTGACTATCGTAAACTAAAGGACTTAGTAGCCGGAGACACACTAGATGAAAATATACTCCTTCCAGCCCTCGAGGAAATTGCGATGGCACCTCGCATGAGGGCGCTTCAGCAAAAAGGACGCTTTGAAGCTCTCCCTATATTCAAAGGTTGCGCCGCGATTATCGAGGCTGGCGTGGTCTCCTATTATCGAGAGAACTACATCAGCGCGTACTTGACATTGGTTCCCGTAGTGGAGGGAGTGATCCTTAGATGGCTAGGTTATTCAGGACAGGGAGGTAAGCCGAGCTTCAAGCAAGTTAAACGATTTATCGCTAATTCCTATCGGCGACAACCATGTCCCGGCAATCCCCTCTTTCACGAGATTTACGTAACAGTTGCCGACAAGCTACTAACGGAGCATCTGTTTAAACCCTCAGGCGATGGGGAAGCGCATGCAAATTTCAATAGACATCTAGCGTCCCACCTTCTTAACGATTCCCAGTTTGGGACAAAAGAAAATTGTGTACGCTTGTGTTTGCTCTTAGACGTGATGTCCGAACTCTACATCTATGAGGTGTATTGTCAGGATCCCCGCTTTTACTTGAGCGGGGAGGAAGTTCAACTGAAGTGCGAAGCTTATATCCAGGCCAGCATGGATCGCGCGGGTTTTTGTACACCCGAGCGGAAACTCTTGATCAAGAAAAACGCTAACAAAGCCATGGAAACAGACGCCAGCAAAGCTGGCGTGGCTAATGGCTAGCGTTATACGGTATCGTCTTAGCATGGATGTAGCTGTGATAGAGCATCTATACGATGAGTTATTGAAAAGCCTTGCGGATCTTAATCAGGTGAAGCAGGTGGTTCATCACGCGTTCAAGCGAGAGTTTGAGATCCTTGAAAGCTATGATTCTGATAGCCTCTCGGAAATTGTTAGCAGAGAGGCTTTCATCTTCGACAACCCTTTTACTGGAATCCCCGAAAAATACGGCTTCCGGTCGGCATCAGTCGAGGATTTAAAGCGGTTAACCTATTGGCACAAAAATAGTCAGTATTGTTGGCTTCTCATGAGCGCTTTTGAGAAATTCGAGGAATTCTTGAAGGCATCATATCGTGAGGTTAATGGCAGAGCTGGCAGAAACTTGAACCCAATCCTTGTACATTTTTCTGAGAATTACCCCGGAATCAAGGCTGCCGAAAGGAGTAACGCATTTGGGGTAAATCTGCGTGTTGCTGTGCATCTAGTAGAGAAAATGCGACATGCTATTGCACATAATCAAGGCACGATCGAAAATCCTGAAAAGTTTGTTGCAAAAGTTATTAATGACTCAGGAATTGGCGACAACCGCGGAGATCATGAGGCGTTTGTGTCGCAGTTTATTTATGCGAGCAAGGTGTTTATCGTGGAAGTGCCGGCAAACAATAATCTATCCTTCCCGCTCTTTCATGACCAATATCGGATATTGGTTAGCTATCTCATATCCTATGCGTATTTGGTGAGAAATGAAGCTTCATAGCCTTAGTTTTAAAGCGTATAACCAAGCGCGTCACGCGGATGGCCTTTACAGAGCGAAGCGGCGTAAAGGCCACCGGCGCGCTCTGCGTTATACATTCCGTAGTGAATCGATATGAGGTGAGAGAAAAAGTGGCAGAGTTAGTAGCCGATTGCCCAAGATGTGGTGCAAACAAAATCACGTTTGACCTTTACAGCGCTATTAAAACGCGCCAACTACATGGCTGGCAATTTTGGTATGAAGCGTTTTCTATCTGCAGACAATGCTTGAGGTCAACAGTCTTCGTTTTGTCAGAAAGTGTAAATGGAAATTACGATTTTGTTCACAGAAATGGGCTTACCGGTATTTCTGGTGCGGTAAACCGTTTCGTCGACGTAGAGGGAATTGTTGGCCTGAAAGACAGGTTAGCGGAAGAGCCGCCCGAGCACGTACCGGATGACATCGATGCGGTATTTCGCGAGGGCGCGACATGCCAAGCAGTTGGATGCTACAACGCGGCAGGAACGATGTTCCGACTTTGCGTCGATATAGCTACGCGTGGAATGACGCCAGTAGAAGACATTAATGGTCTTAACAATCGTATTCGACGAAACCTCGGGCTGAGGTTGCCATGGCTTTTCGATCACGGCTATCTGCCGGAAGCTCTTAGAGACCTGTCTTCTTGCTTACGCGAAGACGGCAACGATGGCGCGCATGCGGGGAGTTTAAACAAGGACGATGCCGCGGATCTGCTGGACTTTACCAAAATCCTTCTCGAACGCATGTATACCGAGCCAGAGCGCCTTAGGGTAGCGGAAGCCCGTCGGAAAGAGCGCCGTAGTGACAGTGCATAACAGCCCGCTGCAGTTGACCGTGCACTTCCACCGGTTTAGTGGAAATTCTGGCCTATGAGTATGCGAAGCGCACGCTCGCTCAGCGAGAGTAGGCGGGTATGAGCGGCTATACAGGTACGAAAGTGGAAGTTTTTGAATTCATTATTGCAAAAGGCATCTTGGCTTTCGGTAAGGACGATGGATGGAAGGTGCAAGCCGGCCGCGGATAAAAAATTTAGGCTGCAGGAAAAATACTCGCTGTACTCACAATTTACCGCAACCACAGATGTTATAAGGTCACCATCAGGAAGGTTTTATGGCTACCAGAGATGATATGAAGGACTGGATTATCCGGTGTCTACAGGAGCGAGGCGGTAGTGGCTGGCCGCGTGAGGTGTCGAAGTACGTTTGGGAACACTACGAAGGTGAATTAAAAGGATCAGGCGATCTGCTATACACATGGCAATATGATATTCGATGGGCTGCGCAAAAATTACGTGATAGAGGTATTCTCAAGCCCGTTAATGGTCGCCGTGATTTACCTTGGGAGCTTGCGTGAGTGGTCGTGCCTCATCGCCAGTCGCAGCACTGCGCCGAGAGCGGCGATGGGGTGTTCATAAACTCGCGCCCAGGTGCTTAGTTGTTAAATAGGAAAAATATGATTGATATTGAAAGGTTTTTCGAGATACGTGAACGTTTCGGCCACTTTGCAAGCTGGGCTGTATGGGCGGACGAAGGAGTGAAGCCCAAAGACAATATTGATGATCTATCGGTGTTGAATCCTGATGAAAATCCGAACCTTCTCCAAATAGTGCATGCAAATGCGATCCTGCTTGGATTGAACATCTCACGCGAGATTGAGCGCCCCCTTGGTAATTTCCATGACTCTCGACCGATGGCGACCGACTTCAAGATTCGGCACGCTCTCAAAGGTACTGATTATTGGGGCGCCTACATGACAGATGTAGTCAAGGATTTTGAGGAAAAAGTATCGGGCAATATGATGAGCTTTCTAAGACATAACAAAGACTTTGAACGAGAAAGTATTCAAAAGCTTCGCGAGGAGATCAAGGTTCTCGGGTTTCCCCATCCGGTTCTCGTCGCCTTAGGAAAAGACGCTGAAAAGATAGTCAAAAGAAACCTGTCTCAGGAATTCAGGGTTATTGGTATTCCTCATTATGCTAATTTTATCTCTAAAGAAAATTACCGCGAACGAGTGAGTAGTCGGCTTCCAGAGCTGCCGAGCGACAGGAATGCTGAACTTGGTTCTTAGACGAGTCTCTTACCTTAGAGGAATGTGTCAATGGCTAAGAAAGGCGAGCACAATTATTCTGCTACCGTCGTCTGGACCGGTAATTCAGGCGAAGGTACAAAGAACTACCGCGCCTTCTCGCGCGATCATGAAATAACCTGTGGCGATAAACCAACAATCGCCGGGTCGGCGGATCCGGCATTTCTTGGCGACTCGTCCCGCTATAATCCGGAGGAGCTTTTGCTGAGCTCGCTCTCTGCATGTCACATGCTTTGGTATCTACATCTGTGCGCTGATGCCGGCATCACGGTGTCGAGTTACGAGGACAACGCCGAAGGGCGCATGGTTGAGACCAAAAGCGGCGGCGGTCATTTCGATAAAGTGACACTCAAGCCCATCGTCAGCATCGGCGAAAATGACGATAGCGAGCTGGCGAAATCTCTTCACGAGAAAGCGCATTCGCTATGCTTCATTGCGAATTCGGTGAATTTTGAGGTCGCGTGTGAGGCCGACATTCGCTGCGGCCAATGAAGGCCTGACAGTGCGCTACGCGTGGATGGATGCTTTCTGCAAGCAGGAGTGAATATGGAGCCTGAGGTTCGGCCATCCCTGCGCATGGGTGATGTACTGGAGATTCATTTTCCATCCTTTACGCCACGAATCACCATCGAGACGTAAAGCACGCTCACCGTGGAGATCGTTGCCGGTGATAACCTCGGCTTCGCTGATACGGTCGATTACGACGCCGTGGCACTGCGTGATGGCTTGATCATGCTTTCTTGGCAAGAGCATATCGGCAGCACCATCGTGCACGTGCTGGATCTTGAAGCGCGTCAGGCGCACACGGTGGTCACGCCGGCAAAAGGCGAGCTGATGCGTTTGGCGGGTCGCATCGACTTCACGTCCGCCTCATGAGGCGTGACGCTGGATAGCACCACGTCCCCAGCGGTGCTATACCCGAGGTGAGCCGAGGCCACCGCGATCAGCGCGAAGACGAATTGAGTTCTGCGTTGGCAGCCTTGCTGAGCACCAGGATGAGATCCCTGCAGCGTTGGGCGACGAGACAGATGAGGGCGTAAGCCAAATGCATATTCAAACGATGGCGCGATATAATCGCTGGATGAATCAGAAAATCTACGAGTGCTGCTCTGGATTGTCAGATGAGAAGCGAAAGCGCGATATGGGTGCCTTTTTCAAATCGATTCATGGCACTCTTAACCATTTGCTACTTACTGACCGAGTCTGGATGGGGCGGTTTACGGGTAAGCCATTTCATGTCACGTCACTAGATCATGAGCTCTACTCAGATTTCGACGTGCTTCGAAGCGAGCGCGAGGCTGAGGACAACCGTATCATCGAATGGGTCGCCTCGCTTTCTCCGCAAGATTTAGACGAAGACTTGATCTATACCGGTATCGTAAATCCCGTGCCTCGGCGATATCCGCTTTGGTTTGCCCTTTCACATTTCTTTAACCATCAGACACATCATCGTGGCCAGACTACAACGCTTCTTTTCCAGTTAGGCATCGATGTCGGCGTTACCGACCTGATCGGGCTGCCGGGTGATGAGACATAAGCGCTTTTGATTCGCCACGCTCATCCTTTGGGCTAGCCTTCGGTTGTTACTTCCTGCGGTCGTTGCGCTTTGTCTGATCATCGCTCGTCGATTTTTCAGACAGAGCATAGGGCTTTTGGACACAAGCCGTTGACGTAGAAATAAAGGGATTTCGATATGTTCGATTATTCGTTGGTACATTGGCTGGCGTTTTTGTCAGCGGCGGTGCTTCTGAACCTTTCTCCAGGGCCGGATATCGCGTTCATTCTCGGGCAGACGCTACGCAGTGGGCGTCGACATGGGTTCGCTGCGATGCTCGGCGTATGGTCCGGGGCAGCATTGCATGTGGTCATGGCAGCGGCGGGATTGTCGGCCATTCTGGCCACATCGGCGTTGGCGTTCTCGGTGGTCAAGTGGGTAGGGGCTGCCTATTTGATATGGCTCGGCGTCAAGATGCTGTTGTCCAAGGGGGATTCTTTTATTTCCAATGGCGGGGGCCGGGACGCAAAGGCGCAGTCGGTCTATTGGCAGGGTGTGCTGGTGTCCGCGCTGAACCCCAAAGTGGCCATCTTCTTTCTCGCCTTCTTGCCGCAATTCGTCGTGGCAGGCGCCGGGCCGGTGGGCGCCCAGCTGTTCTTGCATGGCAGCTTGATTATCGTGGTCGCGGCTTTTATCGAGCCCCCTTTGGTGATGATGGGAGCAAAGCTGGGCGCTTTCTTGAAGGCAAGCCCGCGAGTGGGGATGTGGATGGATCGCGGCCTTGGTGCCATGTTCGTTGCCCTGGGGGCGCGTCTGGCCGCCAGCACCAGGTAACATCAGGATGGCGGCGGGTTTTTCCATCGGCTGCATGAATTTCCCGCCCCCAACTCACTCCTTGGGACTGGAGTAGACGCTCAGCGCGGTCACCGTGGCGAGGATCAGCACCATCCCGACGATCTGAATGCTCACCAGGCTTTCGCCGAGGACCACGACACCGAAGAGCGAGGCGGTGACGGGTTCCACCATGGCGACGATGGAGGCCACGGCCGGGGCGGTGTGGTGCAGGCCGTTGACGTAGAAGATGAACGATAGCCCGGCGCCGAGTATCCCCAGCGTGATGAACAGCGGCCAATCCGGCGTGTGCAGTACGTCCAGGGTTTGGCTGGTGTCGCCGAGGCCGGCCAGGAGCACGGCGAGCACCGCGAAGGCGATCACCAGAATGGCCTGTGGGCTGCCGTGCGGTGCCGCGTACTTGAACCCGAAGATGAACACCGCGTAGGAGACCCCGGCCAGCAGTCCGGCGCCTACACCGAGCAGAGTGATCCCGCCCGCGCCGACGTCATAGATGCGCGTCAGCAGCACGATGCCGAGCATCACCACCGCGATGGCGGCCCACTTCAGCGGCGTGGGTTTTTCGAGCTTGAGCACGAACGAGAGCAGATAGACGAAGATCGGCGCCGAGTACATCAGGGTCGCCGCCACCGCGACGCTGCCCTGCGAGATGCTGAGGAAGTAGAACGCGAAGTTGCCCGCGACCCCCAGGCCGGCCACTGCCGACCAGCCCCAGAGGCGGGGGTTGCTCAACCCGTTGTGGCGGGGGCGGATCGCCAGCCAGCCGAGCACGAACACCAGGCCGATGGCACCTCGGTAGAACGAGACGACGAACGCGTCCCAGTCGTCCGCCATGAGCATGCCGCCGATGCCGCCCGATAAACCCCAGCAAAATGAGGCGAGAACCACGAGTGCCGTTGCACCTGCCATGGAGAGCTCCTGTCGTCAGGGAGAAGTGGAAAATCGACGCATGGTCCGCTGTAAAAAACCGGCATCCCCTGGGGGCATGGCCCGCAGGGGATGCCGTCTCGTGCTGTGTGCCGCCAAGTGCATCAGGAGCGTACCTTTGTCAGAAGTCGCTGGAGTGTCTTCCTGCTCCAGATGAAGAACCCGGTAGGCGGCATCGCCGGCATGTACATCACCTTCAGCGCCTGCTCATGCTCGGCCCGGTCGTCGGGTGAACGCTCGTCCTGCTTGCTTTTTCGATACTGCGCCTCGTTATGCATACCTTCTCCTTCTCGCGTTGCCTTCAAGAACCTGACAGGTCCCGTGAGTGCCGTTGCATCTACCGGGAACGTAGATGTCAGGGGGAAGTGGAAGCCGGTTGGAGCGCCGCGCGCTCGGTGGTCCTGGCGCCGATGAGAGCCGTGGCCACTGCGATCAGCGCGAAGGCGATGAAGCAGACGAGGTACCCTCGGCTGCCGATCAGGTAGCCCGCGAGGGGCGAGCCGACGATCTGCCCCGCGGCGATCATCAGAAAGGGAAGCCCGAGCCCGATGGCGGGGCGGTCCGCATACAGCCGGATGCCCCAGACGAGATAGACGCCGGTCAGCATGATGTAGGCCGCGCCGAACAGCGCGCCCGAGATGAGCACCGCCGCCAGGTTCGAGGGGCTGAGAACCAGCATCCCGAGCGCACCGGCCATCGCCGCGAGACTGCCACGATGCACGGTGTTGAGGCCGAGCCGTGCGATCAGGTCGCCTGCCGCGCCGCCCACCAGCCCCGCGACGCCGATCAGGATCCAGGCGATGTTGGCCGTGGCCTGCTCGAAGTGCCCCAACGTGATGACCACTTCGCTGGAGAAGGTCCAGAAGGCGGCGCTGGCCACTCCCATGCCGGTGGCTGCGGCGATCAGCGTCACTGCACGAGGCCGCCAGAGCCCGCCGGGGCGGTCGTCGTCCTGGCCGTCGACCGCCTTGGCGGTATCGCTGGCGCATGAGCGTGGCACGCTGATCAGCAACAGCAGGGCGTTGAGCAACGCGGCGACGGCAAAGGCGGCGTAGGCGAGCCGCCACTGGCCGGTGGCGAGGAAAGCGACCGGTCCGGAGACAGCGACGCCCAGGCTGGTACCGGCGTTGATGACGGTGTTGGCCCGCCCTTGCCGGGGCGCGGTGATCGCGCGGGATACCGCCTGCGCCATGGGCGGTGAGGCCAGGCCGGTGCTCGTCCCGGCGAGCAGCACGGCGCCGGCCAGCCATATCGCCTGCGTGCTGACGGCGATGCCTGCCATGCCCACCGCCGCGATCAGGGCGGCGACGACGGCGATCCGTCGCGGCCCGAAGCGTTCCACCAGCAGCGCGCTGAGCACGATGGCGAGACAGTAACCGACATAGGCACCGCTACCGATGATGCCGGCCAGGGTAGCGCTCAAGCCGACCTCCTCGCGCATGCTGGGCAGGAACAGCCCGTAGGCGAAGCGCGCCAGGCCGTAGGTGGTGCCGATCAGCATGGTGCCGGCGACGATCAGGCGGAACTCTGTGCGCGCCATGCGGTGTACTCCTCTCGGCCTGTGGTCAGCATCGTGTTGCTGAATGTAAAACGATCGTTTTCACTACGGACGTATCGAGCCCCCGGCGCAGGCGCCGGTCGTGTGTACCCGATGACGCTTGTACGGTCAGCGCTCGGCGGTGTCGCTGGCGGCGGTTGGCGATCCGCTAGCGTTCGATGCGGGCGCCGCCGTTACGCGATCCGCGCGAGACCGGCCAGGCGGTGCGCTGCGCGGCGCGCGGCATCGGCGGCGGCCTCGCCGCGATACGTCGCCGCGTGAGTCGCGCCTTCGAACAGCAATTGAATCGCCTCGACGAGGTCGTCGTCGTGCCGGCCGATCTCCGCGAGGACGATGGCATCGATCCGCTCCCGCAGGCGCTGCTTGTGCCGCTCCATTGCCTCGGCGATCTCGGGCACGCCGCCGCCGGTTTCCCCCCAGGCGCGCAGAAACAGGCAGCCCCGGGCGCCAGCCTGGCCGAACCAGGCTTCCAGCGCGGCGAACAAGGCGTCGATGCTGTTGGCCTCCACCAGCCGATGGAAGCGGCGGTCGCGCTCGTTCAGAACGGCGGCGATCAGGCCGTTCTTGTTGCCGACGTGCTTGTAGAGCGTGCGGCTCGAGATGCCCGCAGCGCTCGTCAGACGGTCCATGCCGGTGGCGGCGAAGCCGTGTCGCTCGAAGAGTTGCTCGGCGGTCTCGAGCAAGCGTGTACGTATGTCCATGCAGGCAGTGTAAAACGGTCATTTTACATGTGCAAGAAAGATCCCAACCACCATGTTCGATGCCTGAGCCGTCGGGTCTTCAGAAGGCCGCGAGCAGCCCTGGGTCGAGCCGGGCTGCGATGATGCCGAGCCCCAGCAGGATGAGCAGGGCGCCAGCCAGCCGCTCGATGTGTCGCAGGCCATGGCCGAAACGACGGATCAGCACCGGATGGCCGGCCAAGTGACCAACCAGCAGATCCCAGCCGAGTACCACAGCGATCATCCACAACGCGTAGAGACTCTGGACGCCAGCAGGCGTGCTGCGCGCGTGAAGCACTGCGAACAGGCTGGCATAAAACAGCGCATTCTTGGGGTTCAGCAACCCCGAGGCCAGCCCGGCGAGCAAGGCGCCCGGCGCGGTGCTCGCAGGGGCTTCTGCCTCGCGGTGCGAGCCTGCCTCGAGACGAGTCTGTCCCGCCTGGCGAATGAACTGGATGCCCATGTAAAGCAGAAAGACACCGCCGGCCCACTGGACGGCGATGAATAGGCCGGCTTCGGCGTCCAGGGCCATGAGCCCACCCATGGCGAGCAGAATGAACAGGCCGTTGGCCAGGCCGATGCCGAGGCTGACCAGCGCCGCCGGCCCGCGGCCCAAGGCGATCGCGTAGCGCAGTATCAGGAAAAAGTCCGGACCAGGGCTGAGCAGGGCGAGGAAGTGCGCTCCGGCGACCAGCAGGAACTGTTGCAGCATGACGCGTAAGCCCCTTCGAGTGCGTGGAGGGCCAGTCTGCGTCGACGCGTGGCGATAGTATTGAAAGAAAGTGCGTTACCTCAGGTACTGCGATAGCGACCCGGCGTGGCCGCCACCCGAGCCTTGAAGGCGCGCTGAAAGTGGCCTTGGTCGGCGAAGCCGAGTTCCTGCGCGAGTTCCGCCAGCTCCACTCCCTGACACAAGCGGCGGCGCGCCTGCTGGATGCGCCGGTCGAGCAGCCAGGCATGGGGCGTTAGCCCGGTCTCGCGGCGGAACAGTCGAATCACCTGGTAACGGCTCAGGCCATGGTCCCGAGCCAGCACCTCGAGTGACGGCGGACGCTCGAGGCACTCGAGTAGATGCCGTTGGAGGTCATCCAGGTCGGATGAGTTCGGCCAATGAACGGCCATGGCGTCCCCGTGACACCACAGGCGACTGCCGAGGAACTCGATCAGTCCGGCCTCCTTGTCGGCCCTCGGAGCCGAGGAAAAAAGCAGCGCATTGAGCCGACAGAAGGCCTGGTAAGGCGCGACGTCGCGGGCGATGAATACCGTCGAGGGCAGGGTCGGGGCAGCGTCGGTCTCGGCCGAGGCCTCATCCAGCACCTCGCTCACCCAGGCCGGTTCCAGATACAGCATCTGGTAGCTCCAAGGCTGATCCGGCAGCGGGTTGCAGTCATGTACCACGCCCGCCGGCACGCTGACCAGGCAGCCCGGTGTCAGCCACTCGCGGCGGCGTTGGCACTGGAACTGGCTCTGGCCTCGGTCGACCACACCGATCGACAGGGTGGGGTGGCTGTGGGGCCGGTAGCAGGCGCGGCTATCGGTGGCCCGCCGGCTCTCGACAAAAGGCAGCGTCGGGTCTCGCCAGAACTGCGTCATGGGAGGATTCCTGAGGTAGCGAGGGGCGCTCAGCCCAGCGCGAAGGTAATCTCGTCGATTTCAAAGGCCAGCTATTGATTGCGGTCGATGTCGTCGCGGTTCCTGTCTCGAGTCTACCTCGTCTGGTCGTCATGACCAGAATGCCCTGTGTTAGGCCGGTACCTCCTTGATTTTCAGCAAGGCCCCAACCACAACGCCCCCGCGCCGTTTATTGCAAAATCACGGCACGGGGGCGTTTGCGTTTCAGGTGCGAGTGGAGCGTCAGTTGCCGCTCTGGGCACGGGGCAGGACGTTGAGGGCCTTGAGCAGGTTGAGGGCTTCGCCGAGCTGGTAGTCGCTTTCGGCGAGGGAGCTTTCGCGCTCGGTGCGTTCCCGCTCGCCGTTGATGTTGCGCAGGTGATTCTCGAGATCCGACTCGCGGATGCTCAGGCCGGTGGCTTCGGCGACCTCGAGGCGACCGCGCACGACTTCGACGTCCGGGGCGATGCCCTGAGCCTGGATCGAGCGGCCGTCCGGCGTGTAGTAGAGCGCGGTGGTCAGCTTCAGGCCGTCGCCATTGTTGAGCGGCAGCACCTGCTGCACGGAGCCCTTGCCGAAGCTTTCGGTGCCCATCAGCACGGCGCGTTGCTGGTCCTGCAGGGCACCGGCGACGATCTCCGCCGCCGAGGCACTGCCGCCGTTGATCAGCACGACCATGGGCACGTCCGGGGCGCTGGTCTGGGGAGAGGCCGAGAAGCGCATGTCACTGTCTGCCAGGCGGCCTTCGGTATAGACGATCAGCCCGCTGTCGAGGAACAGGTCGGCGACATCGACGGCACTGTCGAGCACGCCGCCGGGATTGTTGCGCAGGTCCAGCACCAGGCCCTTGAGATTGCCGTCGCCTTCCTCGCGCAGTGCGGCGATGGCATCGCGGGCCTGTTCGCCGGTGCGGCTCTGGAACTGGCTGATGCGCAGGTAGCCGTAGCCCGGCGACAGCATCTCATGCTTGACGCTGTCGGTGCGGATCGTCTCGCGGGTCAGCGTGACCTCGCGCGGGGCTTCCTCGCCCTCGCGCAGGATGGTCAGGCGAATCTCCTCGCCTTCGTCGCCGCGCATCATTTCCACGGCCTCCTGCAGCGACAGGCTCTCGGTGGGCGTGTCGTCGATGCGCAGGATGGCGTCCTGTGCCTGGAGTCCGGCACGTGCGGCGGGGCTGTCGTCGATGGGGGCGATGATCGTCAACTGGCCTTCCTGCATGCCGACCTCGATGCCCACGCCGCTGAACTCGCCCTCGGTGGTTTCGCGCAGTGCCTCGAAGGACTCCGCATCGAGATAGGCGGAATGCGGGTCGAGCTCGCCGAGCATGCCGCGCATGGCGTTGCGCATCAGCGTGGTGTCGTCGACCTCGTCGACATAGGCGCGCTTGATGCGCTCGAAGACCTCGGCGAAGGTTTGCACGTCTTCCACGGGCAGGGCGTCGTCGCCGGCCGGCTGTTGGGCATGCGCGGGCAGCGGCAGGGTCAGCGCACCGATCGCCAGGGCCATGCCCAGGTGCAGGCAATGGCGCACGACGAGGCGCGGGGAACGGGATTGGCTTGCAGTCATGCGGTCTCCACAACGCGGCGGAACGGGCTCGTGTCGGTCGGCCCCGGGGACGGGCCGTGGCGGGGCGAAGGCGAACCCACGCGCGCCGAGCCCCAGCATAGCCTTTATGGGTCGGCGCAATCCAGCCTGCTGGTGTGACGCATCGTGCGTCTCAGCGCCGCGCGATCCAGTCGCCGGGGTCGATGGGGTCGCCGTTCTCGCGTACCTCGAAGTACAGGGCCGGGGTGTCGCGGCCGCCGCTGTCGCCGACGGCGGCGATGGTGGCGCCACGCTCCACCTGTTCGCCGACCCCGACGGCGAAGCGTTGCAGGTGCGCGTACAGGGTCATGATGTTGTCGCCGTGGTCGATGATCACGAGGTTGCCGAAACCGCGCATCCAGTCGGCGAAGACCACGCGCCCGGCATGCACGGCGGAGACGGGGGTGCCCGACGCGGCACCGATGAGGATACCGTTGCGGTCGACACCGTCGCCGTTGCCGTAACCGGTGAGCATGTCGCCCTGCACGGGCCAGGGAAGGTCCCCCTGGGTCTGCTCGATTTGCGTGGAAGGCGGTGCCTGGTCGAGACGCTCGAGGCGCTCGCGCATGCGATCGAGCAATTGTTCGGCGTTTTCACGGTCGTCGGTGAGCGCGGCCAGCTTGGCGCGCTGGGTGGTGTAGCGCTCCTTGAACTGGGCGAGGATGGTCTCGCGCTTGCCGCGCTGCTCGCTCAGGGTCTCGCGTCGTGCGGTGAGCTCGTCGCCGAGGTCGTCCAGGCGCGCCTGATGAGACTGCAGGGCGCGCTGCGTCTCGTCGAGCTGATCCTCGAGCTTGGCCAGTGCATCGAGGCGTTGCTGACGCGCCTGGTTGAGATGGTTGAGATACTGCTGCAGGCGATCCAGTCGCGCGGGATCGCTCTGATTGAGCAACAGCTTGAGTTGCGGCGTGGGGCCGAGCCGGTACAGCGCATTGAGCTGCTTGGCGAGCGCCTCGCGCTGGTGGCGGCGCTCTATTTCCAGGGTCTGGCGGCGTTTCTTGAGCTCGGCGACTTCCTGGTCGAGCTGGTCCTGTTCGCGTTGGAGCCCGATCAGGCGCTGGTGCGTCTCGGCCAGTCGAGTCTCCACCTCGCGCAGCTCGCGCTGGGCCTCGTCGCGGGCGTCGCGCGTGCCTTCCAGGCGAGCTTGCGTCTGCTCGATGTTCTCTCCCAATGCCTCGAGCTGGCGGCGGACCTCCTCGGGAGAATCCTGCGCCCAGGCAACGGGCGGGGATAGCCACGCACACGAGATCGCCATGGCACAGGCCATGGCGATTCGCTTGCTGGATACTGGCGTCGTCATGCGCCGACTCCGCAATGCACGCACACCGTTCAGGTATTGCCGATCAGCACTCGGCCGGTCATTTCCTCGGGCACCGGCTCGTGCATCATCGTCAGCAGGGTCGGGGCCAGATCGCACAGGCTGCCGTCGTCGGCCAGCGTGGCGCCCTGACGCGGCGTGACGTAGATCAGCGGCACCTGGAAGGTGGTGTGGGCCGTCTGCGGGTTGCCGGTCTCGGGGTGCACCATCTGCTCGGCATTGCCGTGGTCGGCGGTGACCAGGCACTCGCCGCCGGCACGCTCGATGGCCTCGATCACCCGGCCCAGGCAGTCGTCCACGGCCTCGATGGCCTTGACCGCGGCATCGAAGTTGCCGCTGTGGCCGACCATGTCGCCATTGGCGTAGTTGCACACGATCAGGTCATACGTGCCCGCGTCGATGGCCGCGACCAGCTTGTCGGTGAGCTCATACGCGCTCATCTCCGGCTTCTCGTCGTAGGTCTTGACGTCCTGCGGCGAGGGGATGAGTTCGCGATGCTCGCCCTCGAACTCGTCCTCGCGGCCGCCGGAGAAGAAGAAGGTGACGTGCGCGTATTTCTCGGTCTCGGCGATGCGCAGCTGCTTCAGGCCGCGCTTGGCGACGGTCTCGCCCAGGGTGTTGACCAGGTCGGTGGGCGGAAAGGCGACCGGCGCGGGAATGTCGGCGGCATACTCGGTGAGCATCACCAGGCCCTCATGGGCCAGCTTGGGCCGTGCCTGGCGGGTGAAGCCGCTGAAGTCGTCCTCGACGAAGGCGCGGGTGAGCTCGCGGGCGCGGTCGGCGCGGAAGTTCAGGAACAATGCGGCGTCGCCGTCGGCCATGCGCACCGGCTCGCCGTGCGGGCGGATGCTGGTGGCGGCGACGAATTCGTCGGTCTCGCCGCGTTCGTAGGCGGCGTCCAGCCCGGCCTCGGCACTGGTGGCGACCTGCGAGCCTTCGCCCTCGACGATAACGCGATAGGCCTGCTCGACACGGTCCCAGCGGTTGTCGCGGTCCATGGCGTAGTAACGGCCGACGATCGAGGCGACGTAGGCGTTGTCGGCGCCGAACAGCTCGGCGAGGCGTGCGTTGGCGCGTTCCAGCGAGGCCCGGGCACTCTTGGGTGCGGTGTCGCGGCCGTCGAGGAAGGCATGCAGATAGACATGCTTGGCGCCACGCTCGGCGGCCAGCGCGGCCACGGCGAGAATGTGATCCTCATGGCTGTGCACGCCGCCCGGCGAGAGCAGGCCGAGCAGGTGCACGGCACGGCCGGCGGCCACGGCGGCATCGATGGGTGCGGTCAACACGGGGTTGCTGGCCAGCTCGTTGTCCTCGATGGCCTTGGTGATGCGCGTGAAGTCCTGATAGACGATGCGCCCGGCGCCGAGGTTCATGTGGCCGACTTCGGAGTTGCCCATCTGGCCGTCGGGCAGCCCGACATACTTGCCGTCGGTGTGCAGCAAGGCGGAGGGATAGCGTTGCTTCAACGCGTCCATGACCGGCGTCCGGGCGCTGTAGACGGCGTTGTACTCGGTGTCGTCGTTCTGACCGTAGCCATCGAGGATCAACAGCGCGACGGGACGGGGACGCTGGGTGTGGGTATCTGCCATAACATGCCTCGCGGGAATCTGATGGGCGTCGCATCGGCGGCGGGACGCCGATGACCCCGGGTGGCGGTGACACCGCGCACGGGGTTCGCGACTCACGTCTCCTTGCGGCATCATAACGCAGTCGCGGGGAGGCGTCAGCCGAGTCGCTGGGGCCGGACGCCCGCCCGTGGCTCATGTATACTAAGGCGCCCGTTGGGGCGTCACGCGTCGTCCGTCGAGCGACGACGACTCGACCGAGCGCGGCCCGACTGGATACGCGGCCCGACCGACATACAACGAGAGTTATCCGCACTCATGATCGATCAGCTATTCGAATTCGTGCAGAACCACCTGCTTTTGTCAGGCGCTTTTCTGGTGGTATTGGTGGCGTGGATCGCCTACGAGCTCAGGAACTCGAGCAACGGCGTCTCGCCGTCCGAGGCCACCGCGCTGGTCAATCGCGAGGATGGCCTGTTCCTCGACATCCGCGAGGTGAAGGATTTCAAGGCGGGGCACATCGCCGGCGCGCGCAACATTCCCCAGGGCCGCCTGAACGATCGTCTCAAGGAGCTCGAGGCGTTCAAGGAGAAGCCGGTCGTGGTGGTGTGCAAGCATGGCCAGAGCTCCGGCGCCGCTGTGGGCCAACTGACCCAGGCGGGCTTCACGCGGGCCACCAAGCTGAAGGGCGGAATGACCCAGTGGCAGTCCGACGAGCTGCCGGTGGTGCGCAAGTAATCGTTATCCCGACGGGGCGGTGCACGCCGGGCCCCGTGTCTCATGCATAGCTCAGTCAAAGGAAGTACGACATGGCGGAAGACAACAATCAGGCCGCTCAGGGTGGCAACGACGCGCAGAACCAGTTGCAGTTCTCGATGCAGCGCATCTACGTCAAGGACATCTCCTTCGAGTCGCCCAACGCGCCGAGCGTGTTCCAGAACGCGTTCAAGCCCAAGGTCGGGCTCGACCTCAACACCACCCACAAGCAGGTCGGTGAAAATCTCTACGAGGTGGTGGTCAAGGTGACGGCTCAGGTCACCAACAACGAAGACGGCGCCACGGCATTCCTCGCCGAAGTGGAACAGGCCGGTCTGTTCCGCATCGCCGGCTTGAGCGACGACCAGCTCGACCACACTCTGGGCGCGTTCTGCCCCAACATGCTGTTCCCCTATGCGCGCGAGTGCATCGACAACCTGGTCAATCGTGGCAGCTTCCCGCCACTGATGCTGTCGCCGGTCAACTTCGAGGGCATGTACGCGCAGAAGAAGAAGCGCGAGAGCGAAGCCGCCGAGAACGCGCACTAAGCGATGGCCGGACCGCGCATTCATGTGGCGGCCACGCTGGTCGCCGCAGCGGAGCTCACCCTGCCCGAAGGTGCCTCGCGCCATGTGGCGGGCGCGCTACGCCTGCGCGAGGGCGCGGCGCTGCGCCTGTTCGATGGCGAGGGCCATGAAGCCGATGCCGAGATCGTCGCCGTGGGGCGCCGCGAGGTGCGCGTGCGGATCATCGCCGTGACCGAGGGAGGTGCCGAATCGCCGCTGGCGGTGCACCTGGGCCAGGCGATCTCCAAGGGCGATCGCATGGACTACGCGATCCAGAAGGCCACCGAACTCGGCGTGGCGGCCATCACTCCGCTCTACACCGAGCACGGCGACGTGCGCCTCAAGGGCGAGCGCGAAGCCAAGAAACTCGCCCACTGGCAAGCCGTCGCGGTCAGCGCCTGCGAGCAATGCGGGCGTAGCCGCGTACCCACCGTGCATCCTCCGCAAACGCTCGACGCCTGGCTGGCAAGGCGTGACGAAACGCTGCGCCTCGTCCTGCACCCTTCCACCGACACCACCTGGCGACATGCCAGCGACGTCGCCCGCGTCGCGCTGCTCGTCGGCCCCGAAGGCGGTCTATCGCCCAACGAAATCGACACCGCCCGCGCCGCCGACTTCGCCGCCTTGACCCTCGGCCCGCGCATCCTGCGCACCGAAACCGCCCCCGTCGTTGCCCTCACGCTGCTCCAGTATCACTTCGGCGATTTGGCGTGAGTAGCACTCGCGTCTCATTTCCGGAGCTGACGCGCCTTGATTTCCGCTTCCCTCCGCTTCAACGCTAACGGATAAAACATCACCCTTTTCGAGGGTATCGTTTGGTTTTTTACACCTTTCGAGCTGAAGCGAAGCGGGAGCTCAGGCCCGAAAAATGACCTGTGACAAGTTTGGAGAGATTTGTCTTTTTTCTCCTTGACCTTTGGGGTGCCTGTAGAGAGTAAGCTTATAAAGAAGCTGCCCCACCTTACTTACCTTGTGGTGAGAAAGTGACTTCGCGCCCCGCAACATGAGGAGAGGAAATATCATGATCAAGCATAAAAAGATCTTTGCCATTGCACTGGCCTTAAGTCTTGGTGCCGCGAGCAGTACCCTCTTTGCTCAAGGCATGCATCAAGGCTTCCAGAGTCATGGCGGCATGATGAGCGGTCAAGGCGGTATGGGTTTCGGCATGATGATGGGCGGCCAGGGTGGCATGGGCTCCGGCATGATGATGGGTGGCCAAAGTGGCATGATGCCTTGCTCAATAATGAGCGGTATGGGGGCGATGTCCGGAATTCTCGACGAGCAGCAGATGAGCACCATGCGCGAGATGCGACAGGAAAACCGCTCTGCTCAACTTGATCGGATGGAGGAAATGATGAACCTGCATGATGACATGATGCAGCTCATGCAAGCGGAGCGCCCTGATCCCGAGAAAATAAAGGAACTGCATGGAAAAATGGCTACCCTCCATGGCGACATGCTGGTCGATAGAGTGCGCCTGCATAACAAAATTCAGGATTTGTTGACTGAGGAGCAGCGTGAGCAGATGCGCGGGCGCATGTCAGGATCGCAATAAATTCGAGTAAAGACCTTCACTGAAGGTGTTTTACTCGAATCCGTGGTCACAGCGAGTAGAGGTCATATAAGATGTATCATGGTGGCGGTATATATTATTGTTCCGATAACGCTTGATGTTCGGCAATCGCTCTACGCTTCTTTCTGGCGCCCGGGGGCCTTTCCACCCTAGGCCTCTGGGCTCAGTCAGCCTCGGCGCAGCCAACATGGCGAATGCTGTTCGGCGCAAGGGCCCGGAGGGCTCGGTTGCCATCCGCTTCACAGGCCATAACATGCTGGGTGTGTTGTTTCTTGTGCCTGTTCTAGGTCCCGTATTGTTTCTCACGGCCCAATGCATAAATTACAATTGGATAGCTGTTCTCATCAACCCCATGAGAGGTCCCCAACAATTTCCACCCTTCGCTCAGAAGCTCATTGACCTCTTGTAGGATAGATGAGTGCGTCACTTCGACGATGTCAAGATGCTCTGCTGACATTTTTGAATCCCTGGTCTCTGTTGGCTTTATATGCTATTAAATTATATCCGGCTTTGCGCATGCCATGGTCATTTAGTATAACGTGGCCATAAGAGAGGGTTAGAAGCTGAAGGTGACAGCCAAGTTTACCAACTCATGGTTGAAAGAGATAAGGAAGATGCTGCATTCTATATGCAACATGGTCATGATACCTTGCTGCTGATTGCTTTATCCAAGAAGAAGCGTATTTTCTTGACTCCCATGAAACCTATGACGCCTCCGACAGTAACGGTCAGCCCCTCAGAAATACCGAGATGATTCATCAGGGAGTAAGATACAAAGGTCAAGAAGCCACAGAGCATTGCCTCAATCAATACCTCTAGCTTTCCACCTCCCCTGGAAATAACCCTCAATGTCGATATGGCAGCGGAGATCAGTATTCCTGCTAGAAGAGAGTCTCCTTTAAATAATTCCTTCACGACTGCAATTGCACTTGAAATATCCATTCGGCACATCCTTTATATGATGGCGGACGAACAGTCCGCCATCATGTTTCGCGTTTTACTTATTTGGTCAGAACATTGCCCATCGGAGGAATAAAGCCGTAGTCGTATTCCTTGACGACGTAGGTGTTGTTACCCTCGATCTTGATTTCCACTGTCGGTGCCTCAGTGCCGCCGATGCGGTAGTCTTCGGTCTTGTTATCTTTCTCTACGCTATCGACGAAGGATGTCACAAGACCATTCGGCATCACGCAGTGCGAGTAGGTCTGGAACGGCTGAGAAGACGGGTTGCCCAGTACCAGGCCTGATCCATTCAACGGCGAAAACGGACCAAACAAGGAGTCGCTGACAAAGCCATAGACGCCATCCGGACCATCCAGACCATCGGAATAGGTGTACTGGTGGCTGATGGTGAAGAGGTAGTATCTCCCATCCTTGAACACAAAATGTGGACGCTCCAGTTGGTCATTAACGCCAACTGCGGTGACCAGCGGTGGGAGGAGCTCCCAGCTATCCCCCGTAAGATCGGTCGCAACGGCAATGCCAACGCAGCCACTCTGGAAGCGGGCTCCGCCGACGTCCTCAAAGCCAGGCGGGATATGACCCATGTCTTCGGTAGTGATGACATGCTCACCAATATTGCCGGCTACATTGCCTTCGAACAGCATGTAAAGTTTGCCGTCAACTGGATCAATGAAGGGAGCGGGGTCCCGGAAGTTGGTGAGCGGATTTTGATCTAAAGTCTGGTAATAGACACCGTCAGCAGTGAAGAGCTCCTTTACATCATCAAAGCCATGAAGCTTGACTTCAGTTTCCGTGGTTTCGATGCGACCTTTGACTTTCGCCATGGTCGCCCCGGGCTTGACTGCGGTGTAGTAGAGTTCCATATCACCGTTGTCGTTGAGCAGAATGGGCGTGCCAGCCCACTCTCGCTTGGTCGGTGAAACGCCTTCCTGCATGACACGGCCGCCAAAGATCCAGTTTTTACTATCCTTGGCGTACCAGTAGCATATGCGTGCCCGCCCATGACGGTCCTTCCAATCGGAAGCAATATCGTAACTACCGTCTTTATAGGTAAATTCTTCGGGCTTGCGGTCAGCCGTCAGAGTGAAGATGATTGACCAGCCATCGACTGATACGACATCACCATTCAGTTTCCGGAGTGGCATGGTATCCCAGATGAACAGGTCGTCATCCAGTACCGGAAAATCATGTCCGACCTCGGGTTGAGTCGTTGTCGGGTCATCGAATTTCACTTTAAGCGCATCTGCACGAGACCAAGAGGTAGTTTGGATCTTGTCTTGGTTAGACATTTTTGAGTGCTCACGTTGATGGGTGAGGCTTTATAAAAACATGAGTATTTGTGTGCCTGAAGGGGACGGTGTCTGGTCATCCCTCATACAACATGGTTGCTTCGATATCAGGATTTTGTTGTGTGAGAAATGAAAAACCACGTTCCTGTTGTGCCTTGGTTTGAGTTGGATTATAAATGCCCTTATAAGCCATGCATTAATAAGTTTTTATATAAATACAGGGCTTATGTGAATGTACTTGTCACCAAGGAAGGCACCCGCTATGATGCGCTGTCCAGTATGTGGAAAATCGGCACACACAAGAACGAGTCGCTATATCACGAGAACGATGAAGGAAGCCTATTATCAGTGTCAGAACATTTCTTGCTCCTGCACATTCAAGGCCATAGAGAGTTTGGATAAGATTATAAGCGCACCTATGTCTGAGAAAGATTCTCTGGTGGAAAAGCGTGCGGAGTAATTATGCTTGACGATGGTTTTTGCTTGGGTTCTAGATGAGCCTGTCACCCTCGCCTCTTGAATCATTCCTTTTCGTTTTAATGAGTTAATTTATGTAATAAATGTCATCTTTGATCATTGGATGGCGTTATTGAGTGGCCATTTTGCTTAATCGATTAAGGCTGTGGCGTCATGAGTTTCACGGCCTTGATCCTTGCCAGGAGGGAACAAGGGAAGGCGTGCGTCCGGTGCTGCTTGTGTCACCGGACGCGTTCAAACTCGCCACGGGCACCCCTCTGGAGGCGGCAAAAAGGCAGGAAAAGCCCGCCTACCGGTGCCGGTTTAGGAAGTCGACCAACAACCGTGAGATCGCTTCCGGCTGATCCTCGGGAGAGAAGTGGCCGCAGTTATCCAGCACGGTGAGTTCAGAGCCCGGGATGTCCGCCTTCAGGCGATGGGCATAATCCACGCTTTGCCAGGCGTCATTCGCCCCCCAGATGAGCTTGACCGGCAGGCTGCCGAGTTCGTGCAGTCGGTCCGCGATTTCCAGCGTGTGCTTGGGGTCGTAGTGGCGCACCTGGTGCTGAAAGAGGCTGGGTTGCCCAATGGGACCGCTGATGAAGTCAAGGTAGGTTTCGAGTGCCGAGGCCATCAGTGCGCGTCGATCATGGACGGCAGTCAATAACCATTCACGGAAATGCTCGCGATGCTCGGCGTCGGGTGCCTTGATCAGGGCTTCCAGACCGCTGGCCATTTGCTGCCGGGTGCGTGGCGAGGGAAAGCTGTCGTAACACACCGCGTCGAGCATTATCAGCGAGCGCAGTCGCTGGGGATGGAAAACCCCGAGCCGTTGGGCAATGCCGCCCCCGAAATCGTGTGCGACCAGATGAGCCGTGCTCAACTCCCAGTGATCCATCAATGCTTCCAGGATCGGCACCTGCGCGGAAATCGAGGTATCGACTGCCGGATCCTGAGGGCGCTCGGAAAGCCCGTAACCCAGTAAATCGAATACGTGCACTTGATAGCCCGCTTCGATCAAACGTGGCGCGACGTTGCGCCAGATGAAGGAAGAGGAGGGGGTGCCGTGCAGCAGGATGACGGGCTCGCCGCTCCCGTGAACGCCGTGGGCGATACGCTGGCCATCGATCAAGAGGTTTTCGGTTGCGAGATGCTTCATGGTTCGCTCCTGGCTGTCGTGCCTTTAGCAGGGGGGCGTAACGGAATGGTGGTGTCGTTCAATAGGCTGCGTTACGCTCCGAGATGACTCAAATGGATTGTTTACATATATGAATCGATATTTGTCATGTGAGTGCGATGAGTTCCAGACTTGAGATGGGCGCGCTGCAAGCGCTATGCGCCGTTGCCGATCACGGGGGCATCACACGGGCAGCAGAGCATTTGGCCCTGTCCCAGTCAGCGGTGTCGCACAAGCTCAAACGATTGGAGGATGGGCTCGGGTGCGCGCTGCTGGCGAGGCGTGCCGGGCAGTCCCCGTTCACACCGGAAGGCGAGCGATTGCTGCGCTATGCGCGGCGTATTCTGGACTTGCACGACGAGGCCGTGATGAGTCTGGGAGCGTTACCGCTGAGCGGAAAGATCCGGCTTGGCGTGACCGAGGACACGACGAGCGATGGGCTTTCGCTCATCCTCGGTCGTTTTACGCGGCGTCATCCGGAGGTCACGGTGCATACACGCGTCGGTCAGAGCCTGACGATTGAAGAGCAGATCGATCACGGCGAGCTCGACCTTGGGCTGATGCAACGCTTCGAGCATCACCAGCGCGGAACGGATGTGGTGCTCGCCAAGGAGCCACTGCACTGGGTAAAATCGCCCGATCTCGCGCTCGACATGACGCGGCCACTGCCATTGGTCGCCTTTGACGATGCCTGTTTCTATCGGCACTGGGCCATGGAAGTCGGACAGGCACTGCCGCCGGGATTTTCGACTGTCATGACATGCGCCAGCATCTCCGGCGTGGTGGCCGCCGTGAACGCGGGCCTGGGAATTTCGCTAATCAACAAGCGGCATGTCACCCCGGAGATGGTGATCATGGATCGTGAACTGACGCCGCCTCCGACGATCGTTTATGTCCTCAGAGTGGGGCGCAAAAGCCATTCGCCTGCCGTCCGTGGCCTAGTGGAAGAACTGGCGAGCGAGTTGGGCGAGAACGTTGACTCTCTGGATCGTCACTAGCCAGACGATGGCGCGCGGTGGGGCGTCCTGAATGGCATCGCCTGCCGGCCATTGACGATGCCGCTCCAAGCAACGCCCTTTGCTCGCGTTGCCGGGCGGCGTCATAATGAGGACATATCTCTCGTCAGTGGTCGCCATCATGTCCCGTTCCCCAGATCCCGCCCCGCGTTCCTCCGCTCCCGGCCGGCGTGCGTCGAGTTCGACGCGCCCACCCCTGGCGCGTATCGGTGAGGTGGCGTATCTCAAGGTGGTGGCGGTCAATACCACCGGGGCCTTTCTCGACTGGGGCCAGCCGAAGGACGTGTTGCTGCCGTTCGCCGAGCAGCGCTTCCGGCCGGAGGTGGGCAAGCGCGTGCTGGTGATGCTGTACGAAGACGCCCAGGGACGGCCGGTGGCGTCCATGCGGCTCGATCGCTTCCTGGCCGATGAGGCCACGGACCTCAAGGCCGGCGATCAGGTGGCGCTGGTGGTCGCCGAGCGTACCGACCTGGGCTTCAAGGCGGTGGTCGATCACCGCTATTGGGGGCTTCTGTACGCGGATGACATCGTCCATCCGCCGCGGCGCGGTCAGCGGCTGACGGGGTACATCAAGCGCGTACGCGAGGATGGGCGTCTCGACCTTGCCATGCTGCCGCCCGGCGAGGCGGGGCTCGATGTGGTCGGCGACAAGGTGCTGGCACTGCTGCGCTGTCACGGCGGCTTCGTGGCGCTGGGCGACAAGACCCCCGCCGCCGAGATCAAGGCGCGGGTGGGCGTGAGCAAGAGCGCCTTCAAGCAGGCCGTGGGTCGGCTCTACAAGAAACGGCTGATCACCATCGAGGCGGAAGGCATCCGCCTGACGCGCGAGGCGATCGACGACGCTTCGTCCGACTGAGGCGTCGCCGGCGTCTTGGTCTTCCGTTGACGGCTGCGGCATACTGCGCGCATCCATTCCTTACCCGGAAGACCGATCATGAGCGAGCGCGCCTTGAAGCTCGGCGTGGTGATGGACCCCATCGCCGATATCGCCTACAAGAAAGACACCACCCTGGCCATGCTGTGGGCCGCCCAGGAGCGCGGCTGGTCGCTGTACTACCTCGAGCCCGAAGACCTGTACCTGGAAGGCGGACGCGCCATGGGCCGCATGCGCGCGCTGGAAGCCTATCGCGACCCCGAGGCCTGGTACCGGCTCGACGTATCGCGGGCCGCGCCGCTGGCGGAGCTCGACGTGATCCTGATGCGCCAGGACCCGCCGGTGGATGGCCATTTCCTCAATGCCGTGCATTTGCTGGGCTTCGCCGAGCGCGAGGGCGTGCTGGTGGTCAACCCGACGCAGGCGCTGTTGACCAGCAACGAGAAACTCTTCGCACAGCAGTTCCCGCAGTGCATTCCGCCCTCCGTGGTGTCCTGTGACGACGGCGTGCTGCGCGACTTCCACGCCCGGCACGGCGACGTGATCCTCAAGCCGCTGGATGGCATGGGCGGCAGCGGTATCTTCCACATCACGCCGGAAGGCCGGAACCTGGGCTCGGTCATCGAGCAGCTCACCGAGCGCGGCACGCGCCAGATCATGGCGCAACGCTATCTGCCCGAGATCCAGGCCGGTGACACGCGCATCCTGCTGATTGACGGCGAGCCGGTGCCCTATGGGCTGGCGCGCATTCCCAGCGCCGGCGAGACGCGTGGCAACCTGGCGGCCGGCGGCCGTGGCGAGGCTCGCGAACTCACCGACCGCGACCATTGGCTGATCGAGCAGGTCAAGCCGGCGATTCTCGAGAAGGGACTGATCTTCGTGGGGCTCGATGTGATCGGCGATTACATCACCGAGATCAATGTCACCAGTCCCACTTGCGTGCGCGAAATCGACGCGCAGCGCGGCACGGATATCGGTGGTCAATTGATGGAGGCCATCGCCCGGCGCTTTTGAGCGGGACGCGCCGTCGCATGATGGCGAGCCCCGTGCCGGGGAGTGATACAATCGCCGTGAAAGGCACCAATTTCGGCGTGCGCTAGAGGCGAGGCGCGCCTCGACGCCTGGGAGGCTCATGCAAAGCTTGAAGCACCATTTTTTGCTGGCGATGCCGCATCTCGACGACCCCAATTTCAAGGGGACGCTGACCTATCTCTGCGATCACGATGAAAACGGCACCATGGGCGTGATCGTCAATCGGCCCATGGAGCTGACGCTCGATGCGCTGCTCGAGCAGCTGGAACTGGATGCCGTCGAGTGTCCGTGTCGCGAGATGCCGGTCCACTACGGCGGGCCTGTCCACAAGGATCGCGGCTTCATCCTGCATCGCGGCTCGAGCCTGCCCTGGGACTCCAGCCTGCAGGTTGCCGACGACATCGCGCTGACCACTTCCATGGACATGCTCAAGGCGATCGCCAACGGCCAGGGGCCGGAAGACTTCATCGTCTGCCTTGGCTGCGCCGCCTGGCAGGCCGGTCAGCTCGAGGACGAACTCAAGCAGAACACCTGGCTGACCGTGGAAGGCGATGCCTCGATTCTGTTCGAGGTCCACGCGGAGCAGCGCCTGAGCGCGGCGGCGGGGATACTCGGCATCGACCTGAACCTGATGAGCCGCGAGGCGGGGCATTCCTGATGGCCGAGGCCGGACAACGGCTGGTGCTGGCGTTCGACTTCGGGACGCGGCGCATCGGCGTGGCGGTGGGTAACGAAATGCTGGGCAGCGCCACGGCGTTGGCGCCGTTGCCCGCGCGTGACGGCATCCCCGACTGGCAGCAGATCGCGGCGCTGCTCGAGGAGTGGCAGCCGGACCTGCTGGTGGTGGGGCTGCCGCTCAACATGGACGGCACCGAGTCGGACATGAGTCGGCGGGCGCGCAAGTTCGGCAATCGCCTGCACGGGCGCTTCGGCAAGCCGGTGGAGGTGTTCGACGAACGCGGCTCCACGCGTGCCGCCAAGCGCATCGCCCGCGACGCCGGGCACCGCGGCAACTATCGTGACGATGGCGTGGACGGCATCGCCGCGCAGTTGATCCTGGAAAGCTTCTTCGCCGACGACACCTTCCTGCAACGCATGCCGTGACGCACCACGACCGGCCAGGAGCCGGTCGTGATGTCATGCGCGATCGGTGGCGTGCGCATCAACCATCCATATGCAGTTCCGGCGTGGGCCGGCTGAAGCCGCGCGTCAGCCAGACCAGCCATGCCAGGCCGAAGGCCAGCCATGCCCCGCCCAGCATGATCGCCAGGTGATCCAGGCTCAGCATCAGCCACAGGATCGCGCCCAGGCCGATCAGCGGGCAGATCAGGAACCACAGCGTTTCCATGCCGCCGCGCCGGCGTTCCTTCAGGTAGTAGTGAAAGATCACCGAGAGATTGACCAGGGCGAAGGCCAGGAAGGCGCCGAAGTTGATGAAGGATGCCGCCGAGAGCACATCCATGGTCAGCGCCAGTAGCGCGACCACGCCGCTGAGCAGCAGGCCGCCCAGCGGCGTGCCGAAGCGGCTCAACTTGCCCAGCCAGCGCTTCGGCAGGACGTCGTCGCGACCCATGGCGTAGAGCAGGCGCGCGCCGCTGGCCTGGGCGGCGATGCCGGAAGCGAACTGGCCGACCACCAGCCCGATCAAGAAGATCGAGACGAAGATGTCGCCGCCGATGTTGCGGGCGATCTCGTAGGCGGCGGCGTCGGGGTTGGCGAAATCATGCCCCGGCGCGGCGAGCTGCACGAAATACGACACCACCACGAAGATCAAGCCGCCGATCAAGGTGATCAACAGGATGGCACGCGGCAGGGTGCGTTGCGGGTCCTTGGTTTCCTCGGTCAACGTGGTGACGGCATCGAAGCCCAGAAAGGAGTAACAGGCCACGGCGGCGCCGGCCATCAATACCGGCAGGGTCGCGGCCGAGTCAGCGCCCAGGAACGGCGTCAGGCTCCAGAAGGGCTGCGTGGGGTCGCCCAGCACGTAGTGCATGCTCAACCCCACGAAAGCGACCAGGACCAGGATCTGCACCAGCATCATCACGCTGTTGACCACGCTGGCGAGCCGGAGGCCGAGGATGTTGATCACCGTGGTAACGGCAATGAACGCCAGCAGCCACAATGGCGTGGGCACGGCGGGAAACGCCGAATGCAGGTAAGCGGCACCGATCAGCCAGATCACCATGGGCAGGAACAGGTAATCGAGCAGGATCGCCCACCCGGCGATGAAGCCCAGGCGGTCGTTGATGGCGTGGCGCACGTAGGCATAGGCGGAGCCGGCCACCGGGTAGGCGCTGGCCATTCTTCCATAGCTGTGCGCGGTGAACAGCATGGCGATCAGCGCCGCCAGGTAGGCGCCCGAGACGGCGCCTTCCGTGGTGACGGCGAGCACGCCGAAGGTGCCCAGCACGATGATGGGCGTCATGTACGCCAGGCCGAACAGTACGACTTGGCCCAGGGAGAGGGTCTTCTTCATTTGGTTCATTGTCGCCTCCTGATTGTGGTTGTTGCGACTCGTGGTCGTTGCGACTGGTTGAGGGAGGGTTGCGAGTGCCTGGGATCAGAAATGCCAGTAGCGGCCGCGCCCGATATCCTCGCGCCGGCCCTGCAGCCCGATGCGGCAGTCCTGCTGGTAGTCGTAATCGCGCCGTGCCGCCGGCAAGCGTTGCAGGTCGAGCTGCAGCGTGGTCACGCTTTCCTCGCGCTCGGCGCGGAACAGCGTCTCGCCGTCCGGGGCGACCAGTGCGCTCTCGCCGGCGAAGGTCAGCCCCGCGCCTTCTCCCGCGCGGTTGGTCATGGCGACGAAGTAATGATTGTCCTGCGCGCGGGCCTGGGCGGCGCGCGCATGCACCGGCCCGTAGGGGTCCATGTTGCCGTTGGTGACCAGCAGCAGGTCGCAGCCGAGCTGCCCCAGTGCCCGCGCCGGCTCGGGGAACTCCAGGTCGTAGCAGATCAAGAGACCCACCTGGAGGCCGCGCCACTCGACGCAGCCCACGCGGTGACCCTCGCCGACGAGTTGGCGTTCGTCCGGCCACAGGTGCGCCTTGCGATAGCGCAGCGCGATGCCGTCTTCGGGGGTGATCAGTACGGTGGTGTTGAAGACGCCTTCGGCGTCGCGCTCGAGAAAGCCCACGGCCAGCGCGGTGTCCTGCTCGCGGCTGGCGGTGACGAGGGCGTTGAGCTCAGGCCCCTCCAGCGCCAGGGCGCGATCCTCGACGTGCCCGGGTTCGGCGAAACCGGTGAGGTGCGTTTCGGGAAAGACAATCAGGGATGTCTCGGCGTCGGCGTCGCGTAGGCAGGCCAGCGTCCGCGAGAGGTTGTACGCGATGTCACCCTCGCGCCCGGCCAGTTGTGCCAAGGCTATCTGCATGAAAAACTCCGAAGGTATTGTATGGCTGTCGGTATCGGATGCCTTTCAGTATCCGTCATCACACGGCGGTGACCATTCCCCGACGGGGTTACCCCTGCGGGGGGAGCGAGGAGCGTTGTGAAGAGCATGGTCGGTAGCGTGCCGAAAAGAGGGCCAAAGAGCATGCCTGGAAGAGCGCCGAGGAGAGCGACATGACAAGCGAGCCGCAGCCGGCAACGTCCGCCCCCGGCCGGACCAGCCTGGAGAGCCTGGCCTGGCACCGTGCCTTCGGCGGGTTGGCGGCGTCGCTGGATGCCCCCGATTTCTGGCTGGCGGCGGTCCGCACGATCGGCGCGCACCTTGCCTTCGATACCTGGGTGGCGTTGATCTTCCACCATCATCGGCCGCCCCGGATCCTCGCCGAAAGCGACGAGGACGATGGCGCCGACGAGGCGCTCTTCCAGGACTACCAGCGTGGCCTGTACCTGCTCGACCCGTTCTACATCGACGCCAAGGGGCGTGCCCGCGAGGGGCTCTACACCCTGGCCGACGTGGCGCCGCAGCGCTTTCGCCACACCGAGTACTATCAGCGCTATTTCCAGCGCAACATCGTCGCCGACGAGGTGCAGTTCAACTGCCCGCTCGACGCCGAGCGCACGTTGTGTCTCTCGCTGGGGTCGACCCGGGCCTTCGATCATGCCGCGCTGGGACTGTTGAGCCTCATCCAGCCCTGGATGCTGGCGTTGATGCGCCAGCGCATGCATTTCGAGTTCGAGGGCGAGGACGGCACGCCGCCGGGGCCGCATCCCTGGCATCCCCGTCCCGGCACGCCGCGCGAGCTGGATTCACGCTACGCACTGACCGAGCGGGAGCGCGAGGTCAGCCAGCTCATGCTGGGCGGCAGCTCGACCAAGGAGATCGCCCGACGGCTGGCGATCTCGGTGGAAACCGTACGCGCCCACAAGAAGCATCTCTACGCCAAGCTGGGCATCAACTCGCAGTCGGAGCTGTTCTCGCTGTTCTGGCAGGCGCGCCCCTAGGCCTGGCAGAACAACCGTCTGCGCCGGCCCGGGGCGCTCGGGTCTACAACGTGCGGTCGTCGACGCCGAAGGTCGGCGGCACGAACCAGCGCACGTCCTGGGCGTCGCGCTCGATGTAATCCTCGACGCGCAGCAGGTTGGCGAAGATCGCCATGCGCATGGGAATGCCATTGTCGGCCTGGCGGAAGATGGCCAGGCGCGGGTCGCCATTGAGGTCGACGTTGAGATCGTTGGCGCCGGGACGGCTGTCGCGCGGCAGGGGGTGCATGACGATGGTGGTCGGCGAGCAGCGCTTGTCGAGGAAGGCGCGATCGACGATGAAGTCCTGGGAGATGCCGGCGAAGGTCTCCGACATCTCGTCGGTGAAGCGCTCCTTCTGGATACGCGTGGTGTAGATCACGTCGAGGTCGCCGAAATCGTTGGCCAGGCTCTCGCGCTGCTCCACACGATGGCCTCGCGAGGCAACCAGATCGATCAAGTGACGCGGCATTTCCAGCCCCGGGGGCGATACCAGCGTGATGCGCAGCGGGTCGAACAGCGACAAAAGCTTGATCAGCGAGTGCACGGTGCGGCCATGCTTGAGATCGCCGGTCAGCAGCAGGTGCGCGCCTTCGAGACGCTTGCCCAGGCGCGTGAATTCCTTCTCGATGGTGTAGAGGTCCAGCAGCGCCTGACTGGGGTGCTCGCCGGGGCCGTCGCCGCCGTTGATCACCGGCACTCGCGTGGCCTCGGCGAATTCCGCCACGGCGCCCTGGTCGGGGTGGCGCAGGACGATGGCATCGACGTAACCGCCCATCACGCGGCTGGTGTCGTAGAGGGACTCGCCCTTGGCCATCGACGAGAAGGTGAAGCCGGTGGTGTCGCAGACACTGCCGCCGAGACGCGAGAACGCCGCGTGAAAGCTGATGCGGGTCCGCGTGCTGGCTTCGAAGAACAGGTTGCCGAGCACCGCGCCCTCAAGCACGCGGGTCACCTTGCGCCGTTGGGCGAAGGGCTCCATGCGGCCGGCGAGCTGCATCAGGTGTTCGACGTAATCGCGGGACAGGGAATCGACGGAAAGCAGGTGGGGACTCATCGGTAGCCTCGCAAGTGGCGCAGGGGATCGCTGCGCGTAGTGTACGCATCCCGGACCCCGGCTTCATCCGTTGCTTTCAGCGAACGCGATGCGGCGCCCGACCGGTACGGTTCGCTTGGCCTGGACGTCGGCGGCTTCTATGGTGAGACATGGTAGTTCCCACCATTCAAGGAGCGAATGACATGGGCGAGCAACACTTCCCCGCGCAGGAACAGGCCGACCAGCCCGGCGACGAACATGCCATGCGGCCCGAGCCAGAGTACATCCGCGACAGCTATCGCGGCACCGGCAAGCTCGACGGCAAGGTCGCCATCATCACCGGCGGCGACAGCGGCATCGGTCGTGCCGTGGCAGTGCATTTCGCCCGCGAGGGCGCCAATTGCGTCATCGTCTATCTCAACGAAGCGCGCGACGCCGAGGATACCCAGGCGCTGGTCGAAGCCGAGGGGCGCGAGTGCGTCCTGGTGCAAGGCGATGTCGGCGACCCGGTGCTGTGTCGCCATGTGGTCGACACGACGCTGGCGAGCTTCGGCGCGGTCAATATCCTGGTCAACAACGCCGCCGAGCAGTATGACTGGGACGATGTCACGCAGATTCCCGACGACCAGGTACAGCGGACCTTCCAGACCAATGTCTTCAGCCATTTCTACATGGCCAAGTACGCGCTGCCCCACATGCACGAGGGCGACACCATCATCGCCACCTCATCGGTCAATGCCTTCAAGGGCAATGACACGCTGATCGACTACACGGCGACCAAGGGAGCCATCCAGGGGCTGGTGCGTTCGCTGGCGATGTCCCTGGTGGATCGCGACATTCGCGTCAACGCCGTCGCCCCTGGCCCGGTATGGACGCCCCTGATCCCCGCCAGTTTCGACGAGGACAAGGTCGCCGGCTTCGGAGGCCAGGTGCCCATGGACCGCGCCGGCCAGCCCAGTGAAATGGGCCCCGCCTACGTCTATCTCGCCAGCGAGGAGTCTTCCTACATGAACGGCCAGACGCTGCATCTCAACGGCGGCGTGATCCTCAATACCTGAACCGAGAGAGGGGGGCGATCATCGCTTTCGGTGAGGCGCTCAGGCCTCTACGGGCGCCATCACCTGCTTCAATTCCTGCTAGGCAGTCAGGCCCTGGGGATCACGTTCATGGCCTATTCCGCTTTTCTTGCCACCGCCCCAGGCCGCCTGGGGCGGGGCTATCTGGACCATGTTGGTCCAGATCGATCTTGCCCCTGAACGCTTATCTGACGTTCGACCGTCTCTGACATGAGATACATCGGTTGCTCGGTGGTTATGGAGCCGAGCAACCGATTCATCATGAATAATGACTTAGGCCTTTTCCCCCAGGGCGGCGATATGCTCCGGCAAGCGCTCATGGGAGCCGTACATGAAGTGGTTCTCCATGCGCTCAGCAAATTGGGCGGCTTCCGGTTCACGCCCCACGGCCATGGCCACTTCGCGCACGTGCATCGGCGATGCCCCGCAGCATACGCCGAGGTAATTGACCCCCAGGGCATGAACGTCGCGCGCAAAGGCGCCGAGCTCGTAACGGTTGCAGAACAGCGGGTCCAGGGCGGTCGGGAAGGCGCGTCCGTGGGGCGCCGGGCAGCTGCATCCCTGATTGTCGGAGAGGTTGAAGAACGTCGGCTCCTGCTCGGTAGTGCGATAGGTCACCGGCAGTGCCGCCACATGGCAGGTAACGGCGTCGCGAATCTGCTGGATCCAGGGGCGCATGGTGTCCGGCCCTCTGAAGCAGTTCAGGCCGACCACGCTGGCGCCCTGCTGCTCGAGGGCGACACAGGTTTCCACGATGCCGGGGCCATCGACCATGCGGTTCTCGGCCATCGGCGCCAGGGTGACGACGGCAGGCAGCCCCTGGGCCTTGATCGCTGCCAGGGCCGCTTCGGCTTCGCCGGCATAGTAGAAGGTTTCCGCGATGATGAAATCGGCGCCTTCCTCGACGGCCCATTGCACCATCTCGTCGAACATGGCGCGCACGCTCTGCTGGGCGGCCGGATCTTCCGGGTCCCAGACGTTGCTGTTGGAGATGTTGCCGGCCATCAGGTTGCCGGGTTTTTCATCGGCCACCTTGCGAGCGATCTTCAACGCAGCCCGGTTCAGTGGTTCCAGCAGCTCTTCCTTGCCGATCACCCGCATTTTTTCGCGGTGGCCGTTGTAGGTGAACGCCTGAACGACGTCCGACCCCGCATGCTGGAAATCGCGATGCAGCGCTTCCAGCGCGTCCGGGCGCAACAGCGCCACTTCGGGCACGAACTCACCAGCGGAGAGATAACCGCGCCGTTCGAGCTCGAACAGAAAGCCCTCGGCACAGATAAGCGGGCCCTGGTCGAGTCGTTGGGTGATCAGGTCTTGCGTCATGGATGAATGCCTCGGGGGTGGTGTGCGTCTTCAATCGAGGCCGCATTTTGGCAGCCCCGTGGCTTCCACCACCAATGAAGAATTCCCACCTAAAAGTGAATCAGGCTCATGTTGATAGGGGGTTCTAGTAGGGAAGTGCATACCCCATCAGCTCTGTCGCTGCAGGTTCCCCGATGATCAGATGGGCGACAGGCGTTATCCTTCGCGGGCCGCCAAGTACGCCAGGTCGTTCATGACGCGGGTGGAAGAGAAGCCCCAGCCAATCAAGCAACGATAGTGAGAGGTTTCTAATGAGAAGGCTGAGACTAAATTAGCCTGTCTGCTCAGTCCTGAGCGCCGGGCAGTCGCCCGCCCAGGCGCGCCGTGATCTCGCGGGCGGCTCGGCTCACCAGGCCGCCGAGTTCGGCGAGCCGTGCTTCGGGAATGCGTGCGGCGGGACCGGACACCGAGATGGCGGCGAGCGGCAGACCGTTCTCGTCGTGCAGCGTCGCTGCAACGCAGTTGAGGCCGATGGCGTGTTCCTCGCGATCGCAGGCATAGCCCTGGCGGCGGATCTCGCCGAGGGCGTCGCGCAGGCGGGATGGGGTGTCGAGGGTATTGGGCGTCACCTTGTCGAGGCCGCGCGTGTGGAGGATGCGCTCGACCTCGTCGCGCGGCAGCCAGGCGAGCAGGGCCTTGCCGACGCCCGAGGCGTGCAGCGGGGCGCGTGAGCCCAGCCGCGTGATCATGCGCATCATCTGCGGCGACTCGCTCTGGGCGAGGAACACGGCCATGCCCTGATCCCGGATACCCAGGTTGGCGGTTTCCCCGGTCTCCGCCGTCAATTGATGCAGGAAGGGGCGGGCGGTGGCGACGAAATCGCGTGCCTCGAGGAAGGCATTGCCCACGCGGAATGTCTTGGCGTCGATATGCCACACGCCCATCTCCGCGTCCTGGGCGATGAAGCCCTGCTGGTGGAGCGCCTGCAGCAAGCGGTGCGTGGTCGACGGGGCCAGACCCACGATCTGGGCGATATCGGACAGGGCCAGCCCACCGGGAGCGGCAGCGAGCCCTTCGAGGATATTCAGGCCCCGCACCAGCGATTGGCTGTGGCCGCTGGCGGCCTTGCCGTTGCCGGCGGGGCGTCCGACCGTCTTGCGTTTGCTTTCCGTCACGCCTGGCTCTCTCTCACGAAGCATTCATGGAAAATTCTTCCATGAATTCCGCTGCCTCGCCAGCCCACCAAAGACGCACGCTGCCGCTCATTCCGATGCAGGACGGCCTTCAGGTGGCATGGGCGTCCAGGCGTAGTCGCGCGATGCGATGGATCTGCGCGATGGCGGAACGGCGTTCCTCGTCGGGCCCATGCGCGAGGCGGAGCTCGAAGGCATCGAGAATCTCGTGACGGTGGTAGCCCTTGACCGCCATCACGAAGGGAAAGCCGAAGCGTGCCTGGTAGGCGGCGTTCAGGCGCTCGAAGCGGGCCAGCTCGTCCGGGGTACACTGATCGAGCCCGGCACCGGCCTGTTCCTGGCTCGAGGCCTGGGTCAGCCCGCCAGCCAGCGCGACCTTGCCGGCCAGGTCGGGGTGCGCGCGGATGACCGTGAGCTGGCGCTCGGCGGGGGCGGCGTCAAGCACGGCGGCCATTGCCTCGGCGAGACCCGCGGGGCTGTCGTGGCGGGTGTCGAGGCCGGCGTCCCATACCGCTTCGGCGATCCACGGAGAGTGTTCGTAGATGCCGCCATACGCGGCCACGAAGGCCTCGCGGTCGAGTTGCGTGGGGCGCGGCGAGAGCAGGGCATGGCGCATGCGCGTCTCCTGATGCTATGTTGTTCGGGATTGTTGTATACAAAAATCAGGGTAAGCGGTGGCGCCACGGGCGTCCATCCCGGGCTGCCGCTCGATGCCCGCCGACGATCGCAAGGAGTGACCATGGGCTATCTCACCACGCACGTTCTGGACACCGCTCGGGGCTGCCCCGCACGCGGCATGCGCCTGTCGCTGTATCGGCTCGATGGCGACACCCGCCAGGCGCTGGGCGAGTTCGTGACCAACGAGGATGGCCGTTGCGATGGACCGCTGCTGGAGGGCGAAGCCTTCCGGGTGGGCGAGTACGAGCTGCTGTTCGAGGCCGGCGAGTATCTCGATCGCCAGGACGAGGTCCCGCCGACGGGGCCGCGCTTTCTGGCGCGGATTCCGCTGCGCTTCGGCATCGACGATGCGGGCGCCCACTACCATGTCCCGCTGTTGCTGTCCCCCTTCGGTTATTCCACCTACCGCGGTAGCTGATGTCGGGCGGGCAATGCGATGATCAGCGCAAATGCATTCGGGAGCCGTGAATGAGCGAGTCACGTCAGGCGCATGCCGCCAAGAAAACGCGTCGCAACGAGGGCAAGGCCGGCGACGGTGCGCAGCGTCATGACGCCATCTATCGTGCGATCAGCGACGCCATCATCGAACATCGCCTGCAGCCCGGTGCGCGTCTGCGCGAGGATGCCCTGTCGGACGTCTTCGGTGTCAGCCGCACCGGCATCCGCAAGATCCTGCAACGCCTGGCCCTGGAGCATCTCGTCACCTTGACGCCACGTCGCGGCGCGAGCGTCTCGCGGCCGACCGCCGAGGAAGCGCGCGATGTCTTCGCCGCGCGGCAACTGGTCGAGTGCGGGCTGATGGAGCAGGTCGTGCAGCGGGCCACGGCGGCGGATGTGGCGCGGCTGCGCGACGACGCGCGCCGCGAGCGTCAGGCACTCAAGGCCGGCAAGCAGAGCGAGGCGATCAAGCTGTCGGCGGCCTTCCATGTGCGTCTGGCCGAGCTGGCGGGCAACGCCACGCTCAGCGAATTCGTCGGCCGGTTATGCTCGCGCTCGTCGCTGATCCTGGCGGTTTACGGCAACACCGGCCACCTCGGTTGCGAGTCGCACGACCACGACGAACTGATCCGCCACCTCGAAAACGGCAACGGCGAGCGTGCCCGCGCCTTCATGCAGCGCCACCTCAAGGCCATCGAAGCCTCGCTCTCCATTGCCGAGGCGCCTGAAGAAACCCCGGACCTGAAGCGGATCTTCGACGGCGCGCTCGGCTGATGCCCCGCCGTCGCCGGCGGGACATTCAAGATATCGCAGGCCTTCATGGCACTCCCGGCGGGGCGGTGGACACGTCGTGCCCGCGCATCAGGGCGTAGTAGCACGCACCTCCCAGGCTCGCGCCGAGCAGCCATGCGAACCCTTCCAGCGCGGCGAGCGCCGGCACCCAGACCGAGGCCAGCGAGAACAGCGCGCCGACGGCGAAGGCGATCAGGGCGCGTCGGTTCCAGCCATTCTGATAGTAATAGGCACTGCCCGGTGCGGTGGAGAACAGCGCCTGAACGTCGAGTCGGCCTCGGCGGATGACGTAGTAGTCGATCACGATGATGCCGTAGAACGGCGCAATGACGGCGCCGATGGCGTTGACGAAGCCGGGAATGCCAATCCGGCTGATCACGCTGACCCACAAGGCCCCGATGAAGAAGGCGATGATCGCCGTGATCAGCCCGCCGATCCGAAAGTTGATGCGGCGCGGGAACAGGTTGGACAAGTCATAGGCGGGGGGAATGAAGTTGGCGACCAGGTTGATACCCACGGTGGCAGCGAAAAAGGTCAGCGCGGCGACGATCGTCAGCGGCAGACTATCGACGCGGTCGACGATGTCCGAGGGGTTGGTCAGTGCCTCGCCGAACAAGGCGAGCGTGCCGGCGGTGATGATCAGGGCGATGAACGAGAACACCGCGACGTTGAGCGGCAGCCCGAGCCAGTTGCCGAGCCGCATGGCGCGCTCGCTTTTCACGAAGCGCGCGAAGTCGCCGAAGTTGATCACCACCGCGGCGAAGTACGCGATCATGGTGCCGACAACGGTGAAAAAGGCACCGACGGCGCTGCCGGCGGCGTCGCTGTTGCCGCTGAAGATGTTGCCGATGGCCGGCAGCAGCGAGGCGCCGGCTTGCCACCAGACCACGCCCATCAGCACGATCATGACCGCGTAGACCAGCGGCCCGGCCCAGTTGAGGAAGTGCTTGATGCGCTCGATGCCCGCCCAGAACATCGCCAGTTGAAAGACCCACACCACCACGAAGGCCAGCCAAGCCACGCTCGACAGCCCCAGGAACTGGCCGCCCTCCGGCACGCCCAGCGCGGCCAGCAAGAGCGTGACGGCCGTGGAGGCGAAGTAGGTTTGCACGCCGTACCAGAAGATGCCGATCACCGCGCGCAGCATCGCCGGCAGGTTGGCGCCGTGCACGCCGAGGCTGGCGCGTACCACCACCGGAAACGGAATGCCGTATTTGACGCTGGGGCGTCCGGTCAGGTTGACCAGCACCATGACCACCAGGCCGGCGAGGATGATGGCGGCCATGACCGCCCAGCCGTTGAGGCCGTAGCTCAGAAACAATGACGCGGCCAGGGTATAGCCGAACAGGCTCTGGATATCGTTGGCCCAGACATTGAAGATCTCGAAGGCGCCCCAGCGGCGTTCGGCATGGGGCAGCGGCGCCAGATCGGCGTTGTAGAGACTTGCATCGGGCGCCGTGAGGCGCAGGTCGTTATCGTTCATGGCAGCGCTCTATGTCGGTAGGCATCGTGTGGAGGACAGCGTGATCGTCATTGGTTGAAACGCCGGCAGGCCGGCCAGTGGCGCATCAGCAGGTAATAGGCGAGGCCGGCCGGCAGCAGGCTCGCGTACCACGAGACCGCCGAGACGTTGAGCGCCACCAGGGCGCCGATCAGCGTGGCGATGCAGGCGGCGTAATTGATGCCGCGATAAGGGCCATGCGCGTCATAGAGCTTGTCGAGATCCAGCGTGCGCTGGCGAATGAGGTAATAATCCACCGCCATGATCGCGAAGATCGGCCCCAGAAACGCCGAATAGGTCTGCACGAACAGCTGCAGTCCGGCCGCGGAATCGTCCTTGACCAGTTCCCAGGGAAAGGTCGCGAAGGCCAGCAACCCCACGATCACGGTGGCGCTGCGGAATTTCAGCTTGAAAACGTCCATCAGCACGTAGGTGGGGGGCACCACATTGTTTAGCACGTTGGTGGTGACCTGGGCGAAGGCGATGAACAGCAGGGTGGTGATCAGAAGCGGTGGATTGTCGACGGCATTGGCGAAGACATCGATGGGATCGGCGACGCCGGTGGCACCGGAGACCATTAGCCCGATCAAGCCCATGAACAGCGTGCAGGGCAAAATCGACATGGCGTAGAGCGTGGTCAGAAGCCCCGGCCCGCTGCCGTGCTTGAGCTCGCGGGAGTAGTCGCTGGCATTGAGGATCATGGTGCTGTAGATGCCCAGGAACAGCATCGTCGCGCCCCAGAAGGGCAGTCCCCAGGTGCCGTCGATGTCGATCAGCTGTTCGCCGATCACATCGCCGTACTTGTCGAGCACGCTGAAGAACATGTAGACCAGCGAGGCCAGGATGAAGCCACTGCCGATGTTTTCCAGCCACTTGATGCCCTGGAAGCCGAACACCGACAGGGCGATCTGCAAGAGCTGGAAGGCGATGAAATAGAACACCAGATTGTCGAAGCCCAGCAGGGTCGACGAGACGGCGTTCAGGGCGCCGGCGCCGATCCAGCTCTGAAATCCGTACCAGACGATGGCCGGCACCGCGCGGATGAGCCCCGGCAAGCGCGTGCCGGTAAAGCCGAAGGCGCTGCGTGCCTGGACCATGAAAGGAATGCCGTACTTGTAGCCGGCGGCGCCGTTGATCGTCAGCGCGACGCCGATCACGAAGCAGCCGATGGCGATCGCCAGCGAGGCCTGCAACAGGTTGAGCGTACCGACGATGCTCGAGCCCATGGCGAAGGTGCCGATCGACACGCAGCCGCCAAACCAGGCCAGTAGATAGGAGAGGCGTCCCATGATGCGGGTACGCTGTGGGTCCAGGGATTCTTGTCCCGGTGCCTTGCCGGCAGGGCGCGGCCCTTCCGACGTGGCGGAGTCGCTTGTCATGACGCTTTCCTCGGGCGGGACCGTGCCCCGCGATTTGTTGTTGTGCGCCCCGCTGGGGGACGTCCGAGTGGCGTAGCGTGCTGCTGTGTGGCTATCTTTCAGGCGCCCTGGTGTTGTGATTATCGGTAAGAGGACGCCGGCGATGATTTAGGCTGCTTCAGGCTTGAGCGTTAGCGAGTATGGGTCGTGGCGCGAAAACGTGGCTCCCCCCGTTTGCGGGCATTAGCGTGATAAATGGGCGAAATGGCCGGTGAAGGACTTGGGACGCGGAAAGGCGAGGTCGCCATGCTTGCTGGTGCCGAGCCCGAGGCCGACCAGCGCCTCGGCCAATTTCACGGCGGCGGTGACCCCCTCGACGATGGGGATGCCCACTGCTTCTTCGATGGTGGCGCGCAGATCGGCCATGCCGCCGCAGCCGAGCACGATGGCGCCGATGCCGTCCTCGTCCCGGGCGCGCCGGCAGGTCTCGATCACCCGCGTGAGGGCGGCGTCGCCATCGTCCTCCAGGTCGAGCACGGGGATTTCCGCGGCACGGATCCGACGGCAATGATGCGCGAAGCCATAGGCCTGCAGCAGGTGCTCGGCGATGATGCCGGTGCGGCTCAGCGTCGTGACGATGGAAAAGCGCGTGCTGATCAGGCTGGCCACGTGAAAGCCGGCCTCGGCGATGCCCAGCACCGGCGCGCGGGTCAGCTCCCGGGCCGCCATCAGCCCAGGGTCGCCGAAGCAGGCGATGATGTAGGCATCGCTGCCGTCGCGCTCGCCCTTGGCGATTTCCTCGGTCACGCCCACGGCGCTGATCGCCTCGTCGAAGTGACCCTCGATGGACACCGGGCCGCTTTCCGGTTGCGTGGCCACGATCCGGGTACCCGGGGCCGCGATGCGGCTGGCGGACTCGCCGATGCGTGTCGTCATGCCGGTGCTGGTGTTGGGGTTGATGAGGTGCAAGCGCATGGGGCATTCCGTGGGTGCGCGACTGGACCGCGCATGTTTTGTCTACAAAATTTCTAGTATTGAATACAAAATAAGTCAATGCCGGATCGACCTGATGTCGGACGGCTGCCGCGCCAGGCATGCCTCGAGCCGCCGAGATCCGCCGGATGGCGTTTTCGTCGACCCGTGAGTCGAGGCACCGGCAAGGGCGCGACGAGGGATTGATTTTTTGTATACATCAACGCACGCTAAGGTAATCCGAGCGGCACAACAATAAACCGGGAGTCTTCATGGGCATGGCATCCTCCACCGATCCGTCCGAGGTTTACCCACGCGATCTCGTCGGCTATGGCCGCACGCCACCGCAAGCGAACTGGCCGGGCCAGGCCCGCGTCGCCGTGCAGTTCGTCCTCAACTACGAAGAGGGTGGCGAGAACAGCGTGCTGCACGGCGATAGCCACTCCGAACAGTTTCTCTCCGAGATCGCCGGGGCCGAGGCCTATCCCGACCGCCACCTGAGCATGGAGTCGATCTACGAATACGGTTCGCGGGCGGGGGTGTGGCGCGTGCTGCGCGAGTTCGAGCGCCGCGGGTTGCCGTTGACGGTATTCGGCGTTGCCATGGCGCTGGAGCGTCATCCCGAGGTGGCCCAGGCCTTCCAGGAACTGGGCCACGAGATCGCCTGCCACGGCTGGCGCTGGATTCACTACCAGAACGTGCCGGAAGCACTCGAACGCGACCACATGCAGCGTGCCATCGACGTGTTCCGCCGCTTGTACGGGGAGGCGCCCCTGGGGTGGTACACCGGCCGCGACAGCCCCAATACACGGCGGCTGTTGCTCGATCAGGGCGGCTTTCTCTACGACAGCGACTACTACGGTGACGATCTGCCGTTCTGGAGCGACGTCCAGGACAGTCAGGGCCAGACGCACCGCCACCTGATCGTGCCCTACACGCTGGATACCAACGACATGCGCTTCGCCTCGCCCACCGGCTTCGACCACGGCGAGCCCTTCTTCCAGTACCTGCGCGATGCCTTCGACGTGCTCTACGCAGAAGGCGCGGAAACACCGAAGATGCTCTCCATTGGTCTGCATTGCCGACTGATCGGCCGCCCCGGACGCTTCCGCGCGCTGCAGCGCTTCCTCGATCACCTCGAGACCCATGACCGGGTGTGGATAACCCGGCGTGTGGATATCGCGCGTCACTGGGCGGCAACGCACCCGGCTTGAAAAGCGAGGAACCTCTCATGTCACAACGCAGCCACGACGCACCTGAAAGAACCTACTACGCCCCCCATGGCGGTTTGCCGCCGCAGAGCCAGTTGATTCATGGTCGCGCGGTCTTCACCGAGGCCTATGCGGTGATTCCCAAGGGGGTGATGAGCGATATCGTCACCAGTTTCCTGCCGCACTGGGAGAAGACCCGGCTGTGGGTGCTGTCGCGGCCGCTTTCCGGCTTCGCGGAGACGTTTTCGCAGTACATCATGGAGGTCTCGCCCGGTGGCGGCAGCGAGCGGCCGGAGCCGGACGAAGGCGCCGAGGGCGTGCTGTTCGTGGTCGAGGGCGAGATGACGCTGACCATCGCGGGGGAAGCGCACGCGATGGGACCGGGAGGCTATGCCTATCTGCCGCCGGGCTGCGACTGGCAGCTGCGCAACGGCAGCGACGCGCCGGTGCGCTTCCACTGGATACGCAAGGCCTACGAGTTCGTCGAGGGGCTGGCAGTGCCCGAAGCCTTCGTCACCAGCGACAACGACATCGCGCCGATTGCCATGCCGGATACCGACGGCCGCTGGGCCACGACACGCTTCGTCGATCCCCAGGACGTGCGCCACGACATGCATGTCAACATCGTTACCTTCCAGCCCGGGGGCGTGATCCCGTTCGATGAAACCCATGTCATGGAGCATGGGCTCTACGTGCTGGAGGGCCGTGCGATCTACCACCTCAATCAGGATTGGGTCGAGGTCGAGGCCGGCGACTACATGTGGCTGCGGGCCTTCTGTCCGCAATCCTGCTACGCCGCCGGGCCGGGGCCGTTTCGCTATCTGCTCTACAAGGATGTGAACCGGCACATGAAGCTGCGCTTGAGCTGAGACAATCCTCCGAGGAGAACGCATGCTCGAACTTACCGCCCAGCCCCTGACTGCCGAAGCCTTCGCGCCGTTCGGCGATGTCATCGACCGCCGGGACGCCGACGGCTTTCCCATCAACGGCGGTCGCACCCAGCGCTATCACGACCTGGCGCGGATCGAAACGCTCGGCGAGGGGGCTCGGCCGCTGATCAGCCTCTTCGTCAGCCAGCCCGTGACACTGCCGCTGACGCTGGACTTTCTCGAACGTCATCCGCTGGGCAGTCAGGCGTTCATGCCGCTGCACGGGGAGCGCTTCATCGTCGTCGTCGCGCCACCGGGAGAGGCCGTGGACCCGGCACGGGTACGGGCCTTCGTCACCGATGGTCGCCAGGGGGTCAACTACCGCGCCGGCACCTGGCATGCCATTCACTCGGTGCTCGACGTGGAAGGCGAGTTTCTGGTGGTCGACCGTGGCGGAGCGGGCGACAACTGCGACGAGTTCCCGCTGGCGATGCGTGTGAGCCTGCCTTGAGGCTCTCGTCGTAGACAGTCGCCGACATTCATCCCGCGGGCAGCGGCTTCCCGCGTGCGGCGCGTTGCCGTTCGCGCAACCATTGCTGCATCAACGCCACCAGCAGTAAGAGCTCGGCCAGGTCGCCGCCGTAGTACATCCATTGCGCGGCTGCCTGGATCTCGCCGGGACTGGCGCCGGTGCCTGCCGGGAGCAGCCAGGCGTACATCAGTTTGCCGAGCGTGGCGTGGGTGGCGATGGCCAGGATCAGCACGCCCAGGCGTGTTCGCCAGCGCGGCCGATGCGGTGCCGGATCGGGACCGGCGATCGCCCAACTGAACAGGCAGCCGGAGATCACGAAGTGCAGATGGATGACGTGGTGCAGCCAGGGGGTGGCGATGCTCTGGGTGTACAGCGGGGTCAGATACAGCAGATACATGCCGCCGATATCGAGTAGCGCGGCGCTCAGCGGATGGCTGACTATCCGCACCGGCATGCTGCCCAGCAGCGTGACCATTGCCCGTGCTCGGGGCGGCGCCAGGTTGCGCAGCAGCAGGCTCATCGGTGCACCGAATACCAGCCCCAGGGGCGCGAACATGCCGACCAGCAGGTGCTGCAACATGTGCCCGCGCAGGTCGTGGTGCGCGAAGGCATTGACCGGGGCGGCGAACGCCACGGCGAGCGTGATGGTACCGACGACGAAGCTGGCGCTGCGCCAGGGCGACCATGGCTTGCCGGCGTGTCGGGTGCGCCACACGCCGGCCAGATACAGCGTTGCGGCCAGCAGCGCGAGCCATTGCGCGACGTTGGGCATGTACACGTCGGAGGCTAATGCTGACTTGTAGCGTGACCGCGCCGGGCGCGCCTGAGCAACAGCCAGCCGATCGCCAGGACGACGACACCGAAACCGATCCAGGCGATGTCGTAGCGCCACAGGTCATCGACGTAGCGTACCTGGTGCAGGCGCAGGATCTTGTGATCGACCACACCGTCGAAAACCTGGAAGCCCCCCGCGCCCAGCAGGAATCCGGGGCCACGGTAGCCGGGCGCCTGGCGGCCGGCACCGTGCAACTCGATCATCATGAAGAAGCCGACCACCAGCAGGACCAGCTCGATGGCGTGCAGCACACCGTCGGAGGCCAGCGCGAAGGCCGTGTCGCGATCGACGAAATGGTGCCAGGCCAGCAACTGGTGGAAGATGATTTCGTCGACTGCCGCCATGCAGCCGATGCCGATCAACGCGCTGGCCAGCAGGGTGCGGCGCGGATCGGCGTGGCTGGGATAGGGAAGGGATGACATGCAGGCCTCCTGCCGGTCAATGAATTCGTGAGCGCTCACTCCTTGAGCGCCTCTGCAATGTAGGCAGTCGAGGCCATGTGGTAAAGCGAAGACGTCCCGGAGAACACGAAACACCGCCATGGTGGCGTTCAACGATAAGGGCGGGCACGGTAAGCGCTGGTTTCTCCTCATCCGCTTGCTCGGGAGCCGGTTCCATGCGAGATGCTCGTCATTCCATCGAACGTATCAAGGAAGTCTTCTTTGCCTTTCTGGTGCTGGGTCTGACCTCCTTTGGTGGCCCCATTGCCCATCTGGGGTATTTCCGTGCCGAGTTCGTCACGCGTCGCCGCTGGCTGTCGGAAGCGGACTACGCGGATCTGGTGGCGCTGTGTCAGTTTCTCCCGGGCCCGGCCAGCAGTCAGGTCGGCTTCGCTCTGGGACTGTTGCGAGGTGGGGGATGGGGAGCCGCCGCCGCCTGGACGGCCTTCACCTTGCCTTCGGCCCTCGTGCTGGTCTTGTTCGCGTCAGGGGCTGCATCCTTCGACGGGCCTGTCAGCGAGGGTATCCTGCATGGGCTCAAGGTGGCGGCTGTGGCGATCGTCGCCCATGCGGTCTGGGGCATGGCGCACAAGCTGTGCCCGGATCAGCGGCGTGCCGGCATTGCGCTGGCGGCGGTGCTGATCGTCGTGCTGATCGGCGGTCCGGCGGGGATGATAGCGGCCATTCTCGCCGGTGCGGTGGGCGGCATGCTGTTGTGCCGGGACTCGGCGTATCGAGACCAGGTGCGTCAAGACCAAGGCGACCCCCTGTCGCGAGACTTGCACTTCCCGGTATCTCGACGCGCCGCCCGAATCGCAGCGGTGTGTTTCGTCACCTTGCTGATCGGGCTGCCCGGGCTGGCCTGGGTGTCGTCGTCCCCGGTGCTGTCGATGGCGGATGCCTTCTACCGGGCCGGTGCGCTGGTCTTCGGGGGCGGGCATGTGGTGCTCCCGCTGCTGGAAAGCGAGGTCGTCCAGTCGGGCTGGGTCACGCCCGATAGTTTTCTCGCGGGATATGGCGCCGCCCAGGCGGTGCCCGGGCCGCTGTTCACCTTCGCGGCGTATCTCGGCACCGAGATGGGGGCGTTGTCCGTGCCGCTGCTGGGCGCGGCCTTGGCGCTCATCATGATCTTCCTGCCGGGGCTCGCATTGCTGGTGGCCGTGCTGCCCTACTGGAACGGTTTCAGGCGCCTGGAACGCGTGCAGGCATTGATGCGAGGCGCGAATGCCGCCGTGGTGGGCATTCTGGGGGCCGCTCTCTACCAGCCGGTGTGGACCAGCGTGGTGGTCGGGCCGCACGAATTTGCATTGGCCCTGGTGGGCTTTCTGCTCTTGAGCGTCTGGAAATGGCCGGCCTGGGCGGTCGTGGCCATCCTGGCGCTCGGGGGGATCGTCATTACGCTGTCGTGAGTGCGTGCGGACGTGAAGGTAAGCGACGATTCGAGCCGACGTCGTGGCGTCGGCTCGGCCATCGCTTGCGACAGGCGGGGCCTTACGCCTCGCTGTCGGCCGGCTGGCGGCGCGGATCCCGCCCCAGCGGATGCGGCTCGCCGCGCTGCTTGGCGAGCTCGATCTGACGCTGGCGTTCGCGGGCACTGGCGCGCGTCTTCTCCGGCAGGCTGTCCCAGCAATGCGGGCAGCTCACGCCGGGCTCGTATTTCTCGGAGGCCATGTCGGCCTCGGAGATCGGCCGGCGACAGGCGTGGCATTGGTCGTATTCGCCTTCGGCGAGATCGTGGCGCACGGTCACGCGGTTGTCGAACACGAAGCATTCGCCCTGCCAGCGCGACTGCGACTCGGGCACCTTCTCCAGATAGTTCAGAATGCCGCCCTTGAGGTGATACACCTCCTCGAAGCCTGCATTCAGCATGAAACTGGAAGCTTTCTCGCAGCGAATCCCGCCGGTGCAGAACATCGCCACCTTCTTGTGCTTGGCGGGGTCGTAGTGCGCCTTCACGTAGTCGGGAAACTCGCGGAACGTCTTGGTTTGTGGGTCGATGGCGCCCTCGAACGAGCCGATTTCCACTTCGTAATCGTTGCGCGTGTCGATGACCAGGACCTCCGGATCGGCGATGACGTCGTTCCAGTCCTCGGGTTCGACATAGGTGCCGACTTTCTGGTTGGGATCCACCCCCTCGACGCCGAGGGTGACGATCTCGCGCTTGAGCTTGACCTTGGTGCGATAGAAAGGATGCGCGTCGCAGTAGGATTCCTTGTGGTCGACCGCGGCCAGGCGCGGGTCGGCGCGCAGCCAGGCGAGCAGCGCGTCGATGCTCTCGCGCGTGCCGGAAACGGTGCCGTTGATGCCTTCATTGGCCAGCAGCAGGGTGCCTTTCACGTCGTGGGCGCGCATCGTCTCGAGCAGGGGCTCGCGCAGGGCTTCGTAATCGTCGAGGGTGACGAACTGATAGAGCGCCGCCACCACGATGGGCGGCGTGTCGTGCGAATCGGTCATGTCTGTCTCCTGGTAATCGTCCCCGTAAAGGACGGACCGGGTAAGGTTCGGCAATGGGCCGAGGCGCGTATTTTACGCATTCCAGTAGGGGGATGCATCTGCGTCAGGATGCCGCCCCGTCGGGGGGCGGCGAGGGGAAGAGAGGGGGTTATGCCGTCTTGTGGTGAATGGCCTCGGCGGGGTCCTCGGTCATCTCCATGCGCTCACGCTCGTCGTCGATGATCTTGAGCGCCTGCTCCGGTGTCACCTTCGAGGCGGGGGTGATCAGGCTGACCACGACACCCACGAGGAGTGCGACCAGCACGGCGGGAATGCTCGGGTTGCCCCAGAAGGCACTCCAGCTATCGACGCCGATGACGGCGAGCGAGGTGGCGGAGGCCGCGATGAGCGTGGCGACGGCACCCTGCCAGTTGTAGCGCGGCCAGAAGCGACCCAGCACGCCACACACGAACATGCCGGCCATGACCGTGGCGATCATGCTGGTGATGTAGTCGATGACGTTGTCGGAGGTCAATGCGAACAGCAGCGCCAGGCCGATGGTGGCGATCAGCGCGAGACGCGAAAGCAAGACGACCTTGTGCGCCGAAGGCGTATGCCCGGTGAACAGCACGTAGACGTCGCGCAACAGGATCGAGACGCCGGCGATGGCGTCCGAGCTGGCGCTCGACATGGTCGCCGAGAGGCCCGCGACGAGCAGCAACAAACCCAGCCACAGTGGCAGGATCTCGGTCGCCAGAAACGGGAAGGCGAAGTTGCTGTTGTCCAGACCGGGGTTGAGCGCGTGGGTGGCCATGCCGATGATCGCCGGGATAATCGAGAAGATCATGTAAAGAATGCCGGTGATCACGAATGACTTGCGTACGGAATGGACCGAGTTGCCGGAGTAGATGCGCTGACGGTAGGAGGGGGTTGCCAGCACGCCGACGGCGATGACCGCCGCCAGCGACAGTGCCGGCACCACGCCGATCTTGTCGATGCCCAGGAAACTGGTGGTGGCGACGTCCATGTTGGCGCCCAGTCCCGAGAATCCACCCACTTCGAACAATGCGATGATGGCCATCACGATGAAGCCGACGAACAATATCACCGCCTGGACGGTATCGGTCCACACCACGGCCATGTAACCGCCGATCACGCAGTAGATGCCGAAGCCCAGCGCCACCAGAACGCGGGCGGTGGTGAGGTCGATGTCGGCCATCCAGGATAGATAGAGCCCGCCACCGAGAATGTGCGCGCCGAGCCAGCCGATACAGGCGATGTAGATCAGCACCGCGACGATGTTGCGCACCCAGCGGTTGGCGCCGACATAATAGGAAAGCTCCTCGCTCATGGTCATGAAGCGCAGCTTGCGTACGGGGGCGAACCACGCCGCCAGCAGCAGCACGCCGATGGAGCCGCCGATGCCGTAGAGGGCCCCGGCCCAGCCGTTGGCATAGCCGAAGCCGACCGCGCCCATGCTCGAGCCGGTACCCACCATGGTGGCGACGGTGGTCCCGATCGTCAGGAAGATCGGGATGCTGCGCCCACCGAGCAGGAAGTCATCGCCATTGCTTCGGCTATGGCGGGAGACCCACCACCCGAACGCGATCATGGCCACCACGTAGGTGACGAAGGCACCGAGGAATACGTGACTGTTCATAATAGCCTCTTATAATTGTTGTCCCGGCCGTTGCCGCGGCCGGGGCAGTGTGGAATGTCATGGCCTATGGGGTTTTACGCTGTCGGTCGCGCCCTTGCCGGGGCGCGGCCATCTTTCTTTTCCGTTCTCTTCCCCGAACGACGCTATGCGTCCGCCCAGGGATCGCTCAGGCCCTGTCCGCCCGGTAGCACTTGACGTCGACCTCCACCTTGCAGTCGACCACCAGGTCCTGAACGCTGCAGATGCGCGCCGGGGGATGCTCGCCGAACACCTCCTTGAATACCTTGTTGAATGAACTGAAGTAGCGTGCGTCGGTCAGCACGGCGGTGACATGCACGACGTGCTCCACGCCATAGCCGGCCTCTTCCATGATCTTCAGGCAGTTGGCGAAGGCCAGGCGGGATTGTTCGACGATGCTGCCTTCGACGACTTCGCCGTCCGTCATGGGCGTCTGGCCCGAGACGAACAGCCAACCGCCCGCTTCGGTGGCGCGTGCGAAGGGCAGCTTCTGACCGCCTGTGCCGACGCCTCCTTCGACGCCATACCGCTGAATACTCATCTTCTATTCTCCTGTTCGGCTGAAATGCTCAGGGAAATGTGGCGCTGTCGCGCCCGTCGTGGATGCCTGTGGAAACCGGGGCTGGCGAAAGCCGAGCGTTGCGGCGTAGCAGCCGTCCGGCACGTTTGCCGCTCGCCTGACCGTGGCGGTAGCTGATGCAGCCGTTGACGATGACCAGCTCGATGCCTCGGGCGAGCGACATCGGGGTGCTGTAGGTGGCGGTATCCTCGAGTGTCTCGAGATCGAGCAGCACCAGGTCGGCGAAGGCGCCGACCCGTATGATCCCGCGGTCGGTGAGGCCGAAGTTGGCCGCCGAGAGCGCGGTCATCTTGCGCACGGCTTCGGTCAGCGACAGCAGCTTCAGGTCGCGGCTGTAATGCGCGAGCACGCGCGGAAAGGTGCCCCACAAGCGCGGATGCGGATGCGGGTCGTTGGGCAGGCCGTCGGAGCCGACCATCGACAGCGGATGTGACAGCACCAGGCGCATGTCGGCCTCGCTCATGTTGTGGTAGACCGCACCGGCCGGTTGCAGACGCTCGGCGGCTTCCAACAGCGACAGCCCCCACTGCTCGGCGATGGCCCCGAGAGACTGACGGGCCACCTCCGGATGCGGATCGGACCAGGTGATGAAGATGTCGATTTCGTCGGTGACCTGGCCCAGGTCCAGTGTCGAGGAGCCGGCGGTATAGGGGTAGCAGTCGCAGTGAACGCCATGGGTGCGCGCAGCGTCATCGAGCTTCGACAGGGCCTTGGGCGCGTTGCCCCAGTTGCCGGCACCGGCGCATTTCAGGTGCGAGATCACCAAGGGCGCCTGACCGTGCCGGGCGGTGGCGACGGCTTCGTCCATCGCCTCTGGGAGCCCGGCGAACTCGTCGCGCAAATGCGTGGTATAGACGCCGCCGGCCCGGCCAACCGCCTCGACCAGCGCATTCATCTCTTCGGTCGGAGCGCAAAAGGCGTTGCGGTAGGCCAGGCCCGAGCTCATGCCCACGGCGCCCTCGGCCAGCGCCGTCTCCAGCTGCTCGCGCATGGCGGCGATCTCGTCGTCGCTGGCAGGACGATCGAAGCGATCCATGACCTGGCTGCGCAGGCTGGTGTGGCCGATCAGCGCTGCCACGTTGACGCTGGGTGTCGATGCATCGACCGCCTGGGCGTACGCGGCGAAGGTGGGGTAACGGAAGTCTTCCGCGCGGCCGAGCAGATTCATGGGGTCGGGCACGTCGCCCGTGAGCGTGACCGGGCTGGCACTGATGCCGCAGTTGCCGACCACCACCGTGGTGACGCCCTGGGAGAGCTTGGGAAGCATCTCCGGCGTGCGGATGACATTGGTATCGTCGTGGGTGTGGACGTCGATGAAGCCGGGCGCAAGCGTCAGGCCCTTGGCGTCGATGACGTCATTGGCGCTGGTGTCGACCAGCGTGCCGAGGGCAACGATCCGCTCGTCCTGAATGGCGACATCGGCGGTGAAGGCATCGCCTCCACGGCCGTCGAGGATCGTGGCGTGACGAATCAGTAAATCGACGTGCATGGCGACTCCTGGGCCTGCATGGCTCAATCCCCCAGCGGCTGACGATTGTCGCCGCCGCGGTGAGCGTCGAGGGTGATCTTGAGGCGTCGCAGCTTGTCGCGGGTACGGTCGCGGTGACGGAGCGCAAGACCCAGTGCCAGCATGTCGATGGCGGCCATCATGGCGTAGCGCGACGACGACGGGAAATAAATGTAATCGGTCTCCCGGGCGGCCAATGGCAGGACGATGTTCGCGGTGTCGGCCAACGGCGACCCCACGGCGGTGATGGCGAGCACACGGGCGCCGTACTGGCGCGCCAGCTCGGCCGCTTCGACGATCTCCGGGGTGTAGCCGGTCACCGAGAGCGTGACGACGACATCGTCGGGCTCCAGGGTCGAGGCAACCATGCGTGGCAAGAGCGCTTGCGGATAGGCGCTGATGGCGTAACCCAGCCGCACCAGCCGGAACTGCATCTCCTGCGCCATGACGGTCGATCCACCGCCGGCGCCGAACACCAGGATCTGGCGAGCGTCGTCGAGCATTGCCACCGCGCCCTCGACATCGGCCTGTTCCATCAGCTCACGGTTGAGCGAAAGCGTCTGCGCGGCGGTGTCGTAGATGACACCGAGGCCGTCTTCCTCGTTGGCTTCCTGAATGAAACGGCGGCCAGCCGCCAGGGCTCGAGTGAGGCGTGTTTTCAAGTCGCGCACATTGCGGCAACCCACTGCGCGCGCGAAGCGCGTGACCGTGGCATCGCTCACCTCGGCGCGCCTGGCGATCTCGCCGATGCTCGCCTCCGTGACGAAGTCGATGTCGTCATGAACCAGCGTGGCGACTTTTTTCTCCGACACGCGCAGGCTCGGCAAGCAGGCGGTGATATGCGACAGGATGTCGAATTCTTGACTCACGAGCGATCCATATTCGGTGACTGACGGGCTTGTTACCCGCTAACATATTTTTATTTTTTGTGTTAGTAAATACCCGGAAGGCATGACGAGGCGAGGAGAAAATGATGGTCGCACCCGGGAACTGGGAAATGGAGAAGGGCATGCCGCCGTCGCGTCCGGCGCACCTGCTGCATGATGTGCCGCTGCCGGCGGCGGCGGTCTTCGAGGCGCCGCTGACCCACAACCTGGCGTGGATGCAGCGCTTCGCCGAGGGGCATGGCGCCAAGCTGGCGCCGCACGGGAAGACCACCATGGCCCCGGCATTGTTCAGGCGACAGCTCGAGGCGGGCGCCTGGGGAATCACGCTGGCGACGGCGGTGCAGACGGTGACGGCGCATGCCCATGGCGTCGACCGTGTGCTGATGGCCAACCAGCTGGTCGGCCGGCCGAACATGACGCTGGTGGCGGATGCCATCGAGGCGGGGCTGGAGTACTACTGCGTGGTGGACGGCGTCGATAACGTGCGCGATCTAGGGGCGTTCTTTGCCGACAGGGAGCTCACGCTGAACGTGCTGATCGAGCTGGGCGTCGATGGCGGACGCTGCGGCTGCCGCAACGCCGCGCAGGTCGATGCGCTGGTGGCAGAGATCGCCAGGCAGCCCGCGCTGGCCCTCGTCGGCATCGAAGGTTACGAGGGGATGATCGCCGGCGGCGATGAAGTCGCTGCCGTGCGTGCCTACGGCGAGCGGTTGGTCGAAACCGTCCGCACGTTGCAGGCCAGTGATGTTCTGCAACGCGAGGCGCCGATCGTCACCGCTTCCGGTTCCAAGTGGTTCGACCTGATCGCGGAGACGTTCGACAGGGCGGAGCTGCGCGAGTACTACACGCCGGTGCTGAGGCCGGGCTGCTACGTGGTGCACGATCACAAGCTCTATGCCGGTGCGATGGAGGCGATCAAGGCGCGCGATCCCGGCCTGGAGGGGGAGCTGCGCCCGGCGCTGGAAGTCTTTGCTCATGTGCAGTCGCTGCCCGAACCGGGCCTGGCGATCATTGCGCTGGGCAAGCGCGATATCGGGCACGAGCCTGATCTGCCGTTGCCGCTACGCCGCTATCCACGGGAGGCGGGAGGTACGGTGAGCGTGGACGTCAGCGGCTGGCGAACGACGCACATCATGGATCAGCATGCGTTTCTCGAGATTCCCGAGCACGCCGATATCGCGGTAGGCGATGTGCTGGCCTTCGGCACGTCCCACCCCTGCCTGACGTTCGACAAGTGGCGGCGCGTACTATGCGTCGATGAAGCGCTGGCAGTGAAGGAAGTGATGACGACGCATTTCTGAGTGATGCAAGGCATGCCGTAAAATGGCGATGAGACGTAAGGCGGGGGTACATGCGATATGCTAATATGCACCCCCGCTTAATGAATTCGTCCACCGGTGGCATACCGCCTCCGGTAGACCCGACCTGTCGATATCGCCATGACCCATCGCTACCTTCCTGCTTCCTTGCTGCTTGGCGCCTTGAGCGCTTCCGGCGCCGCGTTCTCCCAGACGATCTCGCCGGAGGTGATGGAGGTGACGGCGCCGCGCCTCGATCGCGAGCTCTATGCCACACCCGCCGCCGTTTCCGTGGTCGACCGCGACAGCATTGCGCAAGGCCAGCAGCGTGTTCGGCTCGACGAGTCGCTGGTGACCGTGCCTGGGGTGTTCCTGCAAAACCGTGACAACTTCGCACAGGGCGAGCGCCTGGCGATTCGTGGCTTCGGCGCGCGGGCGCCGTTCGGTGTGCGCGGGGTCACGGTGATGACCGACGGCATTCCTTACACATTGCCCGATGGGCAGGCACAGCTGGATGCCATCGACCTCGACAGCGCCGAGCGGATCGAGGTGATTCGTGGGCCGTCTTCGGTGCTTTACGGTAATGCGGCAGGGGGCGTTCTCAGTGTGACCACGGCCGATGGTCGCGATGATCAGAAGACCCGCCTGGGCGCTGAGATCGGCAGCGACGGCTACCAGAAATATCGCGTCAGCGATGGCGGCGTGAACGGCCCCTGGTCGCACCATGTGAGTGTGTCGGCGCTGAATTTCGACGGGTACCGGGATCAGAGCCAGGTGGAGAAATACCATCTGAACGCCAAGGTGCGCCGTGAGCTGGGCAATGACCGGGCACTGACGGCCATCGTCAACTTGCTGGACAATCCGCGCTCCGAGGACCCGGGCGGACTGACGCGCGAGCAGGTCGATGAAGACCGTAACCAGGCCGGCGACTTCACCGAGGAATACGACACGGGCCAGAACGTCGACCAGCAGGTGCTGGGGCTGCAGTACGAGGATCTGTCCGCCGGGCCGGGCGAGCTGTACGTCAAGGGCTTCTATCTACAGCGTGACTTCGAACAGCAACTGCCCTATCCCGGCGACAGTCTCCTCGGCTACGAGCGTGACTACTTCGGGGGCAGTGCCGAGTATCACCAGGATCTGCTGCTGGGCGAGCTGCCGCTGCGATATGTGGTCGGTGTCGATGTGGCGCGTCAAGAGGACGATCGCTGGCGGCGTAACGTCGAGTTCGATGGCACGGTCGGCGGTGACACCGCCGACGAGACCCAGACGGCCACTTCGCTGGGTATTTTCGCCCAGGGCGATCTGGATCTCACCGACAAGTTGACGCTATCGCTGGGGACCCGCTACGACCGCGTCGACTTCGACATCGACGATGATTTCGGCAGCGACGGCGACCAGAGCGGCGACCGTACCTTCCGCGAATGGAGCGGCTCGGCGGGCTTGAGCTATCGGTACTTGCCGACGCATCAGGCTTATGTCAATACCGGCACGTCTTTTGAAACTCCCACGTTTTCTGAATTCGCCAACCCCAGTGGCGTGGGCGGCTTCAATCCTGCCGTCGAGCCACAGAAGGCCTGGAATCGCGAAATCGGGCTGCGGGGGAATTTCGACAATGGCGTGGATTACGATCTGGCGCTGTTCTCGGTGCGTGTGCGCGACGAGCTGGTGCCTTACAACGAGAATGGGCGGGACTTTTACCGCAATGCCGGCGATTCCTCGCGGGATGGTATCGAGCTGGCGCTGGGCTGGCAGATGACGCCGAGCTGGCGTCTCGACAGTGCCTTGACGCTGGCCAGGTACGAATTCGATGAATACGACACCCAGGATGGCAACTACGGGGGCAACCGCATCCCCGGCCTGCCGGAGCAGACCTGGATGAACCGGCTGACCTGGAAGGGCTTCGACGAGCGCTTCGCGACGCTCGAGACGCAGTACATCGGCGACATGGTGGCGGACGACGCCAACGATGTGGCGGTCGACGATTACTGGCTGGTCCACCTGCGCGCCGGCGATGGCTGGCACCTGGGTGGCGATACCTTGCTCAAGGGCTACGTGGGGGTGCGTAACCTCTTCGATCGCGAGCATTTCGCCAATGTGCGGATCAATGCCAATAACGACCGCTATTTCGAACCGGCATCGGGACGGACCGTCTACGCTGGTATGGAAGTCGCGTTCTAGACGCGTCGCCTCAATCGCTCACTGGTCGATGGCATCGGCCGGTGGGCTCGGGATCGATAAGCGATAAAAGAGGGAACTCATGCGTTATCTATTGGCAATGGCAGGTGCTGTGCTGCTGGTGGCAGGACTTGCCGGCTGCACGATCAACACCTACGACGACGGCCAGCGCGAGGTCAAGACGGGCGTGCCGCAGACCGGTCCGACCAGCAACCCGGCGGATGTCTCGCGCTCTGCGGAAACGCCTTGAGCGCGACACGCCCCTCAGGGCGTGTCGCCAGGCAGGCGCCATGAAAACGGCCCCTCCTTGGAGGGGCCGTGTTGCGTCGGGGCAGGGCGTGCGCCGCACCGTTACGCCTCGAAGTTGCTCTCGGAGTAGAGCACGCGCAGGCGCAGGGTATGGTTGACGCGCTTGAGCGCTTCCAGCGCCTTGGGGCCATATGCCTTGTCGACATCGATGACCACGTAGCCGACGCCACTGTTGGTCTGCAGGTACTGCGCCGAGATGTTGATGCCCTCGTCGCTGAGAACCTTGTTGATCTCCGACATCACGCCCGGCACGTTCTCGTGGATGTGCAGCAGGCGATGCTTGTCCGGGTGGGCGGGCAACGCGACCTCGGGAAAGTTGACCGAGGTGATGGTGGTGCCGTTGTCGGAATAGGTGATCAGCTTCTCGGACACCTCGATCCCGATGTTTTCCTGGGCTTCCAGGGTCGAGCCGCCGATGTGCGGGGTCAGGATGACGTTTTCCTTGCCGCGCAGCGGAGAGACGAACTCTTCGTTGGTACCCTTGGGCTCGACGGGGAAGACGTCGATGGCCGCGCCGAGCAGCTTGCCGCTCTCCAGCACTTCCGCCAGGGCTTCGATGTCCACCACGGTGCCGCGCGAGGCGTTGATGAAGATGGCGTTCTGCTTCATCAATGCCAGCTGGTCGCGGCCGATCATCCAGCGCGTGGACGGCACGTCGGGGACGTGCAGGCTGACGACGTCGGCGCGTGCCAGCAGCTCCTCGAGCGAGCCCACCTGACGGGCATTGCCCATGGCCAGCTTGGTGATGACGTCGTAATACAGGACGTCGAAGCCGAGCGACTCGGCGAGCACCGACAACTGGGCACCGATGCTGCCGTAGCCGATGATCCCCAGTGTCTTGCCACGTGCCTCGTGGGAATTCTTGGCCGACTTCAACCAGCCGCCCTGGTGAGCGCGGGCGGACTTCTCCGGAATGCCGCGCAGCAGCATGATGGCTTCGGCGAGGACCAGCTCGGCCACCGAGCGGGTATTGGAATACGGCGCGTTGAAGACCGGAATGCCGCGTTCGAGAGCGGCGTTGAGATCGACCTGGTTGGTGCCGATGCAGAAGCAGCCCACGGCGGTCAGCTTCTCGGCGGCGGCGAACACACGCTCGGTGAGCTGTGTGCGCGAGCGCAGGCCGATGAAGTGGACGTCGCGGATCTTCTCGACCAGCTCGTCCTCGGACAAGGAAGTGGAGAGCGTTTCGATGTTGGTGTAACCGGCATTCAGGAGGTTGTCCACGGCGGACTGGTGAATGCCCTCGAGCAGCAGGATCTTGATCTTGCTCTTGTCCAGAGACGTCTTGGCCATTGTCGGTTCAACCCTTTCGTCGACTGATGCGACGTATGTCTATCGGTATGGTGGTGGCCTGTCCATTGGGGCGACCCGAGGCGAGAAAAGGGTGGGGGGCGCCCAGCGACAGGGGCCATATCGTAGCACAGGCGACCGCGTTGCGGATGAAATCGCTGCACCTTGCACATGAGCGCGATACACGGGCGGCGCGTGTCGTACTCGCCGGGGCAGACGCGTCCCCGGGGCTTGGGTGTATACTGTGGGGCCAAATCTTGGCAAGCCGGGCCGCCTCCATCGGTCCGCACGGATGAGCGAGAAGCGCCATGGCGGAAACGGATGCGTCGATCAGCGGCGCCGCCCAGCCTGACGAAACGGATGTTGATGAACGCGCGCCGGAGGACTTCGCGGCCACGTTGGCGCGGCTGGAATCTCTGGTGGCCCAGCTGGAATCCGGGGAGCTCTCTCTGGAAGCCTCGCTGGTGGCGTTCGAGCGCGGCGTCCACCTGACGCGGGACGCCCAGCAGCGCCTGGAAAACGCCGAACTGCGCGTCAAGGCCTTGCTGGAGCAGCCCGATGGCAGCTTCCAGACGGTACCGTTCGAGACCGGGGAGGCCGATGGTGAGCGTTGAGCCCTTGAGCGACCGCGACATCATGACCACGGCCCGTGCGCGCACCGAGCAGGTGCTCGCCGGTATCGTCGAGCGTGCGGCGCCCGTCTCCGGCGAGCTCGACGCCGCCATGCGGTACAGCGTGCTGGGGGGCGGCAAGCGCCTGCGCCCGATCCTGGTCTACGCGGCCGGCCATGCGCTGGGCGCCGAGGACAAGGCCCTGGATGCGCCGGCCGCTGCCGTCGAGCTGATCCACGCCTACTCGCTGGTGCACGACGACCTGCCGGCCATGGACGACGACGACATGCGTCGTGGCCGTCCCACCGTACATCGTGCCTACAGCGAGGCGATGGCGATTCTGGCCGGTGACGCCCTGCAGACGCTGGCCTTCGAGGTATTGGCCGAGACGCGTCACCCGCGCCTGGGGGCGATGGTGCGTGCGCTGGCCAACGCCTCGGGACGCGAAGGCATGGCCGCCGGACAGGCGCTGGACCTTTCCGCCGTGGGCGGGCGCCTGGATGTCGACGCGCTGGCCACCATGCACGGCTACAAGACCGGTGCGCTGATTCGTGCCGCCGTGCGTCTGGGCGCCCTGGCCGCGGCCGACGAGGACGACCCTCGTGTGGCGGCCCTGGACACCTACGCGGCGGCCATCGGCTTGGCGTTCCAGATCCAGGATGACATTCTCGATGTCGCCGGCGACGCCGCGACCCTGGGCAAGGCCACCGGCGCCGATGCGGCGCGTGCCAAGCCTACTTATCCGGCCTTGCTCGGCCTTGATGGCGCCCGTGCCAAGGCACGAGGCTTGCTCGACGAGGCCCTGAGCGCTCTGGCTCCGTTGGGCGAACGTGCCTATCCTCTGGCCGAGCTGGCCCGCCACATGATCGACCGCGATCACTGATCGGTTGTAGATAACGCTTATGAAGCTGTTCGACGAGATTCCTGCCGAACGTCCGGCCACGCCCTTGCTCGATACCTGCGAGCATCCCGCGGCGTTACACGATTTCAACGCGACCCAGTTGCGCCAGCTGGCCGACGAGTTGCGTGCCTATTTGCTGTACAGCGTCGGCTGTACCGGCGGACACTTCGGCGCCGGCCTGGGTGTGGTCGAGTTGACCGTGGCCCTGCATCACATCCTGGATACGCCGTATGACCGCCTGGTGTGGGACGTCGGTCACCAGGCCTACCCCCACAAGATCCTGACCGGGCGTCGCGAGCAGATGTCGACCATTCGGCAGTTCGGGGGTCTGGCGGCGTTTCCCAAGCGCGACGAGTCGCCCTATGACACCTTCGGTGTCGGTCATTCGAGCACCTCGATCTCGGCGGCGCTGGGCATGGCGCTGGCGGCGCGGACCAAGGGCGAACGGCGTCGTGTGTGTGCGGTCATCGGCGATGGCGCCTTGAGCGCGGGCATGGCATTCGAGGCGCTGGCGCATGCCGGCCATGTCGATGCCAACATGCTGGTGATTCTCAACGACAACGAGATGTCGATCTCCGAGAACGTCGGCGGCATGGCGAGCTATCTGGCACGCATTCTGGTCAGCAAGCCGTACACGGTGATGCGCGAGAACAGCAAGCGCGTGCTCTCGCACCTGCCGGGCGCGCTGGAGCTGGCCCGGCGCACCGAGGAGCACGTCAAGGGCATGGTCAGCCCGGCGACCCTGTTCGAGGAGATGGGATTCAACTACATCGGTCCCATCGACGGTCATGACCTGCCGACGCTGGTGCAGACGCTGGGCAACATGGCGAATCTGGAGGGGCCGCAGTTCCTGCATATCAAGACCTGCAAGGGGCGCGGCTTTCGTCCCGCCGAGGCCGATCCCATCGGTTACCACGCCATCACCAAGCTCGAGAAGACCACCAGCGAGCCGCCGCCCAAAAAAGAGCCGCGCTCGCCCAACGCGGCCACGGCGGAGCCGGAAGCCCAGCCCAAGCCCCAGCCCAAGCCGCGCAAGTATTGCAATGTCTTCGGCGAGTGGATCTGCGACATGGCGGCGGTGGACGCGCGTCTGATTGGCATCACGCCGGCGATGCGCGAGGGCTCCGACCTGATCCGCTTCTCGCGCGAGTATCCCGAGCGCTACTACGACGTAGCGATCGCCGAACAGCATGCGGTGACGCTGGCGGCGGGCATGGCGTGCGAGGCGATGAAGCCCGTGGTGGCGATCTACTCGACCTTCCTGCAGCGCGGCTATGACCAGTTGATCCACGACGTGGCGGTGCAGGCGCTCGATGTGACCTTCGCCATCGACCGTGCCGGCGTGGTGGGCGAGGACGGCCCGACTCACCATGGTGCGCTGGACCTTTCCTTCCTGCGCTGCATTCCCGGCATGATCGTGCTGGCGCCCGCCGATGAGGCCGAGTGTCGAGCCATGCTGAGCGCCGCGTACCATCACCCCGGACCGGCGGCGGTACGTTATCCGCGTGGCACCGGTCCCGGCACGCAGGTGGCATCGAACCTGGAGGCGCTGCCCATCGGCGAGGCCGAGACACGGCGCAGCGGTCGCGAAGGCGGCGTGGCGTTGCTGGCGTTCGGCAGCATGAACGGCCCTGCCGGCGAGGTGGCCGAGCGTCTCGATGCCACGCACCTCAACATGCGCAGCGTGAAGCCGCTGGATCGTGAGGCGATCCTCGCGGCAGCGCGCGACCACCGGCTGCTGGTGACCCTCGAGGAGAGCGTCGTCGCCGGTGGCGCGGGAAGCGGCGTCAATGAACTCCTGGCCGCCGAGGGTGTCCAGGTCGAAGTATTGAACCTGGGGCTGCCGGACGATTTCGTCGAGCACGGCAAACCCGCCGAGTTGCTGGCGGCGTGCGGGCTCGATGCCGAGGGCATCGAAACCGCCGTGCGTCGGCGCCTGGAAACGTCGCGTGCCGATGACTGACACTTAACGACAAGACGAGATTTTCATGCTGATCGCCATATTGATTGGAGCCGGCCTCGGCTTCATGTTCGGGAAATTGCCGGGACTGATCATCGGTGCCGTGCTGGGCTTCTGGGTCGCGCGGCGCCTGGTGCGTCGCGTGGTGGTCTCCAAACTGTCGAAGATGCAGGATCAGTTTCTCGACTCGACGTTCGCGGTCATGGGCTGCATCTGCAAGGCGGATGGCGACGTCAGTGGCGATGAGCTGCGCGTCGTCGAGACGCTGTTCCAGCGGCTGCGGTTGAGCGAGGCGCAGCGAGAGCGCGCCAACGCCGCCTTCGAACGCGGCAAGGCCGACGATTTCGATCTCGATGCCGAGCTGGCAACGGTGCGCCGCGTGACCGGCGGACAGCGCGCGCTGCTGCAGATGTTCCTGCAGGTTCAGCTCTCGGCGATCGCCGCCGACGGCCAGTTGCACCCCGCCGAGCACGACATGCTGCTGCGCGTGGCACGAGGCCTGGGCTGCAGCGAAGCCGAGATCGCCCAGATCGAGGCCATGCTGCGTGGCGAACAGCAACAGCCGGGCGGTGCGCCTTCGCAGCAGTCGTTGACCGATGCGTACCGGGTGCTGGGCGTGGAGTCCGATGCCAGCGATGCCGAGCTCAAGCGGGCCTATCGTCGGTTGATGAGCCAGAACCATCCCGACAAGCTGGCGGGCAAGGGGCTGCCGGAAAGCATGCGCGACATGGCCGAGGCGCGTACCCAGGAAATCTCCCACGCGTACGACCTGATCAAGAAGGCCCGAGAGGCGAACGCCTGACCCCCGCGGCGCTTCGCCCACGACGCATAGAAGCCCCCGGCCAAGGCCGGGGGCTTCTTGCTTTCGGCGAGTCGGTGCGGCGTCAGCTGCCGCGGTAGGTGGAATAACCGTAGGGGCTCAACAGCAGCGGAATATGGTAGTGCTGCGAGGGGTCGGTCACTTCGAAGGGCACCGGAATCTCGGGGAAGAAGGTCCGGGTATCGTGCTCGGCGAACCAGTCACCGGTCTCGAAGGTCACGCGGTAGACACCCGCCGTGAAGTCCCGGTCGTCGGGATAGAGCGCCGAGATGCGGCCCGACTCGGCCGTGATGCCGGTCGCCAGGGACTCCCAGCCGCTCTCGGTGCGCTTCTCGAGCTGGACCTCGATCCCCGGCGACGGCTGGCCGGACTGGATGTCGAGCACGTGTACGCTCAGCGGGTTGTCGGCAGCCAGGGCTGGGGCGGTGGCGCCGAGGCCGATGGCGGCGATCAGCGTGCGGGATAGACGCATGGGTAGACCTCCTGTCGTGATGAAGGTGTCATCTTGGCAGCGCCTTGCCGTCACCGGCCTGACGGCAGGATTACGACTTTGTAATGGGCAGCCCGCGCGCGACGGGCTAGCCTGTGGCGTCATTTAGCGAGAGGCATGCTGCATGCGCATCCTGCTGGTGGAAGACGAAAGCAAGACCGCCGACTACCTTGCCAGGGGGCTGGGCGAGGCCGGATACCGGGTCGAGGTGGCCCGGGACGGGCTGGACGGCCGGCACCTGATCGAGGAGGCCGACTTCGAGCTGATCATCCTCGACGTCATGTTGCCGGGGCTCGACGGCTGGGAACTGCTGCGGCTGATCCGTCGCCATGGCCAGGTGCCGGTGTTGTTCCTGACCGCCCGGGATGCCGTGGAATACCGGGTCAAGGGATTGGAGCTGGGCGCTGACGACTATCTGGTCAAACCCTTTTCTTTCGTCGAGCTGCTGGCCCGGGTGAGGACGCTGCTGCGCCGTGGTCCGCTGCGGGAGCGGGAGCGCTTCCAGGTGGCCGATCTGCACATGGACGTGCTGAAACGCCGGGTCACGCGGGGCGAGACGCGGCTTGCGCTGACCAACAAGGAGTTCGCGCTGCTGCAGCTGCTGCTCGAGCGCGAGGGCGAGGTATTGTCACGGACCTTGATCGCCTCCGAGGTGTGGGGCATGAACTTCGACAGCGACACCAATGTGGTGGAGGTGGCCGTGCGGCGGTTGCGGGCCAAGGTGGACGACCCCTTCACGCGTCGGCTGATTCACACCGAGCGGGGCATGGGCTACGTGCTGGAGGACCGCGGTTGATGCGCGCGCCGGCCTCTCTGTCGATGCGTCTGTCGCTGTTGTTCGCCCTGGTGAGTCTGGGGCTGCTCGGCGGCCTGGGCGCCTATCTCTACCATGCCCTGGGCCAACAGATCGCCTGGCGCGACGACCAGATGCTGCAGGGTCGCCTCGAACGCATGGAAGCGCTTCTGGACGACGGCGAGAGCATCGCGGCGCTGCGCCGCCGCCCGTTGCTCTATGCCAACATGCTGGGCAATCGCGAGAGCCTGCTGTGGATGCTCGATGCGCGCGGCGTGCCGCTGATCGAGGTCAATCCCCCGGGCCTGCCGGTGCCGGAACTGCCGCCGGCTCCGGAGGGACGACTCGGGGAGCATCCTGCTGCCGGGTCGACGCGCCTGGCCTGGCGCAGTCTTGAGCATGACGGGCGCCGCCTGACCCTGGTGGCCGGCAAGACGCTCGATGAGCGCGAGCGGATGCTGGCCGCCTATCGGTTGCGGTTGTGGCTCGCCATGGGGGCGGGCGCGGTGCTGGCCTGCGGCCTGGGCTGGGTCGTCGTGCGCCGCGGTCTGCGTCCGGTGAGACGGCTGGCCGCGCGGGCGCGCACGATCGACGTGGCGCATCTGCATCGGCGCCTGGAGGCGAACGACGAGACGGCGGAGTTGCGCGAGCTGAGTCGCGCGCTCAACCAGATGCTGGCGCGCCTGGAGGAAGGGTTCGCCCAGCTGTCGCGCTTTTCCGAGGATCTCGCCCACGAGATGCGTACGCCCCTGGGCAATCTGCTGGGGGCGACCCAGCAGGCCTTGCAGCGGGAGCGCACGGCAGAGGAATACCGTCAACTGCTGGGCTCTCACGTCGAAGAGTACGAGCGACTGTCGCGCATGATAGAGACCATGCTGTTCCTGGCACGCACCGAGCAGCCTGCGAGGGTGCTGCCCCGTGAAACGGTCGATCTGCGAGGCCTCGCCGACCAGCTCTGCGACTATTTCGAGGGCATGGCCGACGAGGACGGTCGCGAGCTGGCGAGCGACATGCAGGGGCGGGTGACGGCCAATCTCGACCTGCTGCGCCGGGCGCTCGCCAACCTCATCGATAACGCGCTGCGCCATGGACGCAGCGGTACCGAGATCCGTCTGGTGTCGCGGCGAGAGGCCGGGGACTGGCACCTCGGGGTGGTCAATCACGGGGAACCGATTCCCGATGCGGAGCGGGCGCGGCTCTTCGAGCGCTTCTATCGCGGCGATCCGGCGCGATCCCGGCCGGTGGGCACCGGTGGCCTGGGGCTGGCCATCGTGCGTTCCGTGGCGCAGCTGCATGGGGGCGAGGCCTGGTGCGAAAGCGACGCGGCCGTCAACGTCTTCTGGTTGAGCTTGCCAGCGGATGACGATGACCGCGTTGACAGCTGCCCGGTGCGCCGGTAACTCTGAACGGTGTCATCGCCTGCACGGCGCAACCCGGGAGACGCGGATGCCAGCGAGACTGAAGACCTATCGCGCCGTGGCGCACCTGCTGGGCGTGCTGGATGGGCTGGGATGGCGAGTGGGGTATCGCTATGGCGATCGTCAGCTGTTGGAGAAAGTCATCCTGCCCTCGCTGGCGGCGGATGTCGGCGCCGGCCATGTGTTGCTGGTGGGATGCGCCTGGTACACGCGCGACTACCCCGAATTCTTCGCCCGGGCACGCGTCTCGACGCTGGATGTCGACCCCGCCAAATCGCCCTTCGGGAGCCGGCGCCACGTGGTTGCCGACATGACCTCCATGGAACGGCACTTCGCCCCCGCCAGCCTGGACGCCGTGATCTGCAACGGTGTGCTTGGCTGGGGACTCAACGCACCCGATGACATCGAAGCCGCGTTCTCGGCGGTGGCGACATGCCTGCGTCCCGGCGGCCATCTCCTGCTGGGCTGGAACGATATCCCGCCGTACAACGCCGTGCCGCCGGAAGCCGTGACGGCGCTCGAGGCGCTGCATCCCGGCACGATTCCGGGCCTCGATCAGCACAGCGTGATCGCCCTGGAACGCAACCAGCATTGTTATCAGGCGTTCCGCAAGCCGGAGGTCCGGGCATGAGTCGCGCCGCCGGAGACGCACGATGCTGATCGCGGGCTGGGGCGTGCTCTTCGGCGTACTGCTTTGCGGCTTACTGCTTGTCGTGGCCTGTCTCCTCGGGCTAAGGCGCATGACACGTGCCCTGGCTCGTGACGCCGAAGCGCGATTGCCGCCGCGAGGCGCCTTCATCGAGACCCCCGGCGGACGCTTGCATTACGTCGAGGCGGGGAGCGGGCCACCGCTGGTGCTGATTCATGGCCTGGGCGGTCAATTGCAGCACTTTACCTATGCCGTGATCGAGGCGTTGCGTGACGACTATCGTGTCATCGCCTTCGATCGGCCGGGTTCGGGCTATTCCGACACCACCGACAACGAGCGTGCCCGCTTGCCTTGTCAGGCGCGCGCCGTGCACGAGGCCTGGCGGGCGCTGGGCGTCGAGCGGCCGCTGCTGGTGGGGCATTCGATGGGAGGCACGCTGGCGCTGACACTGGCCCTGGAGTTCCCCGACGATGTCGCGGGATTGGCGTTGCTCGCGCCTCTGATCGAACGGGTCGATGATGTGCCGCCGCCGATGCGGCTCTTGGCGATTCGCTCGCCACGCCGGCGGCGCTGGATGGCCGATACCCTCGCCGTGCCCCTGACAAGCTGGACGTCGCGGCGGACCCTGGCGCAGGTGTTCGCGCCGGAGCCGGTCCCCGGAGATTACGCCGTGCGTGGCGGCGGTATCCTGGCGCTGCGACCCCAGGCCTTCCATGCGGCGTCGACCGACCTGGCAATGCTCGAGCACGAACTGCCCCGGCAAGTGCGCCGCTACGCGGCGCTGAAGGTGCCGCTGGGGATCATGTTCGGCACGCACGACCGCATCCTGGACCCGGCGTGTCATACCCGCCCCATGCAGCGTCGCTACCCCGACATGCTGCTGCACCTGGAGCCCGGCGCGGGGCACATGCTGCCGATCACGCGGCCCGAGGCCACGGTGGCGTTCATTCGGCGCATGGCCGAGCGCAGTCACCTGGCGACGACGGCCTGAACTGCCCAGCCCCTCGACTCGGCACGATCAGGCCTCCAGACCTGCCCAGAAAACTGCCCAGGCCCCCTCCAGGCGCTGCTCGAAGGTATCGGCGTCGTAGTAGAAGTTCTCGGCGAAGAGACCGTCCATCAAGCAGTAGAAGGCGGCGATGAACTGTGCCTCGGGCAGTGCCCGCAGTTCGCCGGATTGGCGGCCTTCCGTGAAGAGCGTGTGCAGGTGCGCATTGATGCGGTTCTCGTTGTCGTTGGAGATCGCCGCGACGTCGGCGGCCACGTCGGTGGGAGGAAACAGCAGGTAGCGCTTGTAGAACACGCCCTGGTGCTCGCGTCGGATGAACGTGGCGCAAGCACGGATGAGGCGCTCGAAGCGCGCGCGCGTGGGCAAGCCGCGGGAGTGGGTCAGGCTGTCGTCGATGAGCGTGACGATGCCGCTTTCGACATCCTCGAAAATCGCCAGGAAGAGCGCCGCCTTGTTGGGGAAGTGATTGTAGATGGACGGCTTCTTGATGCCCGTTTCGGCAGCGATGTGCGCCAGGCTGGTGCCTTCGTAGCCGTGCCGGGCGAACAGGGCGAGGCCGGTTTGTTTGAGCTTGTCACGGGTATGCACGAAAAATTCCTGAGCCTGCGTGAAGGTCCTCATGATCGCGGCTCGGGCACGCGATTGCCAAGTCATGGCGCAAACTCTATACTAACGACCGTTAGTTAGTTGCGTGACGCCAACCGGCGTTGCCCCCGGAAGACGCGAGGCGTCGGCGATCGAGGAGAAAAGGATGACGATGCGTTGGTTGATTCTGCCGCTGGCGGCGCTGGCCGAAGTCGGCTGGGCGACGGGCTTGAAACTCGCCAGCAGTCCTCTCGAGTGGCTGGCGACCGTGATCGTGGCCGCCATGAGCTTGTTGCTGGCGGTACGTGCCGTGCGTTTTCTGCCGGCCAGTACCGTCTATACGGTCTTCGTGGGCCTGGGGGCGGCAGGCACGGTGGTGGCCGATGCCTGGCTGTTCGGGACACGCTTTTCCTGGCCCTCGCTGGCTTGCATCGGGCTGATTCTGGTGGGAGTCATCGGCCTGCATCAATTCAGCGGCAAGCCCGCCGCGTCGGCATCGGTCTCGCGTACCGACGCCTCACGGGAAGGAGTATCGTCATGACCTGGCATTGGTTGGCCCTGTTGGGCGCGGGAATTTTCGAAGTACTCGGGGTCGTCGGTTTCGCGCGGGTGAGTCGAGGCCGGGCGCTGGCCGGCGGCTTGCTCATGACACTAGGGTTCGGCACGGCGCTCGGCTTCCTGGCCCTGGCCATGCGCGGCATCGACCTGGGCATCGCCTATGCCGTGTTCACCGGCATCGGGACTGTCTGTGGCACCTTGCTGGGAATGCTATACTGGGGAGAGTCACGCCATCCCCTGCGAATCGCCTTTACCGCACTGATTGTCCTGGGCGTAGTGGGGCTCAAGCTGCTGGCTTGAGTCACGGCGTTTTCTATCTACCCCATAGACCAAGACTATAAGTGCGATAGCAAGACTATAGTAGGATAATGTTTAGCGGGCTAATAGAATGTGTCGTGTTCACTCACGACAAGGAGACATTCCCATGGCACGTTCCATCACTGCTATTGCACTTCTGGCCGCCGCCCTGCCACTGGCCGCCCAGGCCAGCACGGCTTCCCAACAAGCCGCTGCCGTGAATCACGAACCGCTGCAAGTGGCGTCTCAAACGACGACCGGGTCGAGCGTGCGTCACGCCGATGCGGCAGGTTATCGCGATGCCGGCATGAGTGTCGCCATGGCGGACAGCCAGCGAGCCGTCAATGCGGATGCCCACGACGCCGATCGCGCCGATGATGATCGCAGCTGGCTGGAGATCCTGTCCGACAACAACCGTGACCTCGGTGCGCCCGCCGGCTGGTAACCGGGACGTTTCACCACGCCTTGCGCGTTGTATGCGTGCCTCGCTGGATGACATCGGGACGATGCGTGCCCGCCGGTAAGGCGGACACGCGAACGGGTCAGAACTTGTAGTTGATGCTGAAGTAATGGCCGGGCCCTGAGGTGTCCTGACGGACGCCGGAGGCGTCGGTGTCGTCGCGATAGAAGGCCATGTTGTTGTACAGCTTCAGGCCATAACCGATGGCAAAGCGATCCGCGTGGTAGTACAGCCCGTTGAACCATTCCAGGCTGTTGCTGCTGCGTCCCGCCTGATCGGCCACGGTGTCCGCGCCGAACTTGTAATCCAGATACCCCTGGTAGGCGAGGAAGTCGCCGTTGCCGAAGGTATAGAACGGCTTGAACCAGTCGGTGGAGACCATGAAGCCGTCCCAGGAATTCTCGTCCGGGCCACCGTAGTTCTCGCGCACGTAGCGCGCGGTGAGGTTGAGGCCGATTTCGCCGAACCAGGGCACTGCCACATCCGACCCCAGGCCCACGTAGTGCTCCCACAGGCCGCCGCTCGGGCCGTTGTCACCGATGTTGGTCACGGTGGCGATGTACCACTCCTTGACCGGCCCCACCGAGAGGTCGCGACCGCTCATGGCGTCCAGCGAGAAGCGCGGCGCGAGCTTGATGAATACGTTGTCGCCGCCATTCTGATCGTCGCTGCCGTCGTCGAGGGCATCGAACATGTCGACATAGCCGTAGAGATCGACGATGCCCGAACGCCCGCCGAATTCCATTTCCACATAGGTATCCTGGGCATTGCGGAACGGCAGGCGATTGTCCTCGCTGTGCATCAGGTTGAAGGTCAACCACAGGTTGTCGTCTTCGTGAATGCCGTCCGAGTAATCCGCGGCCAGGGCGGGACTACTGCAGACCATGGTGGCCAGGAACGTGGCGCCGAGCCACTTGCTTGTTGTCGTCTTTGTCATGGTCGTGGTTTCCATCTTTATGGTTGTTGCGTTGCGGTCGAAAGACGCGCCGGGCCCGGTGGTCGATCCGGCGCGGGATTCCCGTCGACGCCGTGGGGAGGCGTCGACAGCCTCATGCCAAGCTGATGAAGAGCCCGGCGATGGTGGCCGACATCAGGTTGGAAAGCGTACCGGCGAGCACGGCCTTGAGGCCGTAGCGGGCGATTTCCTGGCGGCGGTTGGGCGCCATGAGACCGAGCCCGCCGAGGAGAATGGCGATCGAGGACAGGTTGGCGAAGCCGCAAAGCGCGAAGGACAGCACGGCGGCGGTGTGCTTGGACATGGCCTCGCCGGTGGCGGCCACGACGGTATCGCCGGAGATGTACGGCGCCAGGTTGATGAAGGCGACGAACTCGTTGACGACGATTTTCTGACCGATGAACGAGCCGGCGAGCGTGGCTTCGCTCCAGGGAATGCCCAGCAGGAAGGCCAGCGGCGCGAAGAGCCAGCCGAGAATCATTTCCAGACTCAGCGACTCCATGCCAAACCAGCCGCCCACGCCGCCGAGAATGCCGTTGAGCAATGCGATCAGACCGATGAACGCCAGCAGCATGGCCCCCACGTTGGCTGCCAGCATCATGCCGGATGTGGCCCCGGTGGCCGCGGCGTCGAGCACGTTGGCGGGTTTTTCGTCTTCCTCGATCTTCTCTTCGGCTCGCGAGATGCTGTCATCGGGCTTTTCGGTCTCCGGCATCAGCAGCTTGGCGAACAGCAAACCGCCCGGCGCCGCCATGAAGGAAGCCGCGATCAGGTACTCCATGGGAATGCCCAGGCTCGCGTATCCCGCCAGTACCGAGCCCGCCACCGACGCCAGGCCCCCGCACATGACGGCGAACAGCTCGGAGCGTGTCATGGAGGCAATGAAGGGGCGCACGACCAGGGGGGCTTCGGTCTGACCGACGAAGATATTCGCCGTGGCCGACATCGATTCGGTGCGAGAGGTGCCCAGCACGCGCTGAAGTGCGCCCCCCAGCAGGCGGATGATCCACTGCATGATCTTCAGGTGGTAGAGCACGGCGATCAGCGACGAGAAGAAGATGATGACCGGCAATACCTTGAAGGCGAAGACGAATCCGACGCTCTCGGGGTTGGCCAGGTCGCCGAACAAGAAGTTGATGCCATCGTCGGCATAGACGATGACCTGACTGACTCCCTCCGAGAGCGTTGCCAGGACGGCTTGTCCGAAGGGAATGTAAAGCACGAAGGCGCCGATGGCGGCCTGGATGGCAAAGGCACCGCCAACCGTACGCAACCGGATCGACTTGCGATCGGAGGAAAACAGCACCGCGATAAGGATCAGCGTCGCCATCCCTACCAGGCTCATGATAGTGGTCATGTCAGCATCCTGATGACGTTCGATTGTGGGTTGTTATACAGGGAACGGCATACGCCAGTGTTGGCTTGTCGTCTTGTTATTAGAGTCACAGTTTGATGCTATTAAAGTAACACGCCCCAGGTGATGTCAACTCTCTCCCATGAAGTCGTGACTCGAAAAACAGCAATCGTGTTCCATGTCGTTGTCTTAACAAGAGAATGTGCAAAATCGATCAAAAGCGGCTCGCGCTGAGGTGCGCGTGACCGGCATGGGGGAGGTCCGGCACGTCGCCGCCGAATGCGGCGCGCAAGGCGATATGAGTGGCCGGGCGTGCATCAGGGGCCTACGCTGACGGGCGCATCCTTCATCCCTGGTCTGGAGTCTCCCATGCATCCGGTCGTGCACACGCTGGTCATCGGCGTCATCAGCTATCTGGTCCTGATCGTCATCATCCGCCTGTCCGGCAAGCGCACGCTGTCGAAGTGGAACGCCTTCGATTTCGTGGTCACCATCGCGCTGGGGTCGACGTTGTCGACGGCGCTGGTCTCGACGCAGGTCTCGCTGGCGCAGAGCATCACGGCGTTCGTGCTGATCGTCGCGCTGCAGTTCGCCATCACCTTCACATCGGTGCGCTCTCGGCGGGTCAAGAATCTGGTCAAGTCGCAGCCGACGTTACTGCTCTTCCAGGGACGGTTCCGTGCCGAGACGATGGCTCAGGAGCGTGTCGTCGACGCGGAGGTGCGCGCGGCGATCCGCGAGAACGGCATCGCCGACGTGGAGCGTGTGTATGCGGTGGTGCTGGAGACCGACGGTACCTTCAGCGTGATTCCCGAGGCCGGCGACAGCGATTCGGCCTTGCAGGGCGTGGCGGGGCTGCCGACGTCGTGACGTCGCCGACAGCCCTTGCCGTCCAGGCGCGCTCAGTTTGCTTCGTGCGCCGAGGAGGGCGTGGTGGCGGCCTCCAGGAAACCGCCCGACTGGCGTCGCCATAGCCGTGCATAGAGACCGTTCTGGCGGATCAGTTCTGCATGGCTGCCCTGCTCGACGATGCGTCCTTGCTCCATGACCACCAGCCGGTCCATGGCCGCGATGGTGGAGAGGCGGTGGGCGATGGCGATGACCGTCTTGCCCCGCATCAGCTGATCGAGGTTCTCCTGAATCGCGGCCTCGACGTCGGAATCCAGCGCCGAGGTGGCCTCGTCGAGAATCAAAATCGGCGCGTCCTTGAGCATGACGCGGGCGATGGCCAGGCGTTGGCGCTGGCCGCCGGAGAGCTTGACGCCGCGTTCGCCGACATGGGCCTCGAAGCCCCGCCGTCCGTGGATGTCGCGCAGCGACTCGATGAATTCCGCCACATGGGCCTGTTTCGCCGCCTGCCACGCCATGTCGTCGGTGGCGTCGGGCCGGCCGTAGAGGAGGTTGTCGCGCACCGAGCGATGCAGCAATGAGGTGTCCTGCGTCACCATGCCGATTTTCGCGCGCAGGCTTTCCTGCGTCACGTCGGCGATGTCCTGTCCGTCGATGCGAATCGCGCCCCCTTCCAGCTCGAAAAAGCGCAGCAGCAGGTTGACCAGGGTCGACTTGCCGGCGCCGGAAGGGCCGATCAGCCCGATCTTCTCGCCGGGGCGAATATGGAGCGAAAGGTCGTCGATGACGCCGCTGCCCTTGCCGTAGTGAAAGCGAATATGGTTGAACACGACCTCGCCGCGATCGATGGCGAGCGGTTTCGCCTCGGGTGAGTCCTCGATCTGGCGAGGCAGGGAGAGCGTCGCCATGCCATCCTGCACCGTGCCGATGTTCTCGAACAGCGCGGAGACTTCCCACATGATCCACTGCGACATGCCCCACAGCCGCATCACCAGCCCCAGGGCCACGGCGACCGCCCCCACGCTGACCGCCTCGATCAGCCACAGATGGATCGACAGCCAGCCGATGCTGAACAGCAGCAGTGCGTTGAGCAGGTAGAGCAGGCCGTAGAGGCCGGTGACCAGCCGCATCTGACGATGCACGGTGAGCAGGAAGCCATGCATGCCTTCCTTGGCGAAGGCGGCTTCCCGCTGGGCATGAGAGAACAGCTTGACCGTCTGGATGTTGCTGTAACTGTCGACGATGCGACCCGTCATGCGCGATCGCGCGTCGGCCTGGGATTTGGACACACGCCCCATGAGCGGCACGAACACCCGCAGCAGCACGAGGTAACCGGCCAGCCACGCGACCAGGGGAAGTGCCAGCCGCCAGTCGGCGTTGCCCACCAGCAGCAGCGTGCCGAGAAAATAGACGCTGACGTAGTTGAGCACGTCGAACAGCTTGATCACGCACTCGCGTACGGCCAGCGCCGTCTGCATCACCTTGGTGGCGATGCGTCCGGCGAATTCGTCTTGATAGAAGCCCATCGATTGTCGCAGCAGGTAACGGTGCGCCTGCCAGCGGATGCGCATGGGAAAGTTGCCCATCAGGGTCTGCTGCTGGAACAGCGAATGCAGCCACACCATGCCGGGCAGCAGGACCAGCACGATCAGCGCCATGCCGGTCAGCTTCCAGCCCTGGTCGGCGAGAAACGTCTCGCGGTCCTGGGCGGCCAGCCAATCGACGATATTGCCGAGAAACCCGAACATCCACACTTCGATGCCGGCGATGAGCGCCATCAGCACCGTTGCCGTCAGCAGGTAGGGCCAGGCGCCGCGCGTGTAATGCAAGCAGAAGGCGATCAGCGTGTCCGGCGGCCGTTGTGGCTCTTCGGGCGGAAAGGGGGCGAGACGGTTTTCGAACCAGCGGAACATGACGATCCTCGTGGGCAGGCGTGACGGACCGACGGGCACGCCGCCGGTCGTAACGATCATAGTGGCCGCGAGGAGATTGGCAATCCGTGGGCCGGCATCATGCGCTCTCGCCACGGTGCGTCGACGGGGGAAAGGGGCGCCGTCGGCGGTGGCGGGAGGTGAGGGTCACGCCTGAAAGGGCAGCACGGCGGTATACACGGCGAAGTAGTGGCACACGCTGCCGCCGATCACGAACAGATGCCAGATGGCATGGTGAAAGGGGATCGCCCGGATGGCATAGAACACCACGCCCACGGTGTAGGTGATGCCGCCCGCGACCAGCAGGGCGAGCCCGGGGGTGTTGAGGCGCGCATCGAGCTCGCCGGCGGCCAGCACGATCATCCAGCCCATCAGCAGATAGACGCCCACGCGGAGCATGCCGAAGCGGTGCGGCCAGATGAGCTTGAGCGCGATGCCGCCCAGCGCCAGGCTCCAGATCGTGGCGAGGAGCGTCCACCCCAAGGGGCCGCGCAGGTTGACCAGCAGGAATGGGGTATAAGTCCCGGCGATCAGCAGATAGATCGCGCAGTGATCCAACACCTGGAAGAGGCGCTTGAGGCGTGCGTGACGCAAGCCATGGTAGAGCGTCGAGGCGGTATACAGCAGCAGCAGGCAGACCCCATAGAGGCTCACGCTGACGATCTTCCACGGATCGACGTGGGAGGCCAAGCTGGCCACGACGATGAGGACCACCATGCCGGCGAGGCTCAGCGCGGCGCCGATGCCGTGGCTGATGCTGTGCAGTGCCTCCTCGAGGCGCGAATAAGGGACATCGCCTTCCGGCGGGGAAGGCTGCGAGGCATGCGACATGGCAAACTCCCGGACTACATGAGGGCATGACACCCTCAAGACAGCATACCCGTCAGTGTAGTTCGCCGCGCCGGGAAGAAAACCTCAGTGCTCGCGGTCGTCCCTGGCGGCGGGGTCGCCCAGCGCCATCATGTGGCCGAGCTTGCCGACCTTGGTGGCGAGATAATGCTCGTTGTGAGGATTGCGCCCGGCGGTGATCGCCAGGCGTTCGGCGACGCGCACGCCATCGCGCGTCAGGGCGTCGACCTTGCGCGGGTTGTTGGTCATCAGCTTGAGCGCCTGCACGCCCAGATGATCGAGCATGGGCACGCACAGGTCGTAACGGCGCATGTCGGCGCCGAACCCGAGATGCTCGTTGGCCTCCACGGTATCGTAGCCCTGATCCTGCAGGTGGTAGGCGCGGATCTTGTTGAGCAGGCCGATGCCACGCCCTTCCTGGCGCAGGTAGAGCAGCACGCCGCGTCCTTCGTCGGCGATGCGCTTGAGCGCTTCCTGCAGCTGATAGCCGCAATCGCAGCGCATCGAGAACAGTGCGTCACCGGTCAGGCATTCCGAGTGCACGCGCCCCAGCACGGGCTCGGACGTCGAGACATCGCCCAGGGTCAAGGCGACGTGCTCCTTGCCCGTGGCATCGTCTTCGAAGCCGTGCATGGTGAATGTCGCCCATGGCGTGGGCAGTTGGGAGGCGGCGATGAAGCGAATCGTCACGATGAACCTCGGTGGAGCACATGGCGGTGCGGAAAGCGGACGCGTCCGGGGGCGAGTATTCTAGCAGGCCGTGGCGCGCGGTTCATCCCGCGTGTGTGGCGAGATATCGATGCTAGATGGGGATGCGTCACCGTGAATCAAGTCGCCGCGCGCGGCATTCGTTACAATGGTGGGCAAAACCGACGTCTGGAGCTTCCATGCCATTGCAAAACGACCGCCTACTGCGTGCCCTGGCGCGCCAACCGGTAGACCGCACACCGGTGTGGATGATGCGCCAAGCGGGCCGTTATCTGCCCGAATATCGGGAGACGCGCGGCCAGGCCGGCAGTTTCATGGACCTGTGCCGCAACGCCGAACTGGCGTGCGAGGTCACCATGCAGCCGCTTCGCCGCTATGCGCTCGATGCGGCGATCCTGTTTTCCGATATCCTCACGATTCCCGACGCCATGGATCTGGGGCTGTACTTCGAAACGGGCGAAGGCCCCAAGTTTCGCAAGACGGTGCGCAGCGCCGAGGCAGTGGACGCCTTGCCGGTGCCGGATGCCGAGCGGGATCTCGATTATGTGATGAACGCGGTGCGCACCATTCGCCACGAACTGGCGGACAGCGTGCCGTTGATCGGCTTTTCGGGCAGCCCCTGGACGCTGGCGACCTACATGATCGAAGGCGGCTCGAGCAAGGACTTCCGGCACGCCAAGACACTGATGTACGGCGATCCCGCGGCGATGCACGCGCTGCTCGACAAGCTGGCGCGGTCGGTCACCGACTACCTCAATGCGCAGATTCGTGCCGGAGCCCAGATCGTGCAGATCTTCGACACCTGGGGCGGCGTGTTGTCGACGCCGGCCTACCGCGAGTTCTCGCTGGCCTACATGGCGCGCATCGTCGAAGGGTTGATCCGTGAGCACGAGGGACGCCACGTGCCGGTGATCCTGTTCACCAAGCAGGGTGGCCAGTGGCTGGAGACCATCGCCGACAGCGGCGCCGATGCCGTGGGCCTGGACTGGACCACCGAGCTGAGCGACGCCCGGGCCCGTGTCGGGGATCGCGTGGCGCTGCAGGGCAATCTCGATCCCAATGTGCTCTTCGCCTCGCCCCAGGCGATTCGCGATGAGGTGGCGCGCATTCTGGCCAGCTATGGCAGTGGCCCCGGCCATGTCTTCAACCTGGGGCATGGTGTCAGCCAATTCACTGATCCCGATCATGTCGCTGCCTTCATCGAGGCACTGCATGAACTCAGCCCGCGTTATCATGGCTGAACGTGCCATGCTGCTCGTGCTCGACGCCGAGTGCCCGTTGTGTCGGCGTGCGGCACACTTCGTGCTGCGCCACGCGCGGGCGCCGGTGTATCTGGCGAGCTTGCACGACGCGCCGGCCCGACGCCTGGGCGAGCATTTCGGGGTCGACCCCGGCCAGCTCGATAGCGTCTGGCTGGTGCGCGAGGGTGAGCTGCATCGCGACAGTGCGGCGCTGTGGCGCCTGGCGCAAGGGCTGAGATGGCCCTGGCGTGGCCTGGCGGGCCTGCGCTGGTTGCCGCGTGCCTGGCGCGACGGTGCCTACCATGCCGTCGGGCGCCGACGGCATCGGCTGGCGCCGGCGACCGACTGGTCGCGCGAGGTCGAAGGGCACTGGGTGGCGCGTCTGGATGCGTCGGTCTGCCGACGGCTGGCGTTGCCCCGTGCCCTGGCGAGCGACGACGCGGCCTCGGTCCATTCATCATCAGGAGCGTGAGTCATGCGTGTCTCCCTGCGTCATCTTCGCCTGCTGTGCCTGGCGCTGGCCGTCGTCAGCGTCGCCGTGATCGCCTGGGGCAGCCTGACCCCCGGTGCGGACATGCCCCAGGAGCTGCCCTGGGACAAGTTCAACCATTTCATCGCCTATGCGGGGTTGGCGGCGCTGCTGCGCCTGGGCGGTCTGCGCGCGGTGACGGCGCTGGGCCTGGCCATCGGTTACGGTCTTCTCGTCGAAGGCTTGCAGCTGGGCGTGCCGGGGCGCAGCGGTGCCGACGGCGCCGATGCGCTGGCCAATGCGCTGGGCGCGCTCGCCGCCGTGGCAGCCTGCCGCTGGCTGTTGCCGCGGCGCTTTCTTGTTGCGCACGGATAGGCTATGTTGCGCGGTTTTCCGGTGCGTTCGCGGCAGGCCGTGAACGCCGCGACTCCGGCCCCTCGAGGGCTTTCACTAGGGCGATGACGAGGATTCCCATGACCGAGCGTCTCGATCAGGGCTGGTTCACCGAAGTGTTCGACAGCCATGGCAGTGCTTTTTCCCTCATGATCAAGGACAAGCTGCACGAGGTGCAGAGTCCCTATCAGCACCTGGAGGTCTACGCGACCGAGACCTACGGCAATCTGATGGTGCTCGACGGCTGCGTGATGCTCAGCACGCGCGACAATTTTCTCTATCACGAGATGATGGCGCATCCGGCGCTGTTCGCGCATGCCGCGCCCAAGCGTGTGGTGATCATCGGCGGCGGCGATTGCGGGACGCTGCGCGAGGTGCTCAAGCACCCCGGCGTCGAGCAGGTCGTGCAGATCGATATCGATGAAGAAGTCACGCGCGCCTCGCAGCGTTATTTCCCGGAGTTGACGGCTTCCAACGACGACCCGCGCGCCACGCTCAAGTTCGAGGACGGTGTCAAATGGGTCGAGAGCGCGCCGGAAGGCAGCGTCGACGTCATGATCATCGACTCGACCGATCCGGTGGGGCCGGCGGAAGGACTGTTCGAGGTCGACTTCCTGACGCGTTGCCACCGGCTGCTCGCCGACGGCGGCGTGCTGGTGCAGCAAAGCGAGTCGCCGCTGTATCACACCGGCTCGATCATTCGCGAATTGCGCGCCGACATGCAACGCGCGGGCTTCGATAGCGTCGCCACGCTGCCGTTCCCGCAGCCGGTCTACCCCTCCGGATGGTGGAGCGCGACTCTGGCCGGCAAGGGCAGTGACGTGACGCGCTTTCGCGAACGGGATGCCGCCGCGGTGGAATTCCCGCTCGAGTACTACAGCGTCGAGACCCATCGTGGTGCATTGGCGCTGCCGCCGTTCATGCGTCGTGCACTATCGGCGTGATGCGAAACGTGTGAAAGGCGTTAATGACACGTGACTTAGGTATATTGGCTGGGATGGCAAGCTCTTTGCTAATGTGATGCGTGGCTCTCGTATAAGCCACCACAATAAACGCAAGGAGCTTCTGCATGCTTTATAAGAACAAGTTCATTGTTGCCGTTCCGGCTGCCCTGCTACTCAGTGGTTTCGCGACTGCCTCCCAGGCGGCGACCCTCGACGACGTCAAGGAGCGTGGCAACCTCAATTGCGGGGTCAACGTAGGTCTGGCCGGGTTCTCGGCACCGGATGCCGACGGCAACTGGCAAGGGCTCGATGTGGAAACCTGCCGGGGCATCGCCTCCGCGATCTTCGGCGATCCCGATAACGTCGTCTTTACCCCGTTGACCGCGAAGGAGCGCTTCACCGCGCTGCAGTCCGGCGAAATCGACGTGCTGTCACGCAACACGACCTGGACGGCGACGCGTGACAACTCTCTCGGTCTGAACTTCACCGCGACCACCTTCTACGACGGTCAAGGTTTCATGGTGAGCAAGGATCTGAATATCGAGAGCCTGGAAGGCCTCAACGGCGCTTCCATCTGCATTCAGTCCGGCACCACGCACGAGCTGAACCTGGCCGATTACTTTCCCTCCCGCGATATCGAGATCAAGACCGTCACGTTCGACACGCCCGACCAGACCGCTCAGGGGTTCGCTCACGGGCGCTGTGACGTGCTGACCTCCGATACTTCTCAGCTGAGCGCGTTGCGCCTGCAATTGCCCGAACCGGATAGCGTCGAGATCCTCGAGACGCTGATTTCCAAGGAACCGCTGGGGCCGGTGGTGCGCCAGGGGGACGACCAATGGCTGGATATCGTGCAGTGGACCATCTTCGCCATGGTCAACGCCGAGGAAATGGGCGTTAACAGCGACAACGTCGACGAAATGCGCGATAACCCGCCCAACCCCGGGGTAGCACGCCTGCTGGGCAAGGATGGCAACTATGGCGAGCAACTCGGTCTGCCCAACGACTGGGCGTACAACATCATCAAGAACGTCGGCAACTACGGCGAAGTGTTCGCGACCACCGTGGGCGAAGACTCGCCGCTGAAGATTCAGCGTGGCATGAACGCCCTCTGGAACGAAGGCGGGATTCTCTATGCACCGCCGATTCGCTGATACGGCCTGTGAGTACCGGGATCTCTAAGTACCGACGCTGTCGAGTACCGAGGTCTTCAAGTACGCCGCGTGGGCGAGTATTTCGCCCACGCTCCCAGCACCCCGCATGATCTGCGGGGTGCCTTCTCGTGCCAGTGTATTAGAGGATCGACATGTCGCGTTCTCCTTCCGGCGATCGGGTTGCGTTGTGGCGTAATCCGACGTTTCGTGCCTTATTGCTGCAGGGCGTGTTGCTGGCGGCGTTAGTGGCGTTGATCGCCTTCATCGTCGGCAACACGATGGCGAACCTCGAAGCCCGAGGCATCACCACCGGCTTCGGGTTCCTCGATGAACGAGCGGGCTTTTCGATCCCGCAAACCTTGATCGAGTTCTCCGGTGACAGTACGTACGGCCGCACCTTCCTGGTGGGGCTGCTGAATACGCTGCTGGTGTCGGCAATGGGCATCGTGGCGGCGACGATCATCGGGTTCGCGGTCGGCATCGCCAGGTTGTCGCCGAACTGGTTGCTGGCTCGCCTGGCCGGTGCCTACGTCGAGATATTCCGCAACATTCCGCTGCTGGTGCAGATCCTGTTCTGGTATTTCGCGGTGCTGCAGGCGCTGCCCAGCCCGCGTGACAGCCTGAGCCTGATGGAAGTGGTCTTCATCAACGTGCGCGGCCTGGTCATCCCCGACCCGCAGCCGTTGAGCGGTTTCGCGGCCACGCCCTGGGCCTTGCTGGTGGGCATCGTCGCGGCGATCGCATTGGGCATCTACGCGAAACGCCGCCAGGCGCGGACCGGCCAGGCCTTGCCGATCTACTGGCTGGGCGCGGGGTTGATCATCGGAACGCCGCTGGCGGTATTCCTGCTGACGGGGGCGCCGCTCGAGTGGTCGATTCCCGAGCTCAAGGGTTTCAACTTCAGCGGTGGCGTCACGGTGATTCCCGAACTCGCCGCCCTCTGGTTGGCGCTATCGATCTACACCGCGTCCTTCATCGCGGAAATCGTGCGTTCCGGTATCTTGTCGGTGCCCAGCGGTCAGGTCGAGGCGTCGCGCGCCCTGAGCCTGCCGGAGGCCATCACGCTGCGCAAGGTCGTGATTCCGCAGGCGATGCGCGTCATCGTGCCGCAATTGACGAGCCAATACCTGAACCTGATCAAGAACTCCTCGCTTGCCACGGCGATCGGGTATCCCGATCTGGTGGCCGTCTTCGCGGGGACGACGCTCAACCAGACCGGCCAGGCCATCGAGATCGTGGCCATGACCATGGCCGTGTATCTGACGATCAGCCTGATCGTATCGGCGCTGATGAATATGTATAACGCGCGCACGCTACTCAAGGAGCGTTGAGATGTCCGGTGAATTCATGCGTGATGAGATGATCGAAGCGCGACGTCCGCCGGATGCGCGCCGTGGCATCTGGCGGTGGTTCCATCGCAACTTGTTCAATGGCCCCATCAACAGCGTGGTGACGGTGGTCACCATCGGGCTGCTGGCTTGGGGGCTCTGGCCGTTCGTGCAGTGGGCACTGATCCAGGCCGACTGGATCGGCGACTCTCGCCAGGCCTGCAGCGGGGAGGGCGCTTGCTGGGTCTTCATCAGCGCGCGTTTCGAATCGATCATCTACGGCTTCTACCCCGAAGCCGCCCGCTGGCGGGTGGATATCGTCTTCGCCCTGATGGCGGGACTGCTGGCCTGGCTGGCGATCCCCAGGGTGCCGGGCAAGCGGTGGGCCGCGGTCATCGCGGTGATCGGCTTCCCGATAGCGGCCTACGTGCTGCTGCTCGGCGGTCACTTCGGTCTGATGTACGTGCCGACCCGTGAATGGGGCGGTCTGATGCTGACCCTGACCGTGGCCACCATCGGCATCGTCGGCTCGTTGCCGATCGGCATCGTGCTGGCGCTGGGCCGTCGTTCCAACCTGCCGTTCGTGCGTGCCGTGAGTGTGGTGTTCATCGAGTTCTGGCGGGGCGTGCCTCTCATCACCGTGCTGTTCATGGCCTCGGTGATGCTGCCGTTGTTCGTGCCGACCCAGGTCGAGTTCGACAAGCTGCTGCGGGCGCTGGTGGGCATCATGCTGTTCTGGAGCGCCTACATGGCGGAGGTCGTCAGGGGCGGGCTGCAGGCCATTCCCAGCGGGCAGGATGAAGCGGGCAAGGCGCTGGGGCTGGGCTACTGGCAGCGCATGGGGCTGATCGTGCTGCCCCAGGCCCTGAAACTGGTGATTCCCGGCATCGTCAATACCTTCATTGCGCTGTTCAAGGACACCTCGCTGGTGCTGATCATCGGGCTGTTCGACCTGCTGGCGATCATTCGCGCGGGGCTGACCGACAGTGATTGGCTCGGGTTCGCCACCGAGGGGTACGTGTTCGCCGCGCTGGTGTTCTGGGTGTTCTGTTTCAGCATGTCGCGCTATAGCCAGTACATCGAGAGGCGCCTGCAGACGGGCCACACGAGCTGAACCACACCGACCGAATCGATATAACGATAACGCCAAGGAACTGCATCATGAGCCAAGCGACAGCGACCTCACACGGCGACACGCCGATGATCGAGATGACCGGCCTCAACAAGTGGTACGGCGACTTTCACGTCTTGCGCGATATCGACCTGACGGTCGCCCGCGGCGAACGTATCGTCATCTGCGGCCCCTCGGGATCGGGCAAGTCGACGTTGATCCGTTGCATCAATCACCTGGAAAGCCATCAACAAGGCGAGATCGTGGTCAATGGCGTGCCCATGACCCAGGACGTCAAGCGCATCGAGCAGATCCGCCGCAACGTGGGCATGGTGTTCCAGCACTTCAACCTGTTTCCCCACCTCAGCGTGCTGGAGAACTGCTGCTTGTCACAGACCTGGGTGCAGAAGAAGCCGCGCGCCGAGGCCGAGAAGACCGCGATGGAGTATCTGGAGCGCGTGCAGATCGCCGACCAGGCTCACAAATATCCCGGCCAGCTGTCGGGCGGCCAGCAGCAGCGGGTGGCCATCGCCCGCTCGCTGTGCATGCGGCCCGAGGTGATGCTGTTCGATGAGCCGACCTCGGCGCTCGACCCGGAGATGATCAAGGAGGTGCTCGACGTCATGATCGAACTGGCCCGCGAAGGCATGACCATGCTCTGCGTCACGCACGAGATGGGCTTCGCCAAGACCGTAGCCGACCGGGTCATCTTCATGGACCAGGGACAGATCATCGAGGAAGCCCCGCCGGAAACGTTCTTCAACCAGCCGCGTTCCGAGCGTACCAAGCTGTTTCTCAGCCAGATTCTCGGACACTGAGCCAGACGCGACGCCGGTGACGGACCCACCCTGCCTAGAGGGTGGGCTCCTGACGCTGGCTGGCATCGGCGCGCTGCGGGGCGGCGTCCTGGCGCGAGGTGGTGTCATGCCGCGCCGCCAACGGCTGTCGCGGTTGCGTCACCCGGGCCTGCCCGACCACGCCTTCGTCCGGGTCGAGCGGCCTGGCCGTGCCGATCCAGGACTGTTCCGGGTCGTGCATGGCCGGCCGTCGGTCGATGGCGCGTGTCATCACATCGCCGGGGGCGAAACCACCGCGGCGTGCCAGCATGTGGTGAGGTGCCATCCACAGTTCGGCGAGCAGGCGCAACAACGCCATGGCGAGCAGCAAGGCACCGCCGCCGAGCGCCATCATGGGCCAGCTGGCCTGCCAGGATGCGCCGCTGACACTCGGCGAATGGCGCCATAGCCACACTCCGCCCGCCAGCAGGAGGCCGAGTTGCAGCAGGCAATGAGAAAAGATCAACGTCCGTCGCGGTAACGGGCGACGCATCATGATGAAGTCGCGCATATCGCTCTCCCTGGCAGATGGCGCACATAAGCCGGTGGTTCCCGTTCGGCGCAGGATGTTAGCAGGTTTGCGCCCCGCGCGAACCTATCGGTATCTCGCCACGCGAGCGTCGCGGTGTCACGACAGCGCGGGGTTTGACAGATGCTCGCCGGGTTTCGACGCTTAGAGGGCCGCTGCCCGCCGTGGCTAGTGGGCCAGGCGGAGCAGGAAGCTCCGCGATCCGTCAAGTGACGCCGGGGGAGCCCCGGCCCAAGGAGAAAAGGATGAACAAGCGCTATATCGTGACTGCCAATGCCGCGCGTGCACGCATCTTCGCCCACCAGGCAGGTGTCGTGCGTGAGGTCGAGACCCTGGTCCACCCCGAGGGCCGTCTGCACACCGGCGACCTGCGCACCGGCGGCAAGGGGGAGGCCGACGATAGCGCCACGCACTCCCCTCGCCAGTCCGGCAATGACGACGCCACGATGGAAAAACATGCCGCCTTCTTCGCCAAGGAAGTCGCGGACTATATGCGTCAGGCGCGCACCCAAGGCAAGGCGGATGAGTTCATCATCGCCGCCGCGCCGCATTTCCTCGGGCTATTGCGGCAGAAGCTCGACAAGCCCACCCAGGAATGTGTCATCCATACGCTGGACAAGGATCTTTCCGGGGCCAGCGAAGAAGACCTGGCCGAGAAGTTTCGACCGCCTCTCGGTTGATGCGAAGATTCGCAAGAACATGAAGAATCATCGCGCTTAAAGTTTTTCCCATGAGTGCCGTTAATAAAAGAGGCATCCCCCAACGATAGGCACTCATTTATGTTCACATCGCTACGCACCCGGATCATGGTGGCCTGTGTCGCCATGATCCTGGTCGCCCTGGCCGTTACCGGTGGCGTGAGCTACTGGCTGGTGAGTCAGCAGCAGCGCGTCACCAATATCGACATGTTGAGCGCCGTGGCACGCGGCAATGTCGATGCCATCGCGGATTGGGCGGCCAGCAAGAAACGCTTGATCGAAGCGCTCCCTCCGGCGCTCGACAACGACGACTTCGTTCCCGCCTTGCAACAGACCGCTGCGGCCGGCGGCTTCAGTCAGGTCTATGTCGGCCTGCCGGACAAGCGGCTGATCACCAACGATAACTGGCAGCCCCCCGAGGATTACGATCCCACCCAGCGTCCCTGGTATCAATCGGCCGTTGAGACCGGCGATACGGTGGTCAGTCCGCCTTACCTGGACATGGTGACCGACAGCCTGGTGGTCGCGTTCACTACGCCGGTCATCGAAGACGGCGAGACCCGGGCGGTGATCGGTGCCGACGTGAGCCTGGCGGATGTGACTGACAATGTGACTTCGATCCACCCCACGCCGAGCAGCTTCGCGATGCTCGTGAACCGTGACGACAATATCGTCGCCTATCGCGACGCCGACCTGATGCTGGAATCCGCGTCGGCGCTGGACGAGACGCTCACGCCGGCATGGCTGGATACGCTGATCGATGATGGAGAACCGCGCGAAACGGTCATCGAAGGGCGTGACGTGCTGCTCTATGGCGTTCCCGTGCCCGGGACCAACTGGCGTCTGTTGATCGCGCTGGATCAGGCCGAGGCCAATGCCGGGGTGCAGGGCGTGTTGCACTCCACGCTGGTGGCCATGGTGCTGTCCGGCTTGATCGCCGCCTTGTTGCTGTGGACGTTGCTGTCTCCCATCTTCCGCCGTCTGCGTCAGGCACGGGATGCCATGTTCGATATCGCCTCCGGCGAAGGCGACCTGACGCGTCGCCTGGAAATAGACGGCCGCGACGAGGTGGCGCAGATCGCCCAGGGGTTCAATGGCTTCGCGGATACCGTCAACGACGTGCTGCTCGAGGTACGTGCCAGCAGTTCCTCGGTGAACGAGGCCTCCAGCGAAATCGCCAATGGCAGCCAGGATCTGTCTCGGCGGACGGAGCAGGCCGCCTCCAACCTCCAGGAAACCTCCACCGCCATGGAGCAGATCGCCAGCACGGTGGAAAATACCGCCCAGTCGGCGCGCCAGGCGGATCAGCTTTCCCAGGAGGCCACGAGTGCCGCCAATCGGGGTGGCGAGATCGCCCGCCAGGCCGTGAATACCATGGAAGCGGTGGATGCACAGACGACCCAGATCTCCGACATCGTGCGTCTGATCGATGAAATCGCCTTCCAGACCAACCTGCTGGCCCTCAACGCCTCGGTCGAGGCGGCGCGCGCCGGTGAGCAGGGACGCGGGTTCGCGGTGGTCGCCGGCGAGGTTCGTCAGTTGGCCAGTCGCTCGGCGTCGGCGGCCGCCGACATCAAGAAGCTGATCGACACCTCGGTGGCCCAGACCCGCGAAGGCACCGACCTGGTGCGCACGGCGGGAGACAGCATGCAGGAAATCGTCACTGCCGTGGCGCGTGTTTCCGATGTGCTGGCCGAGATCAATGCCGCCACGCAAGAGCAGAGTCAGGGCGTGACCCAGGTCAACCAGGCCGTCAACGACCTGGATCAAATGACCCAGCACAATGCCTCCATGGTCGAGGAATCCACCGTGGCAGCCGAGCAGATGCGCGATCAGGCAGCGCGGCTGGCCGAGGTGGTGGGGCGCTTCAATCTGCGTGAGGACGGACACGCGCAGACGCGCCCGGCGCTTCCTCAGTCCTGATCGATACGAAACCGTGTCATTGCGGCCCATCGGCAGACGCCGATGGGCCGTTTTCGTTGCGGTGCGGGCGATGTTGCACCGGTCGGCAGGCTGATCCTGAGGGGGCTCACGGGACGGCGGGCAGGTCGATCTCGTCGCTGCGCTGGACCCCCGCGGTCATCTCGCGGCACAGGCGCAGGAATTCGCGCATGGCGGTGGTCAGGTATTTGTGGCGATGCCAGATGAAGGTGAACTGGCGCGTCAGATCGAGCTCCGGGGTGGCGATGGGTACCAGGCTGCCGCGTCGAAAGGCGTCGCGCAGGGCCAGGTGCGAGACACAGCCGATGCCGAGTCCCGATTCCACCGCACGCTTGATCGCCTCGGTGTGTTCCAGCTCGAGCAGCACGTTGAGCCGGCCGCGTCGGTGGCGCATCGCCTGATCCAGCGTACGGCGCGTGCCGGAGCCTTCCTCGCGCATGATCCAGTCCTCGCGCATCAGCGCTTCCAGATCCGCCTCACCGGCGTTGGCCAGGGGATGCCGCGGCGAGCAGAACACCGTGAGCTCGTCCTCGACCCAGGGCTGCATGACGATGTCATCGTGCTGGCAGTCGCCCTCGATCAGCCCCAGGTCCAGGTCGTGGTGGGTGACGCGATCGACGATGGAGGCCGTGTTGCGCACGTGGAGGCGCACGCGACTCCCGGGGTGGCGGCGCATGAAGTCGCTGATCAGCAGGGTGGCGAGATAATTGCCGATAGTCAGCGTCGCGCCGACGTCCAGCGAGCCGATGCCACGCTGCCCCTTGAGCAGCTCCTCGATCTCCTCGCCGCGGTCGAGCAGGGCCACGGCCTTGGGCAGGAGTTGAAAGCCCAGCGCATTGAGCTTCAGTCGCTTGCCGATGCGGTCGAGCAATTGGCAGTCGAACTGGCGCTCGAGTTCGGCGAGGGCCGTGCTGGTGGCCGACTGCGACATCGCCAGGCGTCGCGCCGCCAGAGAGACGCTTTCATGCTGCGCGATGGCAACGAAGACCTCGAGCTGTCGCAGGGTGTAACGCATGGTGGTTTCCGACTCTATATCCAGGGAGTGAATAAGCGATATTCAGATAATTCATTTAACAGATATGTTGGGCCAGTCTTATAATTCCCGCAACTCCCAAATGCATAGAAAATTCTTTTTGGTTATAAGGTAAGGAGCTGTCGTGAGCAAACTGGCACTTGAAGAAGTTCTCAGCGTTCATCACTGGAACGATACCCTGTTCAGCTTCCGCACCACGCGTGAGCGCAGCCTGCGCTTCAAGAATGGCCAGTTCGTCATGATTGGCTTGGAAGTCGACAACAAGCCGCTGCTGCGTGCCTATTCCATCGCCAGCCCCAATTACGAAGATCATCTCGAGTTCTTCAGCATCAAGGTCCCCGATGGCCCGCTGACGTCACGCCTGCAGCACCTCAAGGTCGGCGATCAGGTCATGGTCAGCCGCAAGCCCACCGGCACTCTGGTGGTCGACGACCTGCTGCCGGGGCGCAACCTGTACCTGCTGTCCACCGGTACCGGTCTGGCACCGTTCATGAGCCTGATTCAGGACCCGGAAGTCTACGAGCGCTTCGAGAAGATCGTGCTGGTACACGGGGTGCGTTCGGTCAGCGAGCTGGCCTACGCCGACTTCATCACCCAGGACCTGCCGGCGCATGAATACCTCGGTGACGAAATCCGCGAGAAGTTGGTGTACTACCCCACCGTGACGCGCGAAGAATTCCACACCATGGGGCGTCTGACCGACCATATCCGCGGTGGGCGTATCTTCACCGATACCGGCCTGCCGGAGCTCGACCCCAAGCAGGACCGCGCCATGATCTGCGGCAGCCCGGCGATGCTCGATGAAACCAGCGCCATGCTCGACGACATGGGCTTCAACATCTCGCCGCGCATGGGCGAGCCCGGTGACTACGTCATCGAGCGTGCCTTCGTCGAGAAGTGATCGGGCCCTTGTCATCGGCGACGGCCCGGCCGATGCGTGCATGAAACGTTCGATCGAGAAGCCCCCGACACTGTCGGGGGCTTTTTCTATAGGTACTCACAGCCACTTGGGCATGGCCTGCTCGGCGCGGGCCTTGACGTCGTCGTCGATGTACACCGACACCGCGATCAAGGCGGCGCCGAGCACGCTGGCGTCATCCACGTAACCGCCGGCGGGGATCAGGTCGGGAATGGCGTCCAAAGGCGAGATGAAATAGCCCAGCGCACCGAGAATCGTGGATTTGGCCCACAACGGTACGTCGGGACGCTGCATGACGAAGTACAACTGCAGCGCGCGGCGCGTGACTTCGCGGCCGGCGCAACGCCCATAGCGGGTGATCTTGTGCCAGAAGCGCGGTTCGCGGAACGTTTCTTCGTACGCGGCCACATCCTCGGGCGCGACACTGGCGGTGGCGGGCACCGGTAGCGTATCGACGGGCTCATGGGATGACGTCATGCACACTCCTCGCGACAGACGGTGCCGTCGCGGATGACAGCAAGCGGGAATTGGCGGGGCAGGGAAAAATCATGATAGCGCAAGTCCACCCGGCATGGGAGCGCGTGCTCCCATGCCGCTGCATTACCTGGGCGTGGGCTTGCGGGTCACGCCTTGGCGCCGCCCTTGAAGGCGATATCCAGGGAGATCGCGGCGTCCTGGGGCACATTGACCACGCTCAGTGCATGACGAGTCATGTCGCGGCGCAGCGCCTCGTAATCCTCACCGCCTGCCATGCGCAGCTCCTCGAGCTGATGCTCGGTGACGTTCTGGCTGCCAAGATAGTTCTTGGCCGTCTTGCGCAAGGCCTCGCCGGTTTCGCCACCGGCCATCGCGTGAAACTCGTCGGCTTCCATACCGGCGTTTTCGATGATGATTTCCATTTCGTCATCTCCTGATCGTTGAAGGAACGCGGCACCTCTCTGTGCCGGCACCCCACAAGGTAGGTGCCGTGCCCGGGTCGGCTCAAGCGCTATTTGCATGCTGCCGTTGTGTGTTGTGACTAGATCCGCCAGCGCAACGGGTGCTCTGGAAGAGTCTCGCCTTGCGCGTTCCAGTCTTGCCATCCCGTGAAAGGAATCGGTCGATCCGTCTGCCAGTGGCGCAGGCGCTGGCTCCACTGCTGCTTGGCGTCTTCCAGGTGGCACTGAAAAGCGGCGTCTTCCTGGTAGCTCAGCCCGCCACCTTGCACCCCATAAGTGATCTGCGGAGGGAGGACATCGAACCCGACATAGTAGAGGGAGCAATGGAGTGGCCACATGAGCGATACGATATCGCCACTACGCCCCGTGGGGGAAAAGGTGGGCTCCGGTGCCCCTGTCGTGACCGAGCACATGGCGCGTTTTCCCTGTAATGGTCCACGGTCGTAGCGACGTGTCCCCGAATAAAGCCCCCCGTAGACGAACACACGATCGAACCATCCCTTGAGCATGGCGGGCTGTGCATGCCACCAGAGCGGGAATTGCAAGATGACGAGGTCGGCGTGTTGCAGCCGGTCGATTTCCCGCTGGACGTCGCAGGGAAGGGTACCCGACTGCACATGATGGCGCTGTTCGGTGAGCGCCGAAAAATACTCGGGATCCGCGCGACTTTCGAAGTGAGAGGCTCGTTCGACAGGGTCGAAGCCCTCGGCGTACAAGTCGGAAACATGCACTTCATGCCCCTCTCGGGTCAGGGACGTCATGGCAATGTCGGTCAGTGCGGCATTGAAGGAACGTGGCTCGGGATGACAGTGCACGATCAGAATGTTCATGGTTAGGTCCTCTAACGACAACGGCATCGTTACGCTAGTCTTTGCATGGAAGAAATAAAATTCCCCACGAATGAAAGTGGACTTTGCATGAATGAAAAGGGTGTGCCTTGGGAGGACCTGAAAATAGTGCAGGCGATCGCCGACAGTGGTTCTCTCGCTGGCGCGGGAAGGACGCTCGGGATTAGCCATGCCACAGTGTTTCGCCGGCTGGGGGCGCTAGAGTCCCGATTGGGGGTTCGGCTATTCGAGCGCCATCGTACCGGGTACGTGCCGACACTCGCCGGTGACGACCTTGCGACGACAGCGGCGCGTGTCGCACTGGACATCGAGGCCGTCGAACGTCGTCTCATGGGACGTGATGCCAGGCTGTCGGGGACGCTGCGGGTGACCACCACGGACACCTTGCTCATGGGAATGTTGAGCGATGAGCTGGCTGGCTTCCAGCGCACCTATCCACACATCGTCCTGGAGGTCGAGGTCTCCAACCGTACCTATGATTTGTCCCGGCGTGATGCGGATGTCGCGATTCGCCCGACTTCGGCGCCGCCCGAGACGCTCATCGGTCGCCAGGTGGGGCAGATTGCGCAAGCTGTCTATGTCAGCCGGTGCCATCGAGAGACGAGCGGCTGGGTCGGGCCCGACCCGCATCTGGGATATCCCGTACTGGAAAGGTGGATGGCACGCCAGGGGGTTGATGCTCAATGCCGGTATCATGTCGACAGCATGCTGGGAATGCTCGCGGGCGTGAGAAGTGGCATGGGGCGTGGTGTACTGCCGTGTTATCTCGCCGATATGGCGGATGACCTGATCCGGGCCAGTGAGCCGCTGCCCGAGCTGCAGGCGGAGCTCTGGTTGCTGACACATCCCGATTTGCGGAACACCGCCAGGGTGCAAGCATTGTTCGCTTATCTCTCCGACTCCCTGAAGGCTCGACAAGCGAGTCTGCTGGGCACTACGGCGGCGTCCTGAGCTGCTTCACCATGCCACGAGCGCCAGGCCGGTCAGCATGATGGCGATGGCGCCGAGGCGTAGGGGCGGCAGGCGCTCCTTGAACCAGTAGACGGCGGCGAGAACGCCGAGGGGAATCGAGAGTTGGCGCAGGGCGACGACGTGGCTGACGTCCGCGCTGGAGGACATGGCGATCAGCACCAGGCCGTAGGTACCGAGGATCATGGCGCCCGCCAGCCAGGCGCGATGCGCGGCGGACGTGTAACGCAGCCGTCGTGCCGCGAGACGTTCGCTGGGCAACGCCCGCACCAACGGCCACATCCACAGCCAGGTCGTCATGGCCTGCAGCACCATGTAGTGCAACCCGGCTTGTAGCGGGGTATAGCCATTGGCGGTCATCAGACTCAGGGCGCGCTTGTCGATCAGCGAGTAGCCGGTGGTGCCGGCGGCGGCGAGCAGGACGAAACCCAGCGCGGGGGTGAGGTAGTTCTCGAGGCGGAAGGCACGCCAGTGAGTCAGGGGCATGATCAGGGCGCTGATGGCGATCAGGCCCATGCCGAGGCCGTCGTCGAGATCGAGGGCTGGAGTCGGCAAGACTAGCAGCGCAACGGCAGGGACCCACAGCACCGGCAACGCGCGCGCCATGGGGTAGAGCAGACTGACGTCGCCCCGGGCGTATGCCCAGGCCAGCCCGCCCATGTAAAGCGCCTGGCAGGCGCCGGTGGCGACGAGCCAGCCCCAGAAGGACCAGGGCAGCTGCATCGGTGCGGGGCCCCACAACAAGAGGGGGGCGTACAGCACGCTGCCGGCCGCCATGGCACGGGCAAAGAAGGCCAACGAGGGGACGCCGCGCTTGCCGAGCAGGTTCCAGCCGGCATGCAGGGCAGCGGAAACGACGATCAGGGCAAGGGCGAAAGGGCTCAGGACAAAGACTCCGGCGGATCGAGCATGCGATGCTTTCTGGTATATACCAGATTGTCGGGCACGTCGTCCAGGCGCCGCCCTGAGACGCGCCGTCTTCACCATCGGGCGACATTGAATTGCGAAATGTCACGAATAGTGGCCAAAATGCGCCCTGGGGGCTGTACAGAGACGGCCTCTCGCCCATAATCCCTATGTCATTGCACTTTGTGGCGTCGCCATAACAAATGTCGCGGCAAATCTGGCGGATGGGCCCGTGGCGGGCCCTCTTTGAAGGACATACAACATGACGTCCCTGCATTCCCAGCGTGCGCGGCTTTTGCCCGCCCTGATCCTGTTGGTCGTGTTCGCCATCGCGTTGTGCACGCTGTCCGTGGCCGAAGCGGCCCCCAACCCGCGCTACGCGTCCATCGTGATCGATACCGAGAACGGCGCCGTCCTGCATGCCGACAACGCCGATGCGCCTCGCTACCCGGCCTCGTTGACCAAGATGATGACGCTGTATCTGCTTTTCGAGGCGATCGAGGACGATACGCTCAGCCTGGAGAGCCGCTTGCCGGTGTCGCAGTACGCCGCGGCGAAGCCGCCCTCCAAGATGGGCGTGACGCCCGGCGAGACGGTGAAGGTGGAGGACGCCATCAACATCCTCATCGTCAAGTCAGCCAATGACGTGGCGGCGGTGGTGGCCGAAGGGCTGGCCGGCAGCGAGTCGGTCTTCGCCGGCCAGATGACCGACAAGGCGCGTGCTCTGGGCATGATGGACACGACCTTTCGCAACGCCTCGGGCCTGCCCGACGCGGGCCAGGTCACGACGGCGCGGGATATGGCCATTCTCGCGCTGCGGCTGATGCAGGATTTCCCCGGCTATTACCCGTATTTCGGCAAGACCCAGTTCACCTGGCAGGGCAAGCGCTACCAGGGGCACAACCGGCTGCTGGATAGCTATGCGGGGGCCGATGGCCTCAAGACCGGTTACATTCGCGCCTCGGGCTTCAACGTGGCGACCTCTGCCGTTCACGATGGGCGCCGCATCCTCTCGGTGGTGATGGGCGGCTTCACGGCGCAATCGCGCGATGCCCACATGCGTGAACTGCTCGATAGCGGCTTCGCGCGTGTCGCATCGCTCGCCCAGGGCGACTGGGTCGCCCAGGCCGATATCTACGGCGAGCGCTTGCAGTCCCCGGCCTCGCCGGCGCCGACGCGCGACGATCCCATCCGCGAGCTGATCGCCCAGGCGCAGAGCGAACAGGGCGACGCCCGCCCGACGCCGACCGCGGAACGTTCGACCGGCGGTGCCTGGGCGGTGCAGGTGGGCGCCTTCAGCGATCGCATGCGAGCGCGTCACCAAGCTGACCAGGCTGCCGACTTCCTCGATCTGGGTGGCCGCGTTGCGGTGTCTTCGACCCAAGGAGCGCGCAGCATCTTCCGGGCACAGCTGGTGGATCTCGAGGAAAGCCAGGCGCGCCGTTCCTGTCAGCAGCTGGCACGCGAGGGAATCGACTGCGTGGTGGTGGCGTCGGGTCGCTGATGGGCGGCCGCCGAGGACGCTACGTCATGTCGACATCGGCACGAATGCAGATGGCGTCGTGCAGCCAGTGGTCCTCGTCGTATTCGAGCGCGCGGCCGTCACGGTCATAGGTGGTCCGCGTCACGCAAAGCCCCGCGCAACCGCTATGCACGCCGAGCGTCTCGGCCTCGGTGCCGGTCAGCGCGGTAGGGTAGAGTCGCAGCGACTTGCGCAACTGGTCGATGCCGTAGTCATCGTGCAGGCGTTGCCAGAGCGACGCAGTGAAATCGACTTCACTCAGCCCCGGCAGCAGATCGTCCCGTAGCCAGATGCGCTCCAGCAGAACCGCCCGGTCGTCGATATAACGCCGCCGCTGGACTTGCAGCACCGTGTGTTCCGGAGGAATCGCGAGCGCCTGCGCCACCGTGGGCGGTGCCGGGCGATGGCACACGCTCAGCACCTGGGTGAACGGGCGCCGGCCTTGTGCCGTGACGTACTGGGTGAAACTCTGGTCGCGGTCGGGGGCATAGTCCACGCGGGGCGGCGAGACGAACCAGCCGCGTCGGTTGCGGCGATGGATGCGTCCCTCGCTTTCCAGCTGCGATAACGCCTGGCGCAGCGTGACCCGCGTCGTGGCGAAGCGCTCCGCCAGCAGGCGCTCGGCGGGCAGGCGGCTGGCGGGGCCCAGCTCCCCCGACTCGATCAGCGCCACCAGGCGGTCGCACAACTGGAGATAGAACGGCGTGTCGGGCATTGGGCTTCCCAGGCTGACGGCATCGTTGGCAGCGATGATAAGCGTTGGTACGGGCATCGGCCATCGTGCGCGCTGCTCCACTCGCGTTGCCTTGCAGGGGTGACGCGTCTAGCCTAGGCCTCTGACACGCAATCGCGTGCCATTCACCAAACAGGGATGTGAGGGTGTCATGCAAGAGACGGATCTGGGCATGATGGATGCCGGGCAGTTGACCGCGTTGTTCGAATCGGGGGAGGCTTCGCCGCTGGAAGCAACGCGGGCCGCCCTATCGCGTATCGAACGCTTCAATGATGCCGTCAACGCCTATGTCCACGTGGACCACGAAGGCGCCGAGCAAGCCGCCAAGGCGTCGGCGCGTCGCTGGGGACAGGGCAAGCCGCTGAGCCCCATCGACGGGGTGCCGGTGTCGATGAAGGATTTGACCGAAGTGGCCGGCATGCCGGCCCGCGATGGATCGCTGACGTCCAAAGAGACGCCCTGCGAGCATGACGCACCGCCGGCGCGCATGCTGCGCGAGGCGGGCGCCATCTTTCTGGGCAAGACCAATACCCCCGAGTTCGGCTGGAAAGCCGTCACCGACAACCGCGTGTTCGGTGCCACCTACAATCCATGGGACACGCGGCTGACGCCGGGCGGCTCCTCCGGCGGTGCGGCCGCTGCCGCCGCTCTCAACATGGGCGTTTTGCATCAGGGCGGCGATTCGGGCGGTTCGATCCGCATTCCCGCCGCCTTCACCGGCGTGTTCGGTTTCAAGCCGACCTTCGGCTGGACGCCGCAATGGCCGCCCGCCACGGAACCTTCGCTCTCGCATATCGGTCCGTTGACGCGCAACGTGCCGGATGCCGCGCGCATGCTCAACGTGATCGGCCGTTACGATTACCGCGACCCGTACGCCACGCGCGGTCAGCCCGACGACTGGGGCGTGGACCTGGATTGCGACCTGCGCGGCCTGCGCATCGCCTACTCGCCGGATCTCGGCTACGCCCAGGTCGAACCGCAGATCGCCGCCCGCGTGCGCGAGGCGGCCGAGAAGCTCCAGGCCCTGGGGGCCGAGGTCGAGGAAATCCATCCCGGCTTCGAGTCGCCGATCGCGACCTTCCAGCAGCTGTGGTTCACCGCCTCGCTGGAGGTGTGGTCGCGATCCACCGAGCATGAGCGCACCCTGCTCGACCCCGGGCTGGTGGCCAATGCGCGCATCGCCGAACGCTGGAGTGCGCTGGATTTCTTCCGCGCGCTGGAGGCCCGTGCGCGTCTGACCCAGCGACTCGAACACTTCAATCAGGAGTATCACCTGTTGATGACGCCCTCGGTGGCGGTGTCGCCGTTCGAGGCCAACCACGAAGTACCGCCGGGCAGCGGCATGCAGGACTGGGAGGAATGGACGCCGTTCTCGTATCCCTTCAATCTCAGCCAGCAACCCGCCGCCTCCGTGCCGTGCGGCTTCACCGACGCGGGCATGCCGGTGGGTTTCCAGCTTGCCGGGGGCAAGTTCGACGATATCCGCGTGCTGCGCGCCTGCCACGCCTTCATGCAGGCGCATCCGCCGCGTTTCCCGACGGTGCCCGACCCCGCCCAGCAAGGCTGAACCTTGCGCCCGTGGCCCTCGCCGGCTCAGGCCGGCGAGGGCGTGTCGTGATTCTCGAGGAACCGGCGCACGCGGTCGGTCCGGGGCGCGGTGAAGAAGGTCTCCGGATCGGCCCGCTCGATGATCAATCCCTTTTCCAGGAACACGACCTGATCGGACACCGCACGCGCGAAGGCCATTTCGTGGGTGACCATGACCATGGTGTAGCCCTCGGCGGAGAGATCCTTGATCACCGCCAGTACCTCGCCCACCAGCTCCGGGTCCAGCGCCGAGGTGGGCTCGTCGAAGAGCATCACCGTCGGTTGCATGGCCAGGGCCCGGGCGATGGCCACGCGCTGCTTCTGGCCGCCCGAGAGCGTGTTGGGATAGCTGTCGCGCTTGTGGGCCATGCCGACCTTCTCGAGCAGTGCCATGGCCCGCTCCTCGGCTTCGCGCCTGGGCGTCCCCTGAACGTGGATCGGTGCCTCGGTGACGTTGTGCAGCACGTTGAGGTGCGGCCATAGATTGAAGCCCTGGAATACCATGCCGGTCTTGGCGCGCACCTTGGCGAGCTCGCGCACCGGCATCGGCCGGCCGGCGTCGTTGACGCCGATGCGCTGCCCGGCGATATGAATGCTGCCCCGGTCGGGCTGTTCCAGCCAGTTGATGCAACGCAGCAGCGTCGACTTGCCCGAGCCGGACGAGCCGATGATCGTCACCACGTCGCCGGTCTTGACCTCCAGTTCGACGTCGCGCAGCACCTCGACGTCATCGAAGCTCTTCGAAAGATGGCGGATCGAAACCGCGGCCGTCTCGGACGTGTTTGCGTCAGACATTGTCGAACCCCCGTTTGGCGCCGAAACGCCCGCATTGTTTGATGATGATTTCCATCGCCACGCTGAGCGCCCAGTAAAAACCGATGACGACGATGAACGCCTCGGTGGGAATGAAATAGGTGCTCGACAGGCTGTTGGCCGCCGCCGTGAGTTCGCGCACGGTGATGATCACCAGAAACGCCGTGTCCTTGAGGGCGTAGATCAGTTGATTGCCCATCAATGGCCGGGTCTGCATGATGACCTGCGGCAGAATCAGGCGGAAAAACATCTTGCCCTTGGTGAAGCCATGCGCCTTGGCGGCCTCGAGCTGTCCCGGCGGAAAGGTCAGACGGTTGCCGCGGAATATCTCGGCGAAATACATGCCGTGATACACCGCCAGCGCCCCGACGCCCGACCACCAGGCATCCAGGCGAATGCCGAAGGTCGGCAGGCCGTAATACAGCAGGTAGACGAGGATCAGGAACGGCAGCATGCGCATGGCATCGATGACGATGCGCAGCGGCATGGTCAGACGCTTGCGGCTGCCCTCGAGCAGGTACAACAGGCCGCAGCCGATCAGAAAGGCGCCGACGATCGACAGGCCGAAGATCTCCAGCGTGCGCCAGAAGCCGATCAAGAACTCGCCGCGCGCCTCCCACAGGATGTCCCAGTTGCTCATTGCCGCCTCCTCACATGGCCAGCCGGTTGGCGCGGCGCTCGAAGATGCGCTGCAGCCAGACCAGGCAGCCGATCACCATCATGTAGAGCGCGCCGGCGACGAGAATCGGCGGTAGCGGCTCATAGGTCACGGCCGAAATGCGGTTGGTCACGCGGGTCAGGTCGACGATGCCGATCACCGCGATGGCGGGGCTGCCCTTGATCAGAAACGACATCTCGTTGACCAGCCCGGGGAGGCTGGTGATCACCATCTGCGGCAGCATGATGCGGCGAAAGGTGATCCACGGCGTCATGCCCGTGGCCATGGCCGCCTCGCGCTGGTCGCGGGAGAAGTTGCGAAAGGCGCTGCGCCAGATCTCGGCATTGAAGGCCGTGGTATTGAGCGTCAAGGCCAGGATGCCGGCGACGCTACGGTTGAGGTCGAGCCCCAGGTCGGGGGCGCTGAGAAAGATGAACAGTGCCAGCGTCACCAGGGGAGTGGCGCGGGCCACGCTGATGTAGAGCACGAGCAGTTGGTCGACGATGGGAATGCGCGCGAGGCGAATCAGGGCGATGACCAGGCCCGCCACGACCCCGATGGCAATCGAGACGGCGGATATCCAGACGGTGGTCCAGGCCCCTTCCAGCAACATTTGCCAGGCACTGGCGTTCATGACAGGTTCCCCGAGCTAAGGAAGAAGGGCGGCGCCGGGCGCGGACCACGGCGCCGCATCGACACTGGGCGCGACTGGGCGATCAGTCGTCGAGCCCGGCCAGTTCGTGGAATTGCTCGACGCTGGTCAGCGGCTTGCTGGGCAGGTCGGAGAAGCTTTCGCCGAACCATTTTTCCTGCAGCTCGGCGAGGCGGCCGCTTTCCTGCATGTGGGCGAGGAACTCGGTCATGTAGTCGAGCAGCTCCGGGCTATCCTTGGGAATCGGCCAGGAGACGTAGCCCGCCCCGGATACCGCCTGACCCTTGGCGAAGATCTCCGGCTTGGACGCGACCAGGGTGTTCACCGGCACCGCCGAGTCGATCACGTAATCCAGGCGGCCATTGGCCAGGTCGGCGAAGGCCTCGGGATAGGACTCGTACTCCACGACCTCGCCCAGCTCGCCGTCTTGCTCCTCGAGCATTTGCTCGAGCTCGGGCAGCCGCGAGAGCAGCACGCTGCCCGCCTGCACGCCGAGGGTCTTGCCGCTCAGGTCGGCCACGCTCTGCAGGCTGTCGTCATCGGCGCGCTTGATGTAGAAGTGCTGCGCCGAGGCGTAGGGCGGGGTGTAGTTGAAGACCCGCAGACGCTCGTCGGAGACCGAGGCCCCGGTCAAGGCCATGTCGTACTGGTCGTTGGAGACCGCCGCGAGCAGGCCGGTCCATGGCAGGATTTCCTGGCGAATCTCGAAGTCGGCGTAATCGCGCAGCTCTTCGAGCATGTCGGCGTTGAAGCCCTTGGCCTCGCCGTTTTCGATGAAGTTGAACGGGGCGTAGTTATCCTCGGTGGCGACTTCCATGTAACCGCGCTCCTGGATCTCCGCCAGATCCGCCGCCAGGGCGGGCAGCGAAAGCGACATCAAGGCGCCGGCCACGGTGGCGGCCAGGGTCCTCGAAACGCGCGTCCTGGAGACGCGGTGGCGGAGAGTGGAATCCATCGGGCGACCTGCGTAGCGAGTCGTGGGAAGCATCATAATCACCTTCGCTGTTGCTGTTGTTGTTGAGCTCGTTGGCTGAGACCGAAGACGGCTCGCCGCGCTAGCGGCAATGGCGATCTTGGTGATTCCACCCTAAAGAATTCGACGTTGGTCGCTATAGAGCCAGTTGAGGGACACCGGTTGGCCAGATGTTTCGATGCCTAACCATGCCGCCAGGCAGCGATCGAGACGTCATGGCGTGTTCCTTGCATCGCTTTCGATGTGATGCCTCATCGGGAGATGCACGATGCTCGACCATTACTTTCATCTCGATTTCGATGCTCAGCGAGGATTGCAGGAGCAACTGCGCGAAGCGCTGCTCGATGCCATCCATACCGGCACCATCCCGGCGGACGAGGCATTGCCGTCCTGTCGCCGCTTGTCCCTGCAACTGGGGATTTCGCGCAATACCGTGGCGCTGGTGTACGAGGGGCTGGTCGAGGATGGTTATCTGATCAGCCGTCCACGCAGCGGGTATTACCTGCATGACGCCTACCACGACAGCGATGCCCTGGAACTGGCGCAGACCATGTGCCAGCCGGTGCGCGACGCACCATCATGGAGCAAGCGCTTCACGCATCGCCCCAGTCACTTGCAGGGCGTGCTGCGGCCCAGCAACTGGATGGATTACGAATTTCCCTTCGTGTACGGGCAACTGGATGCCCGGCTGTTTCCCCTCGAACAATGGCGGGAGACGGCCCGTCGTCTGCTGGGTGGGAATCGCGAGCGTCACTGGCTCAGCGACCGCTACGACCAGGACGACCCCATGCTGGTCGAGCAATTGCGTACCCGGGTGCTGCCCAAGCGCGGCATCCATGCACAGAGCGACGAGATCCTGGTGACCCTGGGGGCGCAGAATGCGCTGTTTCTGATCGCGCAGTTGCTGTTCGACCGGAAGACGCGGGTCGCCGTCGAGAACCCCGGTTACCGCGAAGCAGTCAACGTCTTCCTGCGCCAGGGAGCCCAGCTGCACTATCAGCCTGTCGACGGCGAGGGCATGCAACTCGATGCCGACACGCGGCATTGCGATTACCTCTACGTGACGCCCAGCCACCAGGGACCGACCGGCACCACCATGAGTCGCGAGCGTCGCGAACGTCTCATCCACCAGATTCAGCGTTTCGACCAGATCGTGCTCGAGGACGATTACGACGCGGAGGTGAACTTCGATCGTCACGCGCAGCCGGCGCTGAAGGCCAGCCGAGCCGGTGGGCGGGTGATCTACATGAGCAGCCTGTCCAAGCCGCTCTCGCCAGGGCTGCGGCTGGGCTATCTCGTCGCCGACGCCGAGCTGATCGACGAGCTGCGCGCGCTGCGGCGGTTGATGTATCGCCACCCGCCCTCGAGCTTGCAGCAACAGCTGGCGCAGTTTCTCGCCCAGGGACATTACGACCGCTATCTGCGGCAGTTCGCCGACGAGATGCGCCATCGCTGGGAGTGCATGAACGATGCCATTGCCAGGCACCTGCCCGGTTGCCGGCGTGTCGGCGGCGATCATGCCAGCGTGTTCTGGCTGGAAGCCCCGGAGAATGTGGACACCCAGCGCCTGGCCTGGCAGGCCGCGCAGAACGGGGTACTCATCGAGCCGGGCTTTCAGCATTTCTTCGAGCGCGTGCCGCCGCGCAACTTCATGCGCCTGGGGTTCGGTGCCATCGACGCCGAACGCATCGAACCGGGCATCGAACGCCTAGCGAGAACGCTAGAGTAGCGGCGTACCCGCGACGACGCCGGGCAAAGGCCTGGCGCATGTTATCTAGCTTTGCGGTGGCGATGCCGCCCGCGACCCAGGCAATCAAGCGGCGTGCTTGGCTGACATCTCGCCCAAAACGTTATCCAGAATCGCCAGTCCCTGCTGGATTTCCGCCTCGCTGACGATACACGGCGGGACCACATGAATACGGTTCTCGGCCACGAACGGCAGCATGCCCTCGGCGAGCAGGGCATGCTTGATCTCGTTCATCGCATCCGCGGCAAGCGGTGTGCGGCGTTTGCGGTCGCTGACCAGTTCCAGGGCATGAAAGACCCCCAGCCCGCGTGTTTCGCCGACGATGGCATGCCGGTGCGCCAGGCGCTCGAGGCCCTGGCCGAGCACGCCGTCGCCGATGCGTGCGGCGTTTTCCACCACGCCTTCCTCGCGCATCGCATCCAGGGTGGCGACGATGGCGGCCATCGCCAGCGGATGTCCGGAGTAGGTCAGGCCGCCGAAGAACATGTGCGCGTCGAAATGACGGCTGATGGCATCCGAGACCACGACGCCGCCGGCCGGCACGTAACCGGAATTGACGCCCTTGGCGAACACGATCAGGTCCGGGGTGACATCGAAGTGCTCGAAGGCGAACCAGCGCCCGGTACGCCCGAAACCAGCCATCACTTCATCGAAGATCAGCAGGATGCCGAATTCGTCGGCCAGTTCGCGCACGCCGCGCAGGTATCCCGGCGGTGGAGTCAGCACACCGGCCGTGCCGGGAATCGGTTCGAGCAGAATGGCGGCGATCGCTTCCGGCCCCTCGCATTCGATGACCCGGCGCAGGTGCTGCAAGGCGCGCTGGCACTCTTCCTCCGCGTTGCTGGCCCAGAAGTCGCTGCGGTAGAGATACGGATTGAAGAAGTGCGCGTGGCCCCGGGCGAACTCGTTGGGCACGCGGCGTGGATCTCCGGTGGCGGCGATGGCCGAGCCGGTGTTGCCGTGGTAGGAGCGATACGCCGAGAGAATCTTGTCGCGTCCGGTGTAGCTCCGCGCCATGCGGATGGCGTTCTCGTTGGCATCCGCCCCGGCGTTGGTGAAGAACACCTTGGAGAAGCCCCGGGGGGCACGCTCCAGGATGCGCTTGGCGGCTTCGCCGCGCGCCAGGTTGGCATGCGCCGGAGCCACCGTGGCCAGGGTCTCGGCCTGCTCCTTGATGGCGGCAATGACCTTGGGATGCTGGTGGCCGATGTTGGTGTTCACCAGCTGGCTGCTGAAATCCAGGTATTCCTTGCCTGCGTAATCCCACATCCGACACCCCTCGGCGCCGGCGATCACCAGCGGATCGAGCTGTCCCTGCCGGGACCAGGAGTGAAACACGTGCTGGCGGTCGAGTTGATGAACGAGATCGTTGGTCGTGGTCATGGGCGTAGTCCTGTGCGGTCGGCGAGGAACGGTGACGGTTATCGCACAAGCCTATGCAGCTTAACTCCTGCCCCGATAGAGCCAGAAAGAGGCCGGCGCCGTGACAGCGGGGTGGCACCGCGCGTGCACTGTAATGATTTATTCCTATCCGGCAGGTAGCAAAATACAAATTTTTACTATGAGAGGGATGCTTTAAAAAAGGGAGACGTCGATAACGCACGGCCGTCACCCAAGGCCGTGTGCGTTATTGAAGGTGACGACCATGGATACCGTTGGTATCACCAAGCGCAAGCGCGATTAAGGGGAATGCAACATGAGCGGAAAATGCCCGGTAATGCACGGCGGCAATACCTCCACGGGGACCTCCAATAAAGACTGGTGGCCGGAAGGTGTTAACCTGGATATCCTGCACCAGCACGACCGTAAAACCAATCCGATGGACCCCGACTTCAACTATCGGGAGGAGGTCAAGAAGCTTGACGTTCAAGCGCTGAAGAACGATCTCCGCCAGCTGATGGTGGATAGTCAGGCATGGTGGCCTGCGGACTGGGGAAGCTACGTAGGCATGTTTGCCCGTGTCGCATGGCACTCTGCAGGGTCATATCGCTTGGCGGATGGCCGTGGCGGCGGTGGCACAGGGAATCAACGCTTTGCACCGCTCAACTCCTGGCCGGATAACGTGAATACCGACAAGGGGCGCCGCCTCCTGTGGCCGATCAAGAAGAAGTATGGCAACAAGATTTCATGGGCCGACCTGATGGTCCTTTCCGGCACCATCGCCTATGAAGTCGCGGGATTGAAGACGTACGGCTTCGCCTTCGGTCGTGAAGATATCTGGCATCCGGAAAAGGACATCTACTGGGGCGACGAGAAGGAGTGGCTGGCACCTTCCGATGAGCGTTATGCCGATGTCGAAAAGCCGGACACCATGGAAAATCCGCTGGCAGCGGTGCAGATGGGGCTCATCTACGTCAATCCCGAGGGGGTGAACGGACAACCCGATCCGCAGAAAACCGCCGAGCAGGTACGCGAGACCTTCGCTCGCATGGCCATGAACGATGAAGAGACAGCGGCGCTGACGGCCGGTGGCCACACGATCGGCAAATGCCATGGCAACGGTGAGGCGGAGAACCTCAGTGCGGAGCCGGAAGCGGCCGATGTGGAATATCAGGGCATTGGCTGGATGAATACCAAAGGCCGCGGTATCGGTCGCGATACCGTCGTGTCCGGTATAGAAGGCGCCTGGACCAAGAACCCGACCCAGTGGGACATGGGCTGGTTCGATATGCTGTTCAACCACGAGTGGGAGCTCAAGAAGAGCCCGGCGGGTGCGTGGCAATGGGAGCCAGTCGACATTGCCGAAGAGGATATGCCGGTTGATGTCGAGGATCCGTCGATTCGCCGTATGCCGATCATGACCGATGCGGACATGGCGATGAAGGTGGACCCCGTATACAACGAGATCTGCCGGAAATTCATGGACGATCCAGAGTATTTCTCTGAAACCTTTGCCAAGGCATGGTTCAAGCTTACCCATCGCGACCTGGGCCCGAAGGCGCGCTATATCGGCCCCGACGTACCCGCAGATGACCTGATCTGGCAGGACCCGATCCCGGCGGGCAGCATCGCCTATTGCGAAGAGGTCGTGAAGCAGAAAATCGCGGAAAGCGGCCTGAGCATCGGTGAAATGGTCAGTACGGCCTGGGACAGCGCTCGCACGTATCGTGGTTCCGACATGCGGGGGGGCGCCAACGGTGCGCGCATCCGCCTGGCGCCTCAGAAGACGTGGCCGGGGAATGAGCCCGAGCGTCTTGCCAAGGTCCTCGACGTCTATGAGCGGATCTCCGCCGAGACCGGTGCCAGCATCGCCGATGTGATCGTGCTGGGGGGCAGCGTGGGCATCGAACGAGCGGCAAAAGCGGCGGGCCATGACGTGCATGTACCGTTCTTGAAAGGCCGCGGCGATGCCACCGACGAGATGACCGATGCCGCCTCCTTCGCGCCGCTGGAACCGTTGGCCGATGGATTCCGTAATTGGCAGAAGCAAGACTACGTGGTGAAGCCGGAGGAAATGCTGCTCGATCGCGCCCAACTGATGGGGCTGACCGGGCCGGAAATGACCGTGCTGATCGGCGGTATGCGAGTGCTGGGCACCAATCATGGTGGCACCAGGCACGGTGTCTTCACCGACCGTGAAGGGCAGTTGACCAACGATTTCTTCGTCAACCTGACCGACATGGGCAATACCTGGAAGCCGGCGGGCAACAACGTGTACGAGATCCGTGACCGGGAAACGGATGCCGTCAAATGGACAGCATCGCGCGTTGATCTGGTCTTCGGTTCCAACTCGCTGCTGCGTTCTTACGCGGAAGTCTATGCACAGGACGATAATGAAGAGAAATTCGTCAACGACTTCGTCGCCGCCTGGACGAAAGTGATGAACGCCGACCGTTTCGACGTCGCGTGACTCTCTCCTTTCCCGGTTAGCGCCTGACGTGCCGGGAAACGTGACACGGCCCTTCAGAACGAAGTGCGCCGTGTCGCGCTACCGCTTCCTTCCACTTGACGTGATCCGATTGCCCCCTCGGCTCGGACCGTCCTGCGCACTTGTCTCTGCGAGTGACGATCGGCCAATGCCGATTCCTTCCTGACGTCGGGATGTCCCATCGAGGCGCCGCAACTGGCTCTACCGTGGCATTCACGGCCTTGGATAGGCTGCGGTGCCAGTGATTCATTCCCGTTCCCGAGGAGTCGCCGTGCCCCCGACGTTACCTACGCTTGTCGCCGCGATGAGCCTCGCGCTCTTGGCGGGGGGCGTGCGCGGGTATTGCGGCTTCGGGTTCGCCATGCTGCTCGCACTTGGCTTGACGCTGTTCATGCCGCCCATTCAGGCCGTGCCGTTGGCGTTGCTGCTGGACCTCGTCACGAGCCTGGGGTTGTGGCGACGTGCCCTGCGTCATGCCGATTGGCCTTGCCTGCGTCCGTTGTTGCTGGGCATGGCGATGGCGACCGGACTCGGCGTGTGGCTGCTGGCGAGCGTACCGGCTGCGCCGATGCGTATCGTCGTCGCGCTGTTGGCGCTGAGCGGTGCCGTGGCCCTGCTCTGCCAGCGGGATGTCGCCGCGCCCGGTCGCGGTGCGCAAGCGCGTGGCGTGGTGCTTGGCGCGGGCGGGCTCTCGGGACTGTGCATGACGCTGGCCTCCTCGGGCGGGCCGCCGTTGATGCTGTACCTGCTGTATCGCCGCATGCCGTCGCTTTCGGCGCGTGCCACGGCCATCGTTTTCTTCGCCGCCAGCAGTAGCGCCTCCCTGCTCGGGTTGGGGCTGGCCGGTGCTCTGACGGCCGGCACCTGGCAATGGGCGGCATGGCTACTGCTACCGGCCCTGCTCGGCAATGTCCTGGGCCAGTGGCGCTTCGAACGCGCGCCGCCGCGCTCGCTCAAGTTCAGCGTCGCGCCACTGTTGATCGCGCTCTCGCTGTGGGTACTGCTCCGCGAGGCGATTGGCTGACGCGTCAACATCATCATCACGACAAGAGGAAATCGGCATGACGGATTGTGTCTTCATCACTGGTGCGACGTCCGGGTTCGGCCGCGCCGCTGCGCATCGCTTTGCTGCCGCGGGCTGGTCGCTGGTGCTTACCGGGCGGCGTCTCGAGCGCCTGGAAGCCTTGAAGGAAGAGCTCCAGGGGCGGGTGCCGGTGCATATCGTCGCCCTCGACGTGCGCGACAGCGATGCCGTGGATGCCGCCGTGGCCGCGTTGCCGGAAGGCTTCACGCGGGTGCGCACGCTGCTCAACAACGCTGGCCTCGCGCTGGCGCCGCAGCCCGCCCAACACACCGACCGGAGCGACTGGCACACCATGATCGATACCAACGTCACGGGGCTGGTCAATGTCACCCATGCGTTGCTGCCCACGCTGATCGACGTCGGCGAGGGCGCCACCATCGTCAATGTCGGCTCCATCGCCGGCCAATGGCCGTATCCTGGCAGCCACGTCTATGGCGCCTCCAAGGCCTTCGTCAAACAGTTCAGCTACAACCTGCGCTGCGACCTGCTCGGCACCGGTGTGCGCGTGACCGACCTCGCGCCCGGCATTGCCGAGACCGAATTCACCCTCGTGCGCACCGGCGGTGACCAGGTCGCTGCCGACGCGCTGTATCGCGGCACCACTGCGCTCACTGCCGAGGATATCGCCGAGCAGATGTTCTACATCGCCACACTCCCGCCGCATGTCAATTTCAATCGGCTGGAAGTCATGCCCACGCGCCAGGCCTGGTCCGCGTTTGCCATCGATTACGATGCGTGAGGGAAAAGCGCCGAGCTCCGATCGTGAGACCGGAGCAGGCTGCCTATCGGGCTATCTCAGGTGCAGGCGGAGTTGCCCCAGCGCTCGAGCAGCATGTCGATAAACAGCTGGGCCGTGCTGGAAATACTGTGCGAGTTGCTTCTTACCAGGCCGATCGTGCGCTGAATGCGCGGCTTGGGGAGTTCACGTGCGCGCAGCGAGTCATGGTCGGCGCCGGGCATGGTCATGCGAGGCAATATGGCCACGCCCAGCCCCGACTCGACCAGGCCCAGCGAAGTGGAAAGGTGCTGGACTTCGTAGAAGCTGTTCAATCGAATGCCTTCCGCCGACAGGGTGTTGTCCAGCAGGATGCGATTACCGCTGTCCCGGCTCACCGTGATCAACCTGACCTGTTCAAGATCCGACCATTCGATTCTTGGCTTATCGACAAGGGGATGGTCCGCACGCAATGCCAGGACGAAAGGGTCTTTCAGCAGTGGGGTGAAAGAGACTTCCGGACTCTGGGCGCTGAACATGTTGATACCGAAGTCGGCCTCGCCGCTGATGACCCTCTCCAGCCCTTCCTTGGCACTCACGTCGAGTATCCGGATGCGGATGCCGGGCCAGGCTTCGCTGAATCCACGGATCACACTAGGCAGGAAATAGAACGCCGCGGTGGGGATGCAGGCAATGGTGACCGTGCCCTTCTGATGCGTGGCCAGCTCTCTAATGCCCAGGATCGACGATTCGTACTCCTCGATCATGCGTCTCGCCCGGGGCAGGAAGTCCGTGCCGATGGGGGTCAGCCGCGTTCGCCGGGTGGTGCGTTCCAGCAACTCGACTTCCAGGATTTCTTCGAGCTTCTGAATTCGGCGGGATAGCGCCGGCTGAGAGAGATGGAGGCGTTGTGCGGCTTCGTGAAAGGATCCCAGCTCTGCGACCAGAATGAAGGCTTGTAAATCGAGGAATTCCAGGCGATGTAGCATGTCGTTTTTCTTGCATGGGATGAAGTGTATTAATGACTTTAGCACATTAATGCATTTTTCGAATTGATCGACGATTCTATTTGCATTTGAGGCATGAAAAGTGCCCTGACATGCTCATATCACGACTTTTCGACGCGATATGGCATGACGATGATGAACAGCATTCCCTGCATGATCATGCGCGGTGGCACCTCCAGAGGCCCTTTCCTGCGCATGAGGGACCTTCCCGATAACCAGGCGGCGCAAGCCGAGATCCTGATCAGCCTGATGGGATCGGGCCATGCTCTGCAGGTCGATGGCATTGGAGGCGGCGACCCGCTGACCAGCAAGGTCGCCATTGTGGAGCGTTCATCGCACCCCGAGGCGGATGTCGATTACCTGTTCGCGCAGGTCGATGTGCTCAATCGACGTGTCGACTTCAACCCGAACTGCGGCAACATGCTCTCGGCCGTCGGTCCGTATGCCCTCGAAACGGGGCTGGTAGCGCTCCAGGAGGGAATGACGACCGTTCGGGTGCGCAATCTCAACACCCAGCGGTTGATCGAGTGTCATGTGCCGACCCCGGGAGGGCAGGTCGCTTACGAGGGCGATACGACGATCAGCGGCGTCCCCGGATGTGCCGCCGGCATCCAGCTCGGTTTCCTGGATATCGTCGGCACCAAGACGGGGGCGCTGCTGCCGACCGGTAACGCCATCGACACGATAGATGGCCTCCAGGTCACCTGCCTCGACGCTGCCACTCCCATCATGATGGTCAGCGCGGCCGACCTGGGCCTCAGTGGCCGGGAGTCTCCCGCTGAACTGGATGCTCATTCTGCCATGCTCGAGCGACTGGAGTCGGTTCGTCGCGAGGCGGGGCTGCGAATGGGGCTGGGGGATGTCAGCCAGAGCGTCTTGCCCAAGCCGGTGCTGGTATCGGCACCGATCGACGACGACAGTACGTTGTGCACTCGCTATTTCGTGCCTCATCGCTGCCACAAGGCCATTGCCGTCACTGGCGCCATTGCGGTGGCCACGGCCGTCAGTGTGCCGGGCACCGTGGCCAACCGCATCGTGGTGGAGACGGGAAAGCTGGCGGCGGATGGTCAGCTGTCACAAGTCAGCCTGGAACATCCCTCCGGATTCATCGATCTGGATGTCGAGCACCGCAACGGAAACCCCGTCGACATTGCCCGCGTTTCCCTTATCCGCACCGCCAGAAAGATCATGAGCGGGACCATTTTCTACTCGCTTCCTTCGGCTCCTGGTCAGGATATGCTGACTTCAAGAGCCAGCTGAATCCTTGCATCCGCAGGGATGTCGGTCATCGACCATGACAACTACAACACGTCAGGAGTAACGCCATGCCAACCAAAAAGACTGCAACTGCCTGCCTTTCGCTCGGGCGACTCAAGAAAGCATTATTGCTAGGGGGCGCGATTGCTGGACTGGGACTGACGACGGCCGTACAGGCCCAGGATGTCGAGGTGCCCGGTAACATCAAGTGGACCATTCCCTTCGGTGTCGGCGGAGGGACAGACGTGTGGGCGCGCTTCTTTTCGCCCTGGCTCAGCGAGTCTCTGCCGGGCGAACCGACCATCATGATCGACAACGTGCCCGGTGGTGGCTCGATCAACGGCGCCAATCTGTTCACCGTGCGTGCCAAGTCGGATGGCAGTGACTGGTTGGGGACCTCGGCCTCGACCCAGTATCCGGCCATGCTCGGCGATCCCCGCGTGCGTTACGACTACAGCGACTGGACGCCCATCCTGGCCACGCCGACGGGGGGAGTGGTCTATGCCCAGCCTAGTCTCGGCGAGTCGGCCGAGATGGCGCTGGACGCCCTGCTGGAACAGCCGGTCAAACTGGCGGCACAGAACCCCACCGGCGTCGAGCTGCCTGTCCTGATCGCGCTGGACATGCTGGGTGCCGACGTGCAAGCAGTGTTCGGCATGCGCAGTCGGGGCGAGGGCCGCCTGGCGTTCGAGCGTGGTGAAGCCGACATCGACTTCCAGACGACCTCCGCTTATCTGAGCAACGTCGAGCCGCTGGTCAAGGCCGGCAAGGCAGTACCGCTCTTCTCGCTAGGGGTGCTGAACGACGAAGGCAAGATCGTGCGCGATCCGGCTTTCCCGGGGTTGCCCACTTTCAACGAGGTCTACCAGGCGCAGCATGGCGAGGCGCCGTCGGGCAATGAGTATGAGGCATTTCGCAAGTTCTTTGCCTCCGGCTATGCCTTGCAGAAGTTGATCATGGTGCCGAAGGACACGCCGCAGGCCCTGATCGAGACCTATCGCCAGGCGGCACGAGATTTCGTGGATACCAAGGCGTTCAAGAAAGCCGCCGACGCACAGCTGGGGCCTTACACACCGGTGATCGGCGACACCGTCCAGCGCCATCTTGATGATGCCATGTCCATCGATGACGCCACGCGCGACTGGCTGGCCGACTGGCTAGAGTCGGAACACGGCGCCAAGATCTGATGCGCAGCCGGATGTACCGGTCTCACCGGGGCCGGTCATCCAGGCTCCCTCCGGCCACATAAAACAAGAGCCATACGCCATGCTCGATATCTTTCTTTCCAGCCTGGGACAGCTTTTCACACTGTCCCATCTGCTCTTCATGGTGCTGGGCGTGCTGGTCGGCCTCGTGGTCGGCATCATCCCCGGCCTCGGTGGCATCGCCGGCATGTCGCTGCTGCTGCCCTTTCTCTACGGCATGGAGCCGGCTGTGGCCCTGGGCATGCTGATGGGCCTGGTCGCCGTGATTCCCACCGGCGATACCTTTGCCTCGGTACTGTTGGGGATTCCCGGCTCCAGCGCATCCCAGGCAACGGTCATCGATGGCTTCTCGCTGGCCAAGCGTGGCCAGGCGGCACGCGCGCTGTCCAGCGCCTTTCTGTCTTCGATGATCGGGGGCATCATCGGTGCCGTCATCTTGACCGGCTTTATCCTGATCGCCCGTCCGCTGGTGCTGTCGTTCTCTTCCTCCGAACTCTTCATGCTGACCCTGCTCGGCCTGTCCATGGTGGCCGTGCTCTCCGGGCGCGACCTCTTCAAGGGGCTGGCCGCCTGCGGCCTGGGCCTGCTGGTGGGCGCCATCGGCATGGCACCGGCCACCGGCGAGTTCCGCATGAATTTCGGACTCGACTATCTCTACGATGGCTTGCCCCTGGTGGTGGTGGGGCTCGGGATCTTCGCTCTCCCCGAGATCGTCGACCTCCTCGTGAAGCGCGGTTCGATCGCCGAAGAGCCTTGTGAGCTCGGCGAAGGCTGGCGGGCAGGCATCCGCAACGTTCGTGAGCAACGCGGGCTCGTCGCGCGCTGTGCGGCCATCGGCAGCCTGATCGGCACGATTCCCGGCTTGGCCGGCTCCGTGGTCGACTGGCTCACCTACGGCCATGCGGTGCAGAGCGCCAAGGACAAGTCCGAATTCGGCAAGGGAGACATTCGCGGGGTGATCGCCCCGGAATCCGCCAACAATGCCTGCGCCTGCGGGGCCATGGTGCCGACCCTGCTGTTTGGCGTGCCGGGCTCGGGAACGGCCGCGGTATTCCTCGGCGGTCTATTGTTGCTCGGCCTGCAGCCGGGGGTCGGCATGATCGAGACCCACCTCGATCTGACCTATACCATCATCTGGTCGCTGGCCCTGGCCAATATCCTGGGCGCCGCGCTCTGCCTGGTGCTGGCGCGTCCGGTGGCCAGCCTGACCCGGGTTCCCTTCGCCACGCTGGCACCGCTGATCACGGTGCTGATCATGTTCGCCGCCTTCCAGGCCACGCGTTCCGCGGGTGACCTGCTCGCCCTGGGGGCGGTCGGCATCCTGGGCGTGCTGTTCAAGCAGGCGAATTGGTCGCGCCCTGCCTTCCTGATCGGTTTCGTGCTGGCGCCGGGCGCGGAGGGGTATTTCTACCAGGCGGTGCAGTTCCAGGGCACGGAGGCCTTCATGCGCCCCGGCGTGTTGATCATCGGCGCCTTGATCCTGGCGGCTCTCTTCATTCCCCTGCTGCGCTCGCTTTGGATCAAGCGTCGCCAGGCCGCCTCGGTCGGCGCTGCCGCCACGGCCCGCACCGAGCCTCCGACCCTGGGGGGCATCGACGTAGTGCTCTTCGCCGCCCTGCTTGGTACGGCGGCCATTGCCTGGATCGACGTGGCCGACCTGACCCTGATCGGCGGCATCATGCCGCGGCTGGCCATCGCGATCCTCGCCGTCTCCTGCCTTCTGGAGATTGCGCGTTGCCTGATGCACCGTCCCCAGTGGCAGCCTCAAGCCATCGGCCAGCAAGGGCTCTGGCTGGCAGGCTTCTTCGCTCTGGTCGGCGCCATGCAACTACTGGGCTTCATCACTGCCGCGACACTGTTCTGCCTCGTGTTCCTCTTGGTCATCGCGCGCCTCAAGCCCTGGGTGGCGGCCATCATGGCGCTCGGCGTTACGGCCTTCCTGATGGGCATGGCCGAGTTCCTGACACTGACCTATCCGAGCGGGCTGGTCGATCCCTGGCTGTTCGGCTGAAACAGCGCTGTCATGCACGTGCTGCGGGTCAAGGGCTGGCCCGCGGCACCAATGAAAGGGGGCGTCTTGCGTCGCGTGCCTGGCGGCGCGCTCCCTTGGGGCGGTAACGGGCGAGGGCGGGCCGGATGATCGACAGCGCAGTGGCGCCATGACCTCGTCATCCGGGGCTGTCTGCGGTTAGATTCGTCTCTAGTGACGTTCGACATCGACAATCCGGAGCTCAGCCATGTCTCGTGCTATCGAAATCCCCGCCGCCGACGGCACTATCGACGCGCATATCTTCACGCCCGAGCACGCCGACGGCCCCCTTCCGGCCGTGGTGCTGTTCACCGATATCGGTGGCCTGCGTCCCTGCTACCACGAGAAGGCCCAGCAAATCGCCAATAACGGCTATGCCGTATTGATGCCCAACGTCTACTACCGCGATGCAAGCGGTCACATCGTGCCGGAGGGCAAGTCCTTCCGAGATCCGGATGTGCGACCGACGTTGCTCGAGTATGCCGCCCACCTGACGCCCGAGGCGCAATCCCGCGACTTCGCCGCCCTGCTGGACGGTATCGACCACGAGACCGAGTTCGCGGACGGCAAGATCGGTGTGGTCGGCTATTGCATGACGGGCGCCTTTGCGCTGCGCATGGCGGCAGAGCACGCCGACCGTGTGGCGGCTGCGGCCGGCTTCCATTCGGCGCGGCTGGCCGAGGCGAACGATCCGAACAGTCTCGTGAACGTCGTTGGTGCCATCGAAGGGCGTGTCTATTTCGGCCATGCCGACAAGGACGAGCTATTGCCCCCGGACCAGATCGCCCGCATGGATGAAGCGCTTGCCGCCGCCGGCGTGCACTTCATCACCGAACTCTACAAGGGTGCAGCCCACGGCTTCACGGCCAAGGACGCTCCTTCCTACGATGCAGCCGCCGACGCCCTGCACCACAAGCGACTGTCCCAGCTTCTGGAAGAAACGCTGTAACGGTGTCTTGAGTCTTCGGTAGCCCAAAAGGCGCATGAATTCGACGTTGTTCAAGGCACAGCAGCCACACTTGCATGCAGTACCGTATGGGCCTTTTTAAATATCGGTTAAAGTTTATATAGACGGTGCCGGAGGGCGATTCGTAAAAGCGAGAGCGGAGCGCTTTTGACATTTGATCTGAAGGTGGTCCTAGCACTGCACCGAGCATATCAGCTCGGTGCAGTGATGCCCTGGTTAGTGACAGTGATACGGCTTGGAACCTGCGTGACAGCCGTTTTCGTCGGTTCCTCCAGAGTGTGCATGAGCGACGCCAACAATCATCATTGAAGCGAAAAAGAATGCTATTAGTTTTGTCATAATGGCCTCTTCTTGTTGGAAAAATTGTCCAATGATTCCTTGTGCATTGAAACACCCAGGCTCCATTTGGATGCTAGCTGCTTCTTATCGCCACCTGGTTACCCAGGGCAGGCGCGAGTTTCATCATTGACTTTCTTGACCTAATTATACCTAGCGACATGTTCACCGTAGTCAAGCTGCATGAAAAATGCACGCCGCAGAATGTGCAGCGGCGTGGCGGCGGTGAGTCGCGGGTTGGTTAGCGGAAGAGGCTGTCCACCAGGTCGGCGCCGAGGCCGACCTTGTCGTAATGGTCGCGGCAGAGGGCGATGTAGTCATGCACGTCGAAGTGGCCGCAGGAGTCGCCGTTTTCGTCCAGCCAGATCAGCGGGCCGGTGACGATGAAAAAGACGCGCATCGGGTCGGGATGGTCGTAGGCGACGAGGGTGTGTCCTTCGCCGGGTGTTTCGTAGATGAAATCGCCGGCGGTGGCGACCCAGTCGTGCTCCAGGTAGCCCCATTTGCCGGAGATGGTGTAGGCGAAGACTTCATGGGGATGGTAGTGACGGTTGACCAGCCCGGCGCCCTTGGCCATGAGGACATCGCACCAGCGGTTTTGCGAGGGCGAAATCCACAGCGGCCGGGAGGAAACGGTGTCGGAGAACGGCACGTAGTAGCGCTCGTCGTCGGTGGGGGCGTTGGCGATGTGGACCTCGGGCCTGGCATCGGGCTTGAAGCTTTCGGCGATGGGAGCGAGGTCCTTCCAGAATTCGGTGGTGGCGTGGGTGGGCATGTCAGGCTCCTGTGCGTTGTGTCCTGTGCACAGTCATGCCCGGTCCCGTGCGAGAGATAAAGTAGGCTTTCGCATGAGGCAGGACGCATGGGCCTGCCTCAATGATGGCTGTCTCTTCCATTCATCCCAGCAACTGCGGGTTGAGTTGCCACACGGTGTAGGTCAGCGCCGTGGCCAGCGAGACCCAGGCGAGGTAGGGCACCAGCAGCAGCCCGGCCAACGGGCGCACGCGCCAGAAGGCGATGAGCGTGGCGAGGATCATGCCCCACAGCAGGATGACCTCGACGAAGGCCAATGCCCCCAGGTGCCAGACGAAGAACAGCCAGCTCCACAGCGCATTGACGGCGAGATGCACGAGAAATAGCGTCAGCGCGCCTTGGTGGCGGCGCCAGCCACCTTCCCGCCATACCAGCCAGGCGGCGATGCCCATCAACGCGAAAAGAGTCGTCCACACCGGTCCGAACGCGCCCGCGGGAGGGGCCCAGTCGGGCTGTGTGAGATCGGCATAGAACTGAGTCGCATCCACCGAGGCAATAGCGCCGATGCCGGCGGTAATAAAGCTGATTACCAGCCAGCCGACCAGGCCTAGCAGTTGGTGGCGAGTCGAAAATGCACGCATGGCGATATCCCTTTGCCCATCGAAACGTGTATCAGATTGGGCGATATCTCGGTGATATGCCAAGGGTTTTTCTGACGTTGCGCGGAAACGTCGCAGGACTTGTCTTGCCTTCGTAACCGAAGGGGGATGATTCAACCTCGGTTAGTCATTCGAAGCTTGCTCTCACAGTATTAACCATCACGATACTGATCAATCATGGTTAATTTTTTCTTTGTTTTCAGGTAGTTATTGCCATGCAGGGGCGCCGGGTATAGGCTGTGAAAAAGTTGACAAAAATAATGGGGTTTCTGGAGTGAAAGCGAGACCTCAGCTCCGCCTGACGCACACCATGGAGAGCACATGAATCCTGCTTCTTTGATTCTGTTGGCATTCGCCATGTCGACAGATGCCTTTGCCGCTTCCATCGGCCGGGGAGCCGAGCTGAGGAAGGTGCGTCTGCTGAGTGCGCTGCGCATAGGCGCCGTGTTCGGCGTGGTAGAGGCGATCATGCCCTTGCTGGGCTGGGCGCTGGGCCACGTGGCGATGCGTTTCGTCTCCGGCGTCGATCACTGGATCGCCTTCGTCATGCTGGCGTTGCTGGGCGGTCACATGATCTGGGCAGGGGTGAAGAAGGAAGACTGCGCAGCGATCAAGGCGGCCGAAACCCAGCCGGAGAATCGCTCCATATGGCTGATTGCCTTCACGGCGCTGGCCACCAGCATCGATGCCATGGCCGTCGGCATCACCCTGGCGCTGACGGATATCAACATCATCGCCGCATCGGTGGCGATCGGGCTGGCAACGGCCTTGATGGTCACGCTCGGCACGCTGCTCGGGCGTGCCATTGGTACCATCGTCGGCAAGTGGGCCGAGATACTGGGCGGCTTGATCCTCATCGGCATCGGTATCGCCGTGCTCTACGAACATCTGGCGGGCCTCGCGTCGGCGTGACCCTTTCGCGCGGGAGCCATGGTCTGGACGGCTTCCACGACGCCGCCGCCAGGCCGACGCATTCCCGCCACATCCGCACTAAGTCGCAAGCCAATGAAAACGGGGTGGGCCTCATGGCCCACCCCGTCGTCTTGCTGCTGATCACGACCTTCTGTCGCTACTGTCCACTCGCTGTCGGAATCACTCGTCTTCCGGCAGGGCGTAGACGACGACCTGATCGCCGACCTGATCCTTCAGGATCGAGTTGCCGCCGGCGATGAAGGCGACGTATTCACGGCCTTCGTACTCGTAGACCGCGGGATTCGAGACGCCGGGCGCTTCGGCCTGGTCTTCCCACAGTTCCTCGCCGGTCTCGAGCGAGTAGGCACGCAGCTTGGCATCCATCGAGGCACCGATGAAGATCACGTTGCCTGCGGTGACCGCCGGGCCGCCGATGGTGGGCGAGCCCCAGCTTTCGGGCATGAAGAAGCCGTACTGCTGAGACGCCCCGATGGGACGGCGCCATTTCACGTCACCCGTTTTCATGTCCAGGGCGACGATCTCGCCGAAGGGCGGCTTCCAGCACGGCATGCCGAGCCAGTTGAGTGCGACTTCGAGACGCATGCCGTAGGGCGCGCCCGTCTGCGGCGCGAAACCGCTTTCGTTGCCCGAGCCGCTGTCGGCCTTCTCGTAGGCCTCGCGCTCGTAGAGCTTCACGTACTGCACGATGTGCGAGGTATTGACGATGGCTGTCTGGCTCTGCGGATCGAAGGCGACCCCGCCCCATTGCACACCGCCGGCACTGTCCGGGTAGGTGAGTGCACCTTCACCCTGGGTGGTGGGCGGGGTGTACATGCCTTCGTAGGCCAGGTCATCCCAGAGGGCCGAGCACTGACCGAAGCTGACGGCATCGGCGAGCCCCCAGACTTCGGGCTTCTCGGCCTGGTCGAGAAGCGGCGCGGGCTTGGTCGGGAAGGGTTGCGTGTCCGCGTATTCTTCGCCTTTGACGGAACCGTCGCCTTGCGGCACCGGGCGCTCCTCGATCGGCCAGACGTCCTCACCGGTCAGGCGATTGACCACGAACAGAAAGCCCATCTTGGTGGCCTGCACCAGAGCGGGGATTTCTTCGCCGTCCACCGTGATGTCCATCAGTGTCGGCGCCGCATTGATGTCATAGTCCCAGACATCGTGGTGTACCCACTGACGCGACCAGACGACTTCGCCGGTATCGACGTCGAGCGCGGTGGTCGAGGTCGCCAGGGGCACGTCCTCGGTGCGGTTGCCGCCCCAGTAGTTGGGCGATGGCGAGGAGATCGGCAGATAAACGAGGCCGTTTTCCTCGTCGGCGGACATATGCGTCCACACGTTGGCGGTGCCGCTCTTCTCGCGCATTTCCTCGGAGAGAGCATTGAAGCTCCATTCGCGCTCGCCGGTGCGGGCGTTGATGGAGAACACCGTGCCGGGAGGCGCTTGCTCGAACGCCCAATCCTTGCCGGCCCAGCCGAGAATCAGGTGATCGCCCACCACGGTCGGCGGCTGCAGCAGCGAGAGCGGCCATTTGTCATGGGTATCGTTCCACTGATTGACGTCGAGCACGCCGTTATCGGCGAAGCTCGTGCACTTCTCGCCGGTGTCGGCATCGACGGCGAAGAGCTGCGCATCCATGGTGCCGAGGTAGACGATTTTCTGGCAGGACTCGCCCTCGACCGGATCATCCGCTTCCCAGTAGGCAACGCCGCGGCTCTTGAGCGCGGGTTGCGTCAGTGCCTCGAGAGAAGACTCGGTGTCGAAGCTCCATTTCTGCTCGCCGGTGGCGGGATCGAGCGCAAGGATGCGATAGAACGGCGTGCCGATATAGAGCGTGTCGTTGGCGAACACCGGTGTCGCGGACCATACCGTGGGCGGCAGGTCGCCGGAGCCATCGGAGACATCGCCGGTATGCACTTCCCAGACCTTTTCCAGGTCGCCGACGTTATCGGCGTTGATCTGATCCAGGGGGCTGTATTTCTGCGCGTTGAGCTGGCCGTGGAAGCTATCCCACGTCGGTGTGCCGGGAACCAGTGGCACCGGCTCGGACTGAGCCTGTTCCGGTGCCGCGCCGTTGTCCTGGGCGCTCGTGTTCTGCGTGTTCGAGGCGTCCTGCTCGGCGGACGTCTCCTGTGCCAGCAGGGCAGTCGGGGTCAACAATAGCGCCAGCGCCGCCGTGGTGCCGAGGAGTTGCGCGCTGAATCTGAGTGTCGGCATGAATCGGCTCCTCATGTATGGGCGGGATGGGCAGGGCGATTGGCGAGGACCATGTCGAGAATCAAGCCGATCAGGCCGACGACCATGGCCACGCAAAGCCACCATTGTTGCAGGAGGAGCCCCGCGAAACAGGTGCCGGCGAGCCCCAGGAAAATCAGTACGCGCCAGGCGTTGCGAGCGCCGTTCCCTTTAAAGGCGGGCAAGGCGAGCGACAGCACGGCCAGGATGAGGGTGGCGATAATGGCGACGAGTGCGCCGAGCGTGCCCGTCACACCGGTCAGCGGCATGAAATAGGCATAAAGTGCGATGGCCAGCCCGACGAGCGAGGCTACCAGCAGCACGATGGCGCCCAATCTTTGCGAGCGAGATTGTGGCATGGCGTTGTTGTCTCCTTGTGTGGGACAGAATGATCACCTAGCTCTTGATTCCGCCATTGGTCCGACATGGCGCCGGGCTCAAGGGTGTGAGCGAAACGGATGAGCCGTTGGCTACGCCTTTGGTCGTAGCTCACATGGGTATTTTAGTAAAAAATGCAGAGCAATTGTGGCTCTGATGCCAAAATAGTTTAACGGCTAACAATATAGGCACCGGTCATCCCATGAGTGTGGCAGAAAATCTGACTGAGGACGGAACGCTTGACGTCCGCCAATTCTTTTAGCATGCTAATCGTGTATTGCGACAAAACGCCGCATCACCACCATCTTCAAGGAGTGGTCATGAAAGCGCTCAACAAGCTGTTCTCGATGTTGGCAACCATCGTCGTCTCCGCGCTGCTGCCGTTCTCGCTGGTCGCGGAAAGCGAAGCCAATCAACACGTCAGTGTCCATGACGCCACGGCGAAGGTCTCCACGCTGAACGAAGACAATCGCCAGGACGACGACGCTGCCTGATATCACGCGATTGCCCGGGGGAGGCGCCGGTGGTGTAGCCTGACGGGACTCATTCATCCGTCACGAGGGCCACGCCATGCTGACGATCTCCAATACGGTGGCGCTCGCCGATTGGGAAATCGACATTAGTCAGATTCGGGCGCAGGGTGCCGGCGGCCAGAACGTCAACAAGGTCGCCTCGGCGGTACACCTGCGTTTCGACATCCCGCGTTCGTCCTTGCCGCCGTTCTACAAGGAGCGGCTGATGGCGCTTTCCGATCAGCGCATCAGCAAGGATGGCGTGGTCATCATCAAGGCGCAGCGCCACCGCACGCTGGAAGCCAACAAGGAAGAGGCGCTCGCGCGTCTCAAGGCCCTGATCCAGGGCGCGGTGCAGCAACGCAAGGTACGCCGTCCCACCCAGCCTTCCAAGGGCGCGAAGCGTCGCCGCGTCGACAAGAAAACTCGCAAGGGAAAGACCAAGGCTTTGCGCGGCAAGGTGGAGGTATAAGGCCGCGCCGCGCATGTCCGTGGCGGTTGCCTCGTGAACGGCCGGCTTTCAGGCCGGCTGCTTGGGGAGAGCAAGCAGTTCGCGCTCCAGGGCGAAGATATGCGGATCGTCGTGGCCCATCTCGCGCAAGGCGTCGGCGAGATTGAGCAGGTAATCGCGATTGGGTCCGCTGGGGCCGTGGGATTCGGCGATCTGCCGGGCGATCTCGGCGTTCGACGCCGGGCCTAGAAAGGCGGCGTTGTCCTCGCTGGCGAGATAGACCAAGCCCTCATGACTTTCCGCATGGCCGCTGTCGTCGAAGTGCAATGGCGTGACCACGCGCAGATAGCCGTTTTTCTCGCGGACATCGAGTGGGCCGAGCACGTCCCGCGTGATGCGATAGGCCATGCCATGGCAGATAGCCCCGGGCGACTCGGTCAAGGTGGCGACGCGCCCCGGTGCCTCGGGCGTGCCGCGATGATCGTGCGACCCCTGCCAGAAACGCCGTGTCCAGCCGACGATATGTGCGGGGCGACGCTCCAGAAACGGAAAATCGGCTTTCCAGATCAAGGAGCCATAGCCGAACAGCCAGATCGCCTCGTGATCGTCGAAGTGGGTCATTTGCTGATTGATCGCGGTGGTATCGAGCGTCATGGCTCTCTGCAGTTCCTCGAGTGAATGAACGAGCGTGCGGGCCTCCGTGCCGTCCGCACGGGACGTGCACACGTCGATTATGCACGTTTCACCGCCGATGTGCGGCTTGCGTCCTGAAACCTCAAGGCGCGATGTTGCACCATCGCGGTGCGTCTGCGATTCGGCTATGCTCAGGGGCCGATTCGTTGGCCGTTTCCCGTACCTTTCCTGGAGGTGGGTATGTCGTCGTCGCTGCTGGGTATCCTGATCATGTGCGCCGGAGTGTTGTGCCTGGCGCTGGGCGATGCCGTGTCCAAGTGGCTGGGCGCCACCTACGAGCCGATCCAGATCATCTTCTTTCGCACCCTGATCTCGCTGCCGTTGATCGCGCTGCTGGCGCGCTTCAACGGCGGCTGGCGCAAGCTCAAGACCCGGCGGCCGGGGATACACCTGCTGCGCGGGATGATCTTCGCCGGCACCATGTTCTGCTTCGTGACTGGCTTGACCCTGTTGCCGCTGGCGGAAACCACGGCGATCGCCTTCGCCGCACCGTTGTTCGTGACGCTGCTGTCCGGCCCACTGCTCAAGGAGCGTGTCGAACGCCTGCCGTTCATTGCCTCGCTGGTCGGCTTCGCGGGTGTGCTGGTGGTGGTGCGCCCCGGCGCGGCGGGCTTCCAATGGGGTGCATTGATCGTCGTCGGCGCGGCGGTGTGCTATGCCCTGATGATGATCACCGCACGGCGCTACGGTGGCAAGGAGAGCCTGTGGGCGATGGTCTTCTATGCCACCCTGGTGCCGCTGATCCTCAGTGCCCTGCTGCTGCCCAGTGTCTGGAAGATGCCCGAAGGTCTGGCATGGCTGGGCTTCATCGGGTCCGGCATCTTCGGTGTGGGCGCGGTGTCGTGCATCACGCTGGCGTTTCGCTACGCCCCGGCGGCGCTGGCCGCGCCCTTCGACTACACCGCCATGGTCTGGGCCGTACTGCTGGGCTGGTGGTTGTGGGACGAGGTGCCCGATGTCTGGGTGTTCGTCGGCGCCGCCGTGATCATCGGCAGCGGCGTCGCCATCGCGCTGTACGAGCGTCAGGTGGCGATCAAGGCCCGGCCGACGACCTGACCCTGAGGTTCCCTGCCGGCGAATCCTCGCGTAGTTGACGTACATCAAGGTTCGCGATGCGTGCTCTGTCACAGTGGTGGAATGACTTTCGACCATTCAAGGGGCAGGGAACTCATGTTGATGTCGCTCATGCGCCGTTTCTCGGTGCGCGTTCGCATGGTGGGGGCGATCGTCGTCGTTCTGGCGTTGCTGGGCGTGCTGGGCGGTACCGGGGTGTGGGGCATATACCGCCTGTACGACGCCAGCCTGGGGCTGTTGGATCAGGGGCTCGTGCAGGAGACCCAGGCCGGTGTCATGGCCGCGCGGCTGGTCGAGGTGGCGCAGGGCTCGCTGTTGTTGTTCGTGGTCGCCGGATTGGTGACGGTTCTGGTCGTGGCGCCGCTGACCTGGCTCAACATGCGGGCGATCTGTGCGCCGGTGCGCGAGGCCAAGGACTATGCGACCGCCATCGCCGGGGGAGATCTCACTCAGCCGATCGCCTGCCAGGGGCGTGATGAAATCAGCGAGCTGCAGGAGGCTCTGGGCACCATGCAGACGGGCCTCGGCGGCATGGTCGCTCAGGTGCGCGACGCCAGCGATAGCGTCGCCATCGCCAGCGAGGAAATCGCCCTGGGCAATCAGGACCTCGCCACGCGCACCGAACAATCGGTGGGCAACCTGCAGCAGAGCGTCGCCGCCATCGCCCAGTTGACCGAGAGCATCCAGCAGACCGCACAGGCCGCGCAGCGAGCCGACGAGCTGGCCACGCATACCGCCGAGGCGGCCGTGCGCGGTGGCGAAGCGGTGAAGGATGTGGTCGCACGCATGCATGCCATCGCCGAGGCGGAGCGGCGTATCGGCGACATCGTCGGGCTGATCGACGACATCGCCTTTCAGACCAACCTGCTGGCCCTGAACGCCTCGGTCGAGGCCGCCCGCGCGGGAGGCCAGGGCCGAGGTTTCGCCGTGGTCGCCAGTGAGGTACGCAATCTCGCGGGACGTTCCGCCACGGCGGCCAACGAGATCAAGACGCTGATTCGCGACAGCGGCGAAACGGTGGCCGCCGGCGTGAGCCAGGCTGAGGCCACAAGGACGACCATCGAGGAGATCGTCGCCGGGGTGCAGCGGGTCAGTGGCGCGATCAGCGAGATCAGCAGTGCCGCCGGCGAGCAGTCCAGCGGTATCGAGCAGGTCAACCACTCGGTGGAGCGCATCGATCGCATGATCCAGCAGAACGCGGCCCTGGTCGAGCAGTCCGCGGCCGCGGCGGCCTCGCTGCGCGATCAGTCGTCCCGACTGGCCAGCGTGGTACACCGGTTCCGTCTCATGGAAGCGTCGCAGGAAGTGCCCGCGTCGCGTGACGCAGCGCCCCGCCGAGCCTTGCCAGCGCACCACCAGGTCGAGGCGCACGCCGCCTGGGCATGAAGCCTGGCCGCGTCGGTACCCGCGGCAAGGACCTGCATCAGAGATTTTTTCATTAAAACTTGCCGGTCATACTCAAGTCTGCCCCCGGGAGGTCGATATTGGGTGCGGCCGGCTACCACGGCGTCAACATTCCTTAACATCCTTCTGATTAACTCGTCGTACTCCTTCCCCATGAGACGCCGAGCCGGGTACGACGATGCGGATCAAGACCTCGTTCAAGATAGCGATCTTGTTGTTGTTCGTTGCTTATCGAGCAGCGTGCCTGGTGCGCATGGCCCGAACGGCGCGCCGCGTGTCGGCCGAACGCCGCTCCTCCGTGGTCTAGCCGCTGTCTGAAACGTGCCTGGCTCGGGCCGTCGATGGCGACATTCGCCTTTACGACACGGGGCACTTCGCTCTGGAAACCCATGGCGAGGTGATCATCCCGACCATTCGCCAGTTCCTGGATACCCACTTGAGTCTCCGTAGGCAAGGGGTGTCTCATGCGGAACAACGTGCATGAAACAAATCGCCCGTGGTCCAGGCCACGGGCGATGGGGTCATGGCGCCGGATGGCGCCTGACGAGGCGGATCATCGGCAGAAGGTCATTTCTGCAGCTTGACCATGCGCAGGTACGGCTTCTTCTCGTCCCAGCCCTGCGGGAAGAGTTCCTTGGCCGTCTCGTTGTCGACCGAGGGGACGATGATGCAGTCGTCGCCTTCGGTCCAGTTCACCGGCGTGGCGACCTTCTGGCTGTCGGTCAACTGAAGGCTGTCCAGCACACGCAGAATCTCCGCGAAGTTGCGACCGGTGCTGGCCGGGTAGGTCAGCGTCAGGCGCACTTTCTTGCTGGGGTCGATGATGAAGACGCTACGCACCGTCAGGGTGTCGTTGGCGTTGGGGTGAATCATTCCGTACAGCGAGCTGACCTTGCGGTCGGCGTCTGCCAGCAGCGGAAAGTTCAGGCCATGGCCCTGAGTTTCCTTGATATCGCCTTCCCACGCCTTGTGATCGTCCAGCGGGTCGACGGAAAGCCCGATAGCCTTGGCATTGCGTTTCTCGAATTCCGGCTTCAGACGCGACACCTCACCGAGCTCGGTGGTGCATACCGGCGTGAAATCCTTGGGATGCGAGAACAGGATGACCCAGTTGTCGCCGGCCCACTCGTGGAAGTTGATCGTACCGTCGGTGCTGTCTTGGGTGAAATCCGGGGCAATATCGCCGAGTTGTAGTGCCATGGCGTCCTCCTTTCACTGATTGGCGCGAAACACTGAGCTTCGCATCACAAACCAGGGCATGGGAAACAACGGATTTCGCTAAGCAAATGCATCTTGGATATTTGCCCAGACGAGGCGCTTCCCGCGCCCTTGCCTACTCACCACGTGGTGACGCCCCCCGGGGATCACAAGGGGGCGGCGCGAGACTCAAGCGCGGATATAGGCCCAGCCCTGCGCCTGCAGGTCGGCGAGCGTGACCACCGCGGCCTCGACTTCCCCGAGGCCGTCGGGGTTGTCCAGCGCCTGGGCCGCGAGGGTATTGCGGCACAGCCGCAGCCAGGCATCGGTGGCCGGGTCGGGCGTGTCCAGGGCGGCGGCCACGGCGGCGCCGTTGGCTACGATCAGCACCTCGGTGTCGGGCCGTGCCCGGGTCAGGTTGAGTGCATTGCGCCGGGCGCGGGCGAGGCCATCGACGGTGGGGGCATGCAATACGACACGCAAGGCACTCATGACGTCGTCTCCTCGGGGGTGGCGGCAACGCCGATATGCTGTTCCAGACGCTGCACGTGTTCGCGAAAGCCGCTCTGCTCGCGGCGCCGGGCGAGCGGCAGGTCGATGGTGACGATATCACGCACCGTGGCCGGCGCGCCTTTTTCGGGTTTGGCCAGCACCACGACGCGGTCGGCGAGGAGGACGGCCTCCTCGATGTCATGAGTGACGAAGACGATCGCCGCGTCGCTGCGCTGGCGCAGCTCGGTGAGTTCGCTCTGCAGGCGCTGGCGGGTCAGAGCGTCGAGTGCGGAGAACGGCTCGTCCATGAACAACACCCGAGGCCGCACCGCCAGTGCGCGGGCGATGCCCACGCGCTGTTGCTGACCGCCGGACAGCGTGCGTGGCCAGCGCTCGGCGAGTTCCTCGAGCCCGACCAGCGACAGCGGCTCCATGGCACGGGCACGGCGCTCGTCGCGCGATAGGCCCAGGCCTTCCAGACCCAGCTCGACATTGGCGCGCACGCGACGCCAGGGAAACAAGCGCGGCGCCTGGAAGACCATCGACCAGGCGCGGCTGGCCGATGCCTCGGCGGTGGAGAGATGGACGTCGCCACGCTGCGGGGCCAGCAAGCCGGCGAAGGCGCGCAGCAGGGTGGACTTGCCGACGCCCGAAGCGCCGACCATGGCCACGAATTCGCGCGGGGCCACCTCGAGGTCGATGTCGTCGAGCACGACGTCGTCGGCAAAGCCCAGACGTACGCCGCGTGCCGTCAGGACGGGCGCGGATGCGTCATTCATTGCTGCCACCGTAGAACCCTCCGCTGAATGCGCATGAACAGGAAGTCGAACAGGGCGTAGAGCGCGGCGATGGTCAGCATGTAGACCACCACCACATCGGTGGCGAGCAGGCCCGAGGCTTCCATCATGCGCTGGCCGATGCCGGGAATGCCGAACAGCTCGGCGGCGACCACCGTCATCCAGCCTTGGCCCAGGCCGGCACGCAGTCCCCCGAGGATGCCCGGCGCCGCCGCCGGCAGGCTGATCTTGGTCAGTCGCGCGCTGAAGCCGCCCTGGCCGAAGGCCCGGGCGACTTCGTAGTAGCCGTCGTCGATGGCGCGCACCGCGCTGTAGCTGGTGAAGTAATTGATCCAGAACACGCCGATGCTGATGATGAATGCAGCGGCGGTTTCGGTCACGCCGAACCAGATGATCGCGAAGGGAATCCAGGCCAGCGGCGGAATCGGCCGCAGCAAGCGTGCCAGCCAGCTGTGGGCGGCATCGAACCGGGGCAGCAGCGCCGCGGCCATGCCGACCGCGATCCCCAGCACCGAGCCGATCCCCAGGCCGATGCTGTAATGGGAGAGGCTCGACAACACGACGTCGAGCCAGATGCCGTCCAGCACTTCCGCCCACAGGACGCCGGGAATCTGCGAGGGCAACGGTACCAGGTTGCTCGGCAGCCAGCCCACGCGCAGGGCCGCCTCCCAGATCGCCACCAGGGCGGCAAGGCTGACGGCGCTGATCAGGGTGCGTCGATGGCGTGCGGGACGCGTCATGGCGCTGCGTTCTCCGTCGAGGGCATCACGGCGTCATAGACCGACGTATCAAAGAGCGCATCCACGTCCACGGGCTTCTTCAGCGTGCCGATGCGACGCTGGAAATCGGCCATGGTACGCGTGGCGTCGATGATCATGTGCGGGTCGGCCAGGTAGTTGGACGACGGCGAGGACAAGGCGGCGGTGACCGTTTCCTCGTCGATGAGCCGCTTGCCGACGAACTCGCGCACGTACGGCGCGGCCTGCGCGGGATCGTTCTCGAGCATCTCGGTGGCGCGGACGTGCTGCGCGACCAGAGCCTGGATCGCCTCGGGATGCTCCTCGAGCACGGCCTCGCGCACTGCCAGCACCGCGCCGGGCTGGTGGGGCAGCATGTCGTTGCCGCGTGCCACGACCCGAGCGTCGGGATCGCGTTGCTGCACGACGCTGAGGATCGGCTCGAGGGTCGAGGCGGCGTCCACCGCGCCGGCCAGCAGCGATTGCTGAACCCTCGAGGCTCCCATGGTGACGATATCCACGGCGTCCGCGTCGAGCCCGACCTGCTCTTCCAGCCAGTAGCGCAGCACGGTGTAGGGCACCGAGCCATTGGGGAAGGTGGCGATCTTGGGCTTGCGGCCCTGCGTCTCGGTGAACTGGGCGATGGCGGCCGCCGGATCGTTGCCTTCGAAGGCATTGGCGAGCTCGCCGCGGGCGATCAGCCCGATCTGCTCCTGGATGCTGGCGGCGAGCACCTTGATCGGCACACCGTTGGCTCGGGCGACCATGGCCGGCCCAATACCGAAGTTCATCACGTCGAGCTTGCCGGATGCCAGCGCCTGCACCATGGCTGGGCCGCTGGAGAAGCGCGTCAACTCGAGATCCAGCCCCGCCTCGTCGGTCCAGCCGGCGCCCTCCATGACGAATAACTGCGCGACCGGCAGGATGGGCATGTAGCCGACCTCGAGAGTCGTCGTTTCGTCGTTCTGGGCCAGGGCCGTACTCGGCAGCAGGGCAGTCAGCGCGAGCGCGCCGATCCAGTGAAACAGTCGTCGCATGGCGAGTCTCCGGGGGATAAGCGATAGGTTCGCCACTATAGCGACTCGCCGATAATAACGAAAAAGACCCGAACGACGATTTGGTTATAAGAATATGCGCGCTATTCGCGTGATGCTCAGGGAGCCGGACCGGCGGCGCCCAGATAATGCTGGCGCCAGTAGCGGATATCCAGCGAGGAGACCGTGACCTCGCGGCCACTGCCGGGGGCATGGATCATCCGTCGGTCGCCCAGGTAAATCCCCACATGCGTGGCCCGCCCCCCGGCGCCGAAGAACAGCAGATCCCCGGGACGTGCCCGGTCGCGATGATCGAGCGCCTGGTATTGCTGGTTGGACGTGCGCGGCACCTGAATGCCGGCCGCGGCGTAACTCATCTGCACCAGCCCGGAGCAATCGACGCCGCTTTCCAGGGAGTTGCCGCCCCATTGGTAGGGCGTCCCCAGCGCTTGCTTGGCGCTGGCGAGGATCAAGGCGCGTTCCATGGAGAGATTCTCGGCATCGATGGGGCCGGGGTCCTGGGTCGCGATGCGCTGACTCGACGAACATCCGGCGAGCAGGGCCAGCAGCATGACCACCCACACGAGGGTGTGACGCGATGAACAAGGAATGAACGGTGACGACGATGAGCGGGAACGCCCCATGCGAGCTCCTCTTTTCGGCATGTGGTTGGCGGTGGGATTGCCAGCAGTGTAGACAAAACGCGGCGCCAACGTGAGTTTGGCGGGCGCCATCGGAGGCATGTCAGGACATTGGGGCGGCGGTTCCCGGCAGTGTCGCCGAACGGGCCTGGATGTGGGTCTGCAGGCTCAGGGCGAGTTGGCGTGTCGCCTCGTTGGGACGGCCGGGGCTGCGGTGCAGGGCGATCTCGGTCATGGGCAACTCGGGCAGGCCCTCGCCGCTGCCGATGACGCGCAGACCGGCGCCCAGCATGGAAGGCGTGAGCACCGTGATGGCCAACCCCGCGCGCACCGCCGCCGTGAGGCCGGAGAGACTGGCACTGGTGTAGGCGATCCGCCAGGGGATGCCCATGGCGTCGAGCGCCGCCAGGGCGCGCTCCCGAAAGATACAGACACCATCCTTGGAAACCGCCAGTGGCAGCGGTGTACGGCGCTGGGTGTCGTGTCCGGCGGCACCGGCCCATACCGTGGGTTCTCGGCACAGCACCTCCCCGCCCGGGCTCTTGGGCTGACGCGTGGTGATCGCCAGGTCCAGGCTGCCGGCGCGCACGCTTTGCACCAGGTCCACGCTGAGTCCGCAGTCCACCTGCAGCTCGACCCCCGGGTACTGGGCCTCGAACTCGGACAGCGCCTCGGGGAGGTAGACCACGTAATCGTCGGGTATTCCCAGGCGTACCACGCCATCCAGCCGTTGCTCGCTGACATCCTGCCAGGCGAGCGCGTTCTGGCGCAGCATCTGCCGTGCGTGCGAGAGCAGGCGTTCCCCCGCCGGCGAGGGAACGGGCGTCTTGCGTCCGCGTTGCAGCAGGGGCTGTCCGAAGGTGTCTTCCAGGCGCTTCATGTGTGCGCTGACCGTCGACTGCGCCAGGTGCAGGGCGTCTGCCGCCGCGGTGAATCCGCCCTTGTCTACCACCGTGACGAAGGTGTTGAGCACCACGAGATCCAGGGGACGAAAGTTGGCCATTCAGCACCATCACGAATCATGATCGAAATATCGAAACTCTTCGTTTTCATGATAATTCATGTGGCCCCAGACTGCCCGCGTTGTTAACCACCAACGTTCATTCGTCGTCGACAGGAGCGGGCCATGACCAGCAAACGTACCTCCGCCGGGCTACTGGCGGGCCTTCTGACCGTCACGCTCTGGGCCAGCCTGCCGGTATTGCGCGATCTGATCACACTGCCTCCCATGCTGACGGCGGCCGTCGCCATGGGGGCGGCTGCGCTGATGGCACTGCTCATGGGATGGCGTGGTGCGTCGTCCGGCGTGGCTGCCTGGCGCGACGGAAAGTTCTGGCTGATGGGGGTCGGTGGCCTGACGGGCGCGCTGTATTTCTACTTTTCGGCCCTGGGCAAGGGCGACCCGGCCAAGATCACCCTCGTGACGTACCTCTGGCCGCTGGGCTTCATGCTCGTCGCGGACGTGCTCGCCGGGCGTGGGCTCAGGGCGCGTACCTTGCTGGGGTCGGCCGTGGCGTTTTCGGGGCTGGTGCCGCTGGTGCTCTCGAACGCTCAGGGCGAATCGACCTCGGCACTGGGCTATATGCAGGGCATGGCCTCCGGCGCTTCCTGGATCATGTTCTCCCTCTATCTTCGGGGGCGCGCCGCCTTGTCCTGGGTGGACTACAAGCACCTGTTCGCCGCTGCCGCCGTCGCATCCTGGGGGCTGCACCGTGCGTTCGAAACCGCTCCCGAGCACGCGACGGCGATGGACTGGGGCGTGGCGGCGCTCATCGGGGTCGGCCCTTATGGGCTGGCGTTCATCACCTGGGGTTACGCCCTGTTGAGAAGCTCCTCCACGTTGCTGGGCGTGCTGACATATTTCGTGCCCGTCATGTCGTCGGTGCTGCTGATCCTGGTGGGGCGTGCCGCGTTCAGTCTGCCGCTGGTCATCGCCTTCGTGGGCGTGCTGGGCAGTGCCGTCATTACTCAGTTGACGAGACGTCCCCAGGGAGCGGTGAGTTCTTGAGACGACAGCCGCTCCGTTCGGGGCGGCTGTCGCCGGGGATGCCGAGTGGCATGTACAGGCCCGGTCAATGCGCCATCATTTCCCGCGCGATGGCGTCACCGTCCAGATGGGAGGGGTAGTAGGTCGGCCAGTTCGTGACCTCGTCCAGCAGGGCGGCGCGATCGTCGCCCCAGTAAAGATGGTAGTGGTCGGCATCCGTGGGATAGATGGCGTGATCGCTGAACTGGATGTAGCGAGGCGCGTCGGCGCTGCCGCCGTCACGCTCGAAGATGTAGCGCACGCCGCGATTGCCCGCCTCGTAGGTGAGGATTTCATGGCCGTCGTAGGCATATTCCCCCGTGCGCTTGCCATCATCCCCGTAGAACGAGACCTGATCGCCCTCGATCACGATGCGGTCGACGTCCGTGCGATAGCCGGTCGTGTAGTACTGCTTGTAGTCGGCAGCCGTCTTGTCATCGCTTTGTGCGGCCTTGTGCGCGAAGACGTCATCCAGCGTGCCGTCCTGCAGATAGGGATAGACCGACTGCCAGTCGCCCTCCCAGTCCGACAAGGCGCGGTCCTCGACCTGATCATCATCGAAGTAACCGGCGTAGATATCGCGGTCGTGATGATCGTGGGAGTGATCGTGTTCATGCTTATGGTCATGATCGTGGCTGTGATCGTGCTCATGTGCATGGTGGTCGTGGTCATCCTGCTGCGCGACGGCAGCTGGCACGCTCGCCAGCGATAGCAGGCCGAGCGCGAGAGCGGCATGAGCGGATAGGTGACGCATCCTGATCTCCTTGCGTGAATCAGCTTCAGTTCAATGAAAAAGCATTTAATACGTTATAACATATCTTTCTGTGGCGCTAGGCAAAATGCCATGCCACGGGGGCGCGCTTCCATCAGGCATCGCTCGCGCACTGCGAGACGGCATCGGCAAGCTTGTGCATCAAGTTCGGGTAAAGATCGTCCCCTAGCGCGAGATCGGTACCCAGCGGATCGATCACGATGGAAGTGTTCACGCCGGTATCGCCAAAGACGCTTTTCACGAGTTCCGGGTTGTATTGGGGCTCGCTGAACACGCAGTCGATGTCATGCGTGTCGACGAGCGTATGGAGCTCTGCGATACGCGACGGGCTGGGCTTGCGCGCATCGCCCAGCGAGATGGCACCGGCGGCATGGACATCAAAGCGGTGTTCGAAATACTGGTAGGCATCGTGAAAGACGATGAAATTGGCGGAACTGGCATTGGCGAGCTGTTGTTGCAGCGCTTTAGTCAGGGTGTTCAGCTCGTCTTTGCCAAGGCGGGCGTTGTTCCGGTAAGTGTCCGCATGCGCGGGATCCAGGCGGGCGAGCTCGTCGGCGATGACGTCCAGCCAGGCCTGGGCGTTTCGCGGATCGAGCCAGACATGAGGGTTTTGTCCTTCATGGGAGTGACCATGAGGGTGATCATGGCCGCCATGGTCGCCGCTGTGACCATGGTCATGGCTGTGAGCGTGATCGTGTTCTCCATCATCATGCTGATGCGGCTCGAAGGTGGCTCCCTGCCGGTAGGCGAGCGTCTGCGTCTCGGGCAGGTCCATGAGCTCGATACTGAGAGCATCGTCGCCCAGGGTGTTCATCGCGTGCGCCAGCCATGGGGTCAGGTCCTCGCCGATCCAGAAGACGGCATCGGCATTCTCGAGCGCTTCGGCTTCGGATGGGCGCATATCGTAATGGTGGGGCGAGGCGCCCTGCTGAATCAGCAGGGACGGAGTGCCCAGGTCTCCCATGACACGGTCGACCAGCGAGTAGACCGGCGGTATGTCCACCGCGACGGAGGGAACGGCGGCGGAAGCGGCAGCCGGCGACATCATCAATGCTGCCAGATAGGGGCTGAAGCGAGGCATCGAGCGATTCTCCAAGTAATGTGGATGGCAATTGAAGGCGTTAGAGTTATGTTATAACATAATCTTTGAAGCCGAAAGCAACCCTTCCTGCATCGCGGAGTCATGACGCATGTGTCCGGAGCCTTCATGAAACTGCTGTCGATCGACGCACTGGATGTCGCATTCGGGGGGCACCTGGTGCTGGAGGACATTCATCTCGATCTCGCCCGGGGCGAAATCGTCACCATCGTCGGCCCCAACGGTTCGGGCAAAACGACCCTGCTGAAAAGCATCATCGGCGCATTGACGCCCCGTCGAGGGCGTATCGAGAAGGCGCCGGGCCTGGTCGTTGGCTACGTGCCCCAGCGTCTGCATCTCGATGCCACCTTGCCGATGACGGTATCGCGCTTGATGCGACTCCCGCGTCGGCACTCGGCACACGACATCGAATCGGCGCTCCGCCGAGCGGGGGTCACGCCACAGGCCGATAGTCAGATCAGTGAACTCTCGGGCGGACAGTTTCAGCGTGTGCTGCTGGCGCGTGCGCTGCTTTCGTCGCCCGATCTCCTGATCCTCGATGAGGCAACCCAGGGACTCGATCATCAGGGAATGGCCGACTTTTATCGTCAGATCGAGCGGGTGCGCCAGGAACTGGGATGTGCCGTGCTGATGGTCAGCCATGAGTTGCATGTCGTGATGCGCACCTCGGATCGCGTGATATGCCTGAACCGGTCCATCTGCTGCGCGGGAACCCCGGAAGGGGTCGCGGCCTCGCCGGCCTATCGCGCCATGTTCGGCCACGATGACGACGACGGCATGGCGCGCTACCGCCATCACCATACGCCGACCTCCCTGGAGCCTTCCCCGTGATACTCGACGACTTTCTGGTACGCGCCACCTTGGCTGGCGTCGGCGTCGCCCTGGCGGCCGCACCGCTGGGCTGCCTGGTGGTCTGGCGGCGCATGGCGTTTTTCGGTGATGCGACCGCGCATGCGGCCATCCTGGGGGTGGCACTCGCCCTGTTGCTGTCGACCTCGATTCTCGCCGGCGTGCTGGTCGTGTCATTGCTCATGGCCACGCTCGTCTCGCTGCTGAGCGGCAAGGGATACGCCATGGATACGCTCCTGGGTGTCATGGCGCATTCGTCGCTGGCACTGGGCCTGGTCGCGGTGTCGTTCGTCTCCGGCGTGCGCATCGACCTGATGGCCTACCTGTTCGGCGATATTCTCGCCGTCGGCAAGGGTGATCTCGCGATCATCTGGAGCGGCGCTGCCCTGGTCGTGGCCCTGATGGGCTGGCGCTGGTCGCGCCTGTTGACCGCGACGCTGAACGCGGATCTGGCTTATGCCAGCGGCATCGATCCACGCCGTGAACAGCTCATCCTCACCTTGTCGCTGGCCATCGTGGTGGCTGTTGCGTTGAAGGTCGTGGGGGTCTTGCTGATCGCTGCCTTGTTGATCATTCCCGCTGCGACGGCACGCACGTTCAGCCGCACGCCGGAGACCATGGTAGTGGCCGCGGCCCTGGTCGGCATGACGGCTGCCGTCGGCGGGCTGCAGACGGCTTATTGGTTCGATACACCGACGGGCCCCACCATCGTCAGTCTCGCGGCGGTCTTGTTTGCGCTGGCGGGCCTGATCGCGAATGCCCGGCGCTTGCTGTGGCGGGCCATGGCATCCCGCGCCGGGGGCTGAGACGATTCAGGTCGAGCCTGGCACATCAGAGCGGGCCCGAGACGCCGAGCCCGCCTTCATTGGGCGGGCCCGGCGCATGGGGGTTGCACGCCCCGGCATCAGGGGGATGCGGATGTCCAGTTCCATTCGGCATGCGCGACCGCATCATGCGCATGCAGGCTTTCGGCGTGCACGATGCGTACCCGGAAGCCCTGCACCTCGTCGCGCGCTTGCAGGGCATGCCGTACACGGCGCGCCGCATCCTCGCAGAACATCAAGTTATGACCGTTGGCCAGGGCGAACGCCTGCTCATCGACACGTTTGACGGCCGTCTGCAGGGCCGTGCCCAGTGCGTCCTCGACCGTGTCGATCAGCGCCGTCACGGGCAGGGTCTCGAGGTCGTCGGCCAGGCGCAGTGAGAGGTGCGCCTGGCTGCGCTGGCTATGCGGCGTCGCCAGGATACCCTGCTCGCTGCCCAGCCACGTCCTGACGGCATCGTGGCTGATCGGCATGTCGGTGAAGTCCTCGTCGAACGCTTGCTGGATCGATTGGCGCGCGAGGGCCGCCGAGCAAGGACAGGTCGAGGAGTAACCGATCGTCATCTCGAGGATCGCCTGCATGCCCTGTGCATCTTGTCGGCAGCGCAATGCGCAGGGGTACGCCTTCCAGCCGGCGCGTGGACTGATCAATGCAGGGCGCTTGATCAGAACGTCACCGCTCAGGTCGAGAAAGGCCGTGCGGGCCAAACCATCATGGCTCGCCAGGAAGCGCTGCAATACCGCGCCCAGGCCTGACAGCGTCACCTCCTCGTGTTCCATGGCCTCCAGTGCCAGATAGAGACGCGACATATGAATGCCTCGCGCCGAGGTCGCATCCAGGGAAACACCGGCCGAGGCGCGACCGTTGACGGCGCTGTTCGCCAGACGAAACGGCAGCGCGATGTCTTCCATCCCGACCCAGGCCAGCGGACCTTCCAGGTCGGATACGCCGTTTGCCACGTCGTGCAATGTCTGTGAGTTCATGGGCTCTTGCATGCGTTTCTCAGTCCCAGGCTGGAAAGGGGCGGGCAGTGTCCGCCATGCGGCACACGTGCGGTGTCGGTGTCCGTGACACCCGCTCGTGACATGGCAGCATGAAACAATACGTTATACCATAACACGCCTTTGGCCCAAGCATTCCAGCGGCCATGCTTTTGAAGCATGATACCGGCTCGGGAATTTGGCTTATCGACAGGGGAGCAGGAAGCGCAATGAAAGGATGGCTGCTGGGTGTATCGCTGACGTTACTGGGAGCAAGTGGCGTGGCGCAGGCGCAGGACCAGGCATCGAACAAGCAGGTTCGCGAGGTGCTCGACCCCATCGTCGCATCATTGATGGAGGCGCAGCAGATCCCCGGCATGGCGGTCGCCCTCGTCGGGCCGAAGGGTACGACGATCGCCCATTACGGTGTCGCCGACCGCAAGACCGGCACACCGGTCGACGACGACACCCTGTTCGAGATCGGCTCGCTCAGCAAGACCTTGACCGCGACCCTGGCCTCGTTGGCCGCCGTCGAGGGCAAGCTCGACCTCGAGGCGCCCGTGAGCCGTTACCTGCCTGAGCTCGAAGGCAGCGCCTTCGACAGGATCGATGGGCTCAACCTCGGTACTCACACCGGTGGCGGGCTGCCGCTGTTCGTGCCTGACGAAGTGACCGACCATGCATCGCTGATGGCCTGGTATCGAGACTGGCAGCCAAGCCAGCCCATCGGCGAGAGCCGTACCTATTCCAATCTGGGGATCGGCCTGTTGGGGCTGGAGACGGCGGCGAGCCTGGGGGGCGAATTCGTGCCGACGATGCGCGCCAAGGTGCTGGCGCCGCTCGGCATGCGGGACACCTGGTACGACGTTCCCGAGGCGCGCATGGCGCACTACGCCATGGGCGAGGCCAAGGACGGCCAGCCGATCCGTGTCTCGCCCGGCGTGCTCGACGACGAAGCCTACGGGCTCAAGACCACGGCCGCCGATCTGGCCGGGCTGGTGCGAGCCAACCTGCATCTCGCGGATGTCGACGCCGAGCTTCAGCAGGCCATCGATGCGACCCGCCAGGGTCATTACCGGGTCGGCGACATGACCCAGGCCCTGATCTGGGAGCAGTATCCGCTGCCCGTAGCGCTCGATACCCTGCGCGCCGGCAACGGGTACGACATGATCCTCGAGCCCAACGCGGCCGAGGCGATCGTGCCGCCGCAGGCGCCACGCGATGATGTCTGGGTCAACAAGACCGGCTCCACCAACGGCTTCGGCGGCTACATCGTGATGCTTCCCGGCGAACAGACGGGGCTGGTGATGCTGGCCAACAAGAACTATCCCAATGACGCGCGCGTCGAGGCGGCCTACCGCATCCTGTCCGGTCTCGGGGTCCTCGATACGCCGTAGGGCATGAGGGGCCGCTGGGCCTGGAAGCGACGCCCAAGCGGCCGGCCGCTCAGTCCGGCGCCGGGGTCTCGAAGGTGTCGCGCCGGCGCACCGTCAGCGTGGTACCGATCGAGGCGACGATGATCAGGCCGATGGCCAGCCACTGCAGGCCACTCAGGAGCTGGCTCAGGAACAGCAGGCCGGAGAGCGCGCCGATCGCCGGTTCCAGACTCATCAGCGTGCCGAAGGTCTGGGTCGGCAGGCGCGGTAGTGCCACCATTTCGAGCGTGTAGGGCAGGGCGGTGGAAAGCACGGCGACGGCGAATGCCAGCGGGAGGACCTCCGGCGCGAAAATCGCCGGGCCGACGTCGATCAGGCCGACGGGGGCGATCACCACCGCCGCGATGGTGATGCCCAGCGTGGCGCTCTGGGCGCCATTGACCGAGCCCGCCTTTTGTCCGAACAGGATATACAGCGCCCAGCAGACGCCGGCTCCCAGCGCACAGGCTGCGCCGTAAGGGTCGACCGCGCCGTTGCTCTCATCGCCCAGCAGCAGCAGGCACGCCAGGCCGAGCACGGCGAATGCCACCCACAGCAGATCCAGCCAGCGTCGCGAGGAGAGCACCGCCACGGCGAGCGGCCCGGTGAACTCCAGCGCCACCGCGATCCCCAGTGGTACCGTCTGCAGCGCCTGGTAGAACAGCAGGTTCATGACGCCCAGGGCGACGCCGTAGATCACGGTCGACTTCCAGGCGCGGCGGCTGAACCGCTGGCGCCAGGGCCGCATCACGATCAGCAGCAATCCCGCCGCGAGGATCAGGCGAATCGAGGTCGTCCCGGTGGCGCCGATGACCGGGAACAAGGTCTTGGCGATGGACGCCCCGGTCTGGATGGAGCACATCGCCACGATCAACATGGCCACCGGCCAGACCTTGGCCACGAATTCACGCACGGCGACTGACATGACACCTCCTTGGTGCTGCGGCATGATGCCTTCCTGACGGCGCCAGTCGCATCCTGCCGACATGGCCGGACGCTGGCATTCGAGAGAATCGCGATTGTACGGATGGGCAATATAGTGCACAAGTCTAGCGAGCGTCCCGATGTCCTGGTGCACGTTGCCGCCAACGTGAGACGCCTGCGCCAGGGGGCGTCGCTGAGCCAGCAGGCACTGGCCGAGCGGGCCGGCGTGAGCCGGCGCATGCTGGTCAATATCGAAAAGGGCGACGTCAACGTCAGCCTGAGCACGCTGGATCGACTTGCCGAGGCGCTGGGGGTACTGTTCTACGCCCTGGTTCAGCCGCCGGGCAGCGAGGACTCGGCGCGCATCGACGAAGTCGCCTGGGTGGGGCGTTTTCCCGACAGTCACGCCCGGCTGCTGGCGAGCAAGCCGGCGCGACAGGAGGTCGAGCTGTGGTCCTGGTCGATGGAGCCCGGAGAGAGTTACGAGTCCGTCGCCGACGGCACCGGCTGGCACGAGATGCTGGTGGTGATCGAGGGCACGCTGACCCTGGAGCTCGCGGACCGCGAGGTAACGATCGAGGCCGGTGACTTTCACGTCTATCCCAGCGACCAGTTCCACCGTTACCGCAACGAGGGTACGGGGCGTCTGCGCTTCATCCGCAACGTGGTGCACTGACGCCAAGTATCCATTCAAGCACCGATCCAGGTACCAATAACGATCTGCGTGGCCTCGTGACTGGCTGATGGCACGCGCGCGTGCCCGCTTACTCGGCGTCCACCTGCACCGTCACCACGCTGTCGTCGAATGCCAGCCGGCCGGCAATCGCCGCCATGTCCGCCAGTGGTTCGGCGTATTGCCAGGCGACGTCGGGATGGTCGTCAGTACGGTAGTACGTGGCGTCGCCCTTGAAGGGGCAGTGCGTCACGGTGGTGGAGCGCAACAGTTGCGCCATCTGCACGTCGCTTTCGGGCAGGTATTGGCGCGGGGGATACCCTTTCTCGCGCAGCTCGACGGCGCGCGTGCTGTCGGCGAGCAAGGTGGCGCCGTTCCATACCCGCACGCGATGCGTATGCGGGTGCAGGCTGATGCGGTCTTGCGTGGTGTCTGCTGACATGGAGCCTCCCGGGCTTATTGAGTGTCTTCCGACAAGGGGGAGCCGGAGAGGGCGCGTTTCACGGCGGCCTGGGCATGCAACGCCGTGGTGTCGTAGAGCGGTACCTGAGTGTCGGTTGCCTTGATCAACATGGCGATTTCGGTACAGCCGAGAATTACCGCCTGTGCGCCCCGCGCATGCAAGGCGTCGATCACGGCGAGAAATGCATCTCGCGAGGCGGATTCGATGCGCCCGAGGCACAGCTCCTCGAAAATCACCCGATGCACGCATTCGCGCTGGGTGTCGTCGGGCACGACCACGTCGATACCGTAACGCTCGCTCAGGCGTTGCTTGTAGAAGTCCTGCTCCATGGTGAAGCGCGTGCCCAGCAGCCCGACCCGAGTGATGCCGTCGGCGACCAGACTTTCGGCCGTGGCGTCGGCGATGTGCAGCAGCGGAATGTCGATGGCCGCTTCCACCTGCGGTGCCACCTTGTGCATGGTGTTCGTGGCGATCAGCAGAAAATCCGCGCCGGCGTGCTCGATCTGGCGCGCGGCGGCGGCCAGCGCTTCCCCGGCCGCGTCCCAGCGTCCGTCGCGCTGCAGGGTCTCGATCTCGGCGAAGTCGACGCTCACCATCGCGATCTTCGCCGAATGAAAGCCGCCCAGCGCCTGTTTCACGCCTTCGTTCAGCGCCCGATAGTAGCTCTCGGTGGACTCCCAGCTCATTCCGCCGAGCAAACCGATGGTTCGCATGATGACACGCTCCTTGCGTAGTTGAATGAAGCAAGCCGTGGCATTGTCGAGCTTAGACCGGCGGGCCGCTTCGTTCGAGGTGCGAGCATGACGCGAGACGGATTGTCGCACCCGTTCCCCGATGATGGCACGCGAGGGCGCTTTCGGCCGGGGTTGCGCCCGGGGAGCGCGTTCGACGACGCTTTTCACTGCCGCGCATCCGGCTGTGTCGACGCCGGGGCTGCGCTAGTATGGCGTCTGTTTGAAGGTCCCACGGTCGAGTCCCATGCCCTTTTCCCTGCGTACGTCCCTGCGTCGTGTTACCGCCTGGCTGAGCCTGTTCGCCATGCTGCTGGTGGTGTGCGGCCCGGTGGTCGGGCAGGCCAGTGCTTCCCTGCGGCACGATGCGATGCCCTCGCACGCGATGATGCATGCAGAGGCCGGGCACGGTGACCATACGCGGGGCGGTCACGTGGCTTCGATCGGCCTGCACGATCAGTGCCTCTATTGTTCCCTGTTCGGCCATTTTCCGGTCCTCGAAGGGGCTTCCACTGCCTCCATGGCGGACAACGCCGCCGTCATCGCGCCGCGCGTGCCGAGAGTGCTCGCGTCCCAGGCGGTGACGACCACCTTCCCCAATGCGCTGACCCGCGCGCCGCCGTACGCGTGCCATCACGCATGAATGGTCTCGACGCCGAGCGTGGCGCGTCTGCATGTCGTGCCTGCGCCGGTGTCGTCGGCCACAGGATGGAATCGGCTACCGACCGGTAGCCATGGCACGCTATTCGGGGGCTTCATGTCTCGTACTTCTGCGCGTTCTTCACGTGACGCCAGCGACCTCTATCGGGCGGTCTGGCGTTGGCATTTCTACGCGGGTCTCATCGCGATTCCCTTCCTTATTTTGCTGGCGGTGACCGGCGGGCTCTACCTTTTCAAGGATGAGATCGACCAGTGGCTCAACGCGGACATCGTGCGCGTCGAGGCGCAATCGTCACCGACGGTATCGCCGCAGCAACAGCTGGATGCCGCCATGGCGGCGCATCCCGGCGAGGCGTTCCGTTACGTGCCTCCTGCCGCCTCCAACCTAGCCGCGGAGGTCGACGTCACCACCGCCGACGGCAAGCAAGCCGTCTACGTCGACCCTTACACCGGCGAGGTCACCGGCACGATTCCCTATCGCGGCAGCGTGATGTGGATCGTGCGCACCATCCACAGCCTCAGCTACTTCGGCGAGACGGCGAGTTTGATCATCGAAATCGTCGGCGGCTGGTCGATCCTGCTCGTGCTGACCGGGATCTATCTGTGGTGGCCGCGTGGCCGACGCGGCGGCGTGATGACGGTACGTGCGACCCCGGCGAAGCGACTGTTCTGGCGTGACCTTCACGCCGTCACCGGCATCTTCGTCGGGGGCTTCATTCTCTTTCTGGCGATGACCGGCATGCCGTGGTCCACGCTGTGGGGCAGCAAGGTCAACGAACTCGCCAACGGTCACAACTTCGGCTATCCGGATGGCGTGCGCGTCAACGTCCCGGTCTCCGACGAACGACTGGCGGAGCGGGAGATGACCACCTGGTCGCTGGAGCAGGCACGGCTGCCGGAATCGACGCCTGGGCGCGAGGGCGCGCCGGGCATCGGCCTCAACGGCGCAGTGAAGGCGTTCGACGCGCTGGGGCTGGCCCCAGGATATGCCGTCAGCCTGCCGAGCAGCCCTGTCGGCGTCTATACCGGCTCGATCTACCCCGACGATCTTTCACGACAGCGGGTCGTGCATCTGGACCGATATAGCGGCGAGCCACTGCTGGACATGAGCTACGCCGACTACGGCCCGCTGGGCAAGTCGCTGGAGTGGGGCATCAACGTGCACATGGGGCAGCAATACGGGCTCGCCAATCAGTTGATTCTGGCGCTGGCCTGCGCGGGGATCGTGCTGCTGTGCGTCTCGTCGGGCGTGATGTGGTGGAAGCGCCGGCCGAGCGGCAAGCTGGGGATTCCCCCTGAACCCAAGGATCCCCGTCGCTTGCGCGGCGTGCTGGCGTTGCTCGCCATCGGCGGCGTGATCTTCCCGCTGGTGGGGGCCTCGATGATCGTCATGGCGGCGGTGGATGCGCTGGTACGCCGCCGCGGCGCCAGGCGCGCCGCGACGACCGCCTAGCCAGGCAGTCGCCGATGACCGTTGCGCCCGCCCGTGTCGCGCGAGGGCGGGCGCGGCCGTCTTCATTTCATCTCGAAACCGCGCGAGACGAGGAAGTCACGCATGTGCGGGCGCACCTTGTGCTCGAACAGCGGCATGAGGTTCTGCGACCAGGTGGTGTCCTTCTGCGTGCTGCTGCGCGCTTGGTAGTACTCGCGCATGGTGGCGTCGAAGGCGTCGACCTGGGCCTGATCGTCACGGTAGTAGTCTTCCTTGAGGATGGCCTCGACCGGCAGGCGCGGCTTGACCTCCGGGGTCTGATCCGGATACCCGAGGCACAGGCCGAAGACCGGGTAGACATGTTCGGGCAGGCGCAGCAGATCGCTCACGGCTTGCGGGTTATTGCGAATGCCGCCGATGTAGCAGATGCCCAGCCCCTCGGACTCGGCGGCCACGACGACGTTCTGCGCCATGAGCGCGGCGTCCACGCTGGCGACCAGCAGCTGTTCGGTCATGCCGCGGGTGGCATCGGCGCCGGCGCGCTCGGCGGCCTCGGCGGGGCGCTTCATGTCGGCGCAGAACACCAGGAAGTCGGAACAGGTGGCGATGTAGTCCTGCCCGCCCGCCAGTTCGGCGAGGGTCTCGCGATTGGCCGGATTCTTCACGTGGATGACGCTGTAGGCCTGAACATGGCTGGACGTCGCGGCGCTTTGCCCGGCCTGGATGAGTTCCCGCAGCAATTCAGGCGCGATCTTGCGATCGGTGAAGCGGCGGATCGAGCGGTGGGCGTTGAGCAGTTCGATGACGGGATTCATGCAACCTCGCGCTGAGTGATTTAATTAGCTTACTAAGCAGTATACCGCATTGACTGACGTGTCTCATCCGAGGCATGTCGCGTCGCACGCCGTGGCGTGTCCCGCCGTATCCCTCGACGGGACCGAGTATTATCCTGGCGCGCGTATGATCGTTTTACCGACCGGGAGCCCCGCGATGAAGGCCGCCACCACTCGTCCCACCACCTTGTCCGCTGCCTGGAGCCTATGGACGCTGCTGCTCGGCGTCGGGCTTTTGATGATGGGCAATGGTCTGCAGGGCTCGCTGCTCGGGGTGCGGGCCTCGGCGGCGGATTTCGGCAACACGGTCACGGGACTGGTGATGTCGTCCTACTTCGTGGGCTTTCTGGTCGGCTCGGTGCTGACGCCACGCAAGCTGCGCGAGGTCGGGCACGTGCGGGTCTTCGCCGCGCTGGCCTCGATCACCTCGGTGGCGATCCTGATTCATGCCCTGTTCGTCGAGCCTCTGGTGTGGGCGGCCATGCGCTTCGTCACCGGCTTTACGTATGCCGGGCTCTACGTCGTCGCCGAAAGCTGGCTCAACGGTTATGCCTCCAACCGGCTGCGCGGGCGCCTGCTGGCGATCTACATGGTGATCAGCTATCTCGGCATGGGTGGTGGGCAACTGCTGCTGGGCAGTGCCGACCCCTCGGGCATGGCGTTGTTCCTGCTGGTGTCGATCCTGGTCTCGCTCGCCCTGGTGCCGATCTTGATCAGCTACACGCCGCAGCCCGAACTCAGTCAGCCCGAGGCGATGAGCCTGCGCGCGTTGTACCGGCTCTCGCCGCTGGGCACGGTGGGTTGCTTCATGACCGGCATCACCAATGGCGCCGTGTTCGGCATGGGGGCGGTGTTCGCCACCAACAGCGGCTTGAGCGTCGCCCAGGTCTCGGTCTTCATGAGCGCCTTCATCTTCGGCGGCGCGATCCTGCAGTGGCCGCTGGGCAAGCTGTCCGACAAGGCCGACCGCCAATGGGTGATCGTCGGCGTCGCCCTGGTCGCGGTGATGCTGGCGCTGGTCGGTGCGCTCGTCAGCGGCTGGTCGCCGATGGCCTTGACGCTGCTCGGGGCGTTGCTGGGTGCGACCACACTCACGCTCTACTCGATCTTTCTGGCCTGCGCCAATGACTTCCTCACCGATCAGCAGACCGTGGCGGCCAGTGCCAGTCTCGTCCTGGCGTTGGGCATCGGCGCGATTCTGGGGCCGGCCAGCGCCGGGGTGCTGATGGAATGGCTGGGGCCGGATGGTTTCCTGTGGGACCTGGCCGTCATGCACATCATCATGGTGCTGTTCGGGCTTTACTGCATTCGTCACTATCCCACCAGCGAATCGCCCGAGCAGGGCCACTACGTGATGGTGGCCTCGGACACCACGCCGCTGGGCACGGCCTGGACGGAAGAAGCCGCGCAGGAAGAAGGGCAACTGGAACTGGCGCTGGAAGCCGAGGAGGAAGCGCAGCGTACCGACGGCGCCTGAAACGAGCGGGCGTGCGGATCGCCGCGCCCGTGGCGTGGTGGGTCCCCGAAGGCCGGGCCGGATGCTCGGCCCTCGGGAGAAGCTCACATGCAGCGGGGCATCGGCCTCCTGCCCGCCCGGGCGCCATGCGCTCGGGCAGCCCGTCCTAGGGTGTCATCACCACCTTGATGCAGCCGTCCTGCTTGGCATTGAAGTTGGCATAGGCCTCGGGCGCCTGGGCCAGCGGATAGCGGTGAGTGATGATGAAGGAAGGGTCGATCAGCCCCTGTTCCACCGTGTTGAGCAACGGCTTGAGATACTGCTGCATGTGGGTTTGCCCGCTCTTGACCGATAACGACTTGTTCATCAAGGCGTGCAGCGCGAAGCCGTCGACCTTGTCGGTATACACCCCCGGCAGCGACAGGCGGCCGCCCTTGCGGACCGACATGACCATCTCGTTGAGCGCCGTCGGGTGGTTCTCCTCCGTCGAGTCCGCGCTGCGGCGCTCGGCTTCGGGGTCGCCCCGGCCATGAGCCTCGGCCCCGACGCAGTCGATCGCACAGTCCGGCCCGCGTCCGCCGGTCATCTCGAGCAGCTTGCTGTAGACGTCGTCCCGTTCGAAGTCGATGACTTCCGCTCCGGCTTTCTCGTTGGCCAGCTTGAGACGCTCGGGAACCCGGTCGATGGCGATCACACGGCCGGCGCCACGCATCCAGGCGCTGCGAATGGCGAACTGGCCGACCGGGCCGCATCCCCAGATGGCCACGGTATCTCCGGGCTCCATGTCGCAGTTGTCGACCGCCTGATAGCCCGTCGGATAGATGTCCGAGAGAAACAGCAACTGATCGTCGCGCAGGTCGGACTCGACCTTGATCGGGCCGACGTCCGCGTAGGGCACGCGCGCATATTCGGCCTGGCCGCCGGGAATGCCGCCGAGCATGTGCGAGTAACCGAACAACGCGGACGGCGAATGGCCCATGGCGTCGGCGGCCATGTCGGCGTTGGGGTTGGACTCGTCGCACAGTGAATACAAGTGCTTGTTGCAGAAGAAGCAATCGCCGCAGGCGATGGTGAAAGGCACGACCACGCGGTCGCCCTTTTTCAGATTGTTCACCGCCGAGCCGGTTTCGACGACCTCGCCCATGAACTCGTGGCCGATGATGTCGCCTGCCTGCATACCCGCCATCAGGCCGTTGTAGAGGTGGAGGTCGGAACCGCAGATCGCGGTTGCGGTGATCTTGATGATCGCATCGCGCGGTTCCTGGATCTTGGGGTCATCCACGTTATCGACGCGAACATCGTGAGTGCCGTGCCAGGTCAGTGCTTTCACGGTAATGACTCCTTGTCGCTGACTGACTCCGTGCCATCGGCCTTGCTCCCGCCCTCCCGCGGACGAGACAAGGTCGATGCCGTCTCAACACGAGGCAGTAAATTTCCTTTAATTACAAATGTTTACTTCGGCCTTCGCAGCCGTTGGCTCCTTCAACCTAGAACAGCCCCAAGGCCTGTCAAGCGTCGTTCGGGGCAAGCCTCAAATGCTGACCAGCGATTCCCACCAGCGGGTGAGGGTGCGCTGCCAGTCCGGGGCCTGCCGGTGTTCGCTGCGCGTGTCGTTGAGATAGACCGTGGCGGTGAGCCCGGCCGCGAGGTCGATGTCCTCGGGGACATCGTCGAGGGCGATGCGCACGGGGATGCGCTGCGAGAGCCGGACCCAGTCGAAGGAGGTGCTGACGTTCGCCAGCCCCGTGCCTTGGCTGTCGAGGCTCTTGTCGGCAATGCCGCGTGCGATGCTGTCGACGTGCCCCCAGAGCGGCGTGTCGCTGGCGAGCAGCTGGATGCGCGCCGGGGCGCCGATGTCGATGGCGTCGAGCTTGGTTTCCTCGAAATAGCCGAGCACGTGAAAGCTGCCGGCATCGACCAGGGTGACGGCGTCCTCGCCGGCCGAGACGTACTCGCCGGGTCGCAGCAGCAGGTTGGTGACATAACCGTCGACCGGGGCGCGCACGGTGGCGCGTTCGAGGTCGAGCTTGGCCTGCTCGACCGCGACCTCGGCCTGCTCGACCTGAGCCTGAGCGCTGGAGTAGGCGAAGCGTGCGTCGTCGCGATCTTCCTGCGAGGCGTAGTCGCCGAGCTTCTGACGCCGGGCGTTGGCGGCCTTGGCCTCCGCGCGCTGCTGCTCGAGGTTGTTGAGGTTGGCGCGGGCCTCGGACAGCGCCAGCGCGTAGCGCTGCTTGTCGATGGTGAACAGCACGTCGCCGGCATGCACGAAGTCGTTGTCCTCGACCTGAAGGTTTTCGACCAGGCCCGAGACATCGGTCCCGAGGTTGATGATGTCGGCCCGAACGCGGCCATCGCGCGTCCAGGGGTCATGCATGTAGTGGTTCCAGATCTGCGCGATGGCGATCACGGCCAGCGCGAGTATCGCCAGGGTCAGCAGCGGGCGCACGTATCGGCGTGCGCGCGAGGAGATCGTCATGGCGTCATCCTTCTAGTGGGCGATCGGCAAGGCACCGGCGAGGGCGAGTACCGACCACAGCAACAGGGCGTAGAGTGCGATGTCCACGAGCACCGGCTGCCAGAACCAGTGATAGACACCCAGGCGCGTGAACACGCGCCGCAGCAGCAGGTAGAGGCCGAGCGTGACGAGGACGGGAACGGCCAGCGGCGGCATCAGAAAACCGAGAAACGTCCATTCAGCGAACATGCGGCGTCTCCTGTCGGGGCGGCGTTGCACGGCGGTCATGCGGGGCGGTCGGGGCGTCGTCGGCCTGGGCCTCCAGCGTCACGCCGGGCGCCTCGCGCATGAGATGCCCCAGCATGGCGATTTCCCCCGCCGTGGCGACGGAGAGCCGGGGCTCGTGATAAAAGCGGTCGACCCATTGACGGGCCTGATCGGAAAGCTCGTGCCAGACCTCGGGCGAGTGGTGTCGCCGCGCCACCAGGCGCTGGCCGATATCGTCCAGCCAGGCCTCGAGCTCCCGGCGGTGCGGCGCGAGCTCTTCGCGCAGCCGCCGAATGCGCCACACGCACAAGGCGAGGGCGTGCAGATCGAGTGCCTCGCGCAGCGTGTCGTCCGAGCCGCCCAGTGCCACCAGGCGGCCCAGGCGGTCGTAGAGACGGCTTTCCAGGCGTGCCCTATTGGGCAACGCGGGCTCGCACATCAAGCGCGCCACGCCTCGCCAGTAGGCGCCGAGCAAGGTGTGTATGCGCTCGGCGGGCGAGCGCTGGCGCATCAGGGCATAGGTGAACATCGCTGTGGTGGTGCCGATCAACGAGGCGAGGCCGCCGTTGATGTAGGTCGTGGGTGAGAAGGTGTAGGTGCTGTGCAGGTTCAGCAGCGTCATCAGCGTGATGGCCCCGGAGAGGCCCATGGCCGCCCAGCGCGGACGTGGCGTGAGAAGCGTGCCGACCATGACCGGTATGCCGATGGCGATGGCCAGCAACGGGAACCCGTTGATCACCGGCAGGACCAGAAACAGCAAGACTGCGCCCAGAGTGACGGCGGCGAGCGTGCCCCACAGAAACTGATAGACCACGGCGGCGGGATTGGGCGCCTTGGCGAACAGCATGGTGAACACCCCCAGCAGCATCATGGCGAGATACCCGGAGTGCCAGCCGCTGTGTATCCAGAACAGGCCCAGCAATTCGAAAGCGACGAACACGCGCAGCGCGTTGTAACGGGCCACGAAGTGCTCGTTGTGCGTGGTGCGGGTACGCTTTTCGCGGGGCAGGGCGTGCACCCGGGCCGAGGCCGGCGCGTTCAGTGCATGGCGCAGGCGCCGGCCGTGCTGGAGCAGGCCGAGCACTTCCCCGAGACGTTGGCGGGCCAGTTCGGCGCGCACCCGGCTGCGAGGGCTCACGCGCTCCGGGTCCCACGCGAAATCCGGCAGCGTCAGTTTTTCCAGCGGCTCGCCGGCCGGCTGTTCGGCGATGGTGGCAAGCAGCGGTGCGGCATGCGCGTTCAATTGCGCCAGCCAGTGCTCGCCGTCCTCGCAGGCGCGCAGGTAGTCGAGGGCGGTTTCCAGTTCGCGGATGGCCGTGATCAGCGCCAGGCTGTCACTGGCGAAGCGGTCCAGCGCGGGAATGAAACGACTCAAGCGCCGGGTTTCCAGGCGGGTGAGACCGCGTAGCTTCTCGAACTGCTGATAGTCGCCGAGCAGCGCCTTGAGACGTGCGTCCTGCGTCGCGCGGGGGCGTGGGCTGTCCAGGGCCGCGAGGGTTTCCTCGGCGGCGTTTTTCAGAAACCCCGAGAGCGCCTCGGGGAGAGCCCGGCTCCCGAAACGCGGTGCGATGAGCAGATGCATCAAGACGCCGCAGCCGATGCCCAGCGCGGTTTCCGTGAAGCGTCCCAGCGCGATGGACCAGATGTCCTCGACCCCCGTGCCGAGGGCGGTCAACGACACCAGCGTGGCGGTATACCCGCTGAGCATCATCACGTAGCCCAGGTATTCGTCCTGTTCGAGCATCACCCAGTACATGCAGAACGCCAGCCAGGCCCCGGAGAACAGCAGGTACAACATCGGCTGCTGGCCGAAGAACGCGATCAGCACCAGCCCGGCCACGGCGCCGAACAGGGTGCCGAAGAACCGTGCCACGCCGCGCCCGATGATGATGCCGATGGGCGGCGTGCCGCCGGTGAACATCACCGGCTGCAGGGTGACGATCATCACCGCGAGGATGGCCCAGGCGGGCTGGTACAAGTCCAGACGCAACGCCAGGAACAGGGCCAGCCAGACGGCCAGTACCGTGCGTAACGCCAGCAGCCAGTGATCGGTGGAAATACGCAGCATAACGATATCCGGCCCCGGCCGAACGGCCGAGGCGATCAGAGAAAAAGCCAGATAAATATTAGTCTGCGAATTATCCCAGTCCGTGGGACATTTGTCTAATGCTGCAGGCTCGCGCCAGCCGATGCCCCCTGGAAATTTCATCGAGCGCCCTCATCTTCCTTCCCGACCAGACACCGATTCACATCCCCGCGATCAGGAGGACGCCATGAGCTTCCAGGGTGAACAGTATCCCGGCGTGCAGACGCCGTCGGCCGAAACCCAGGGGTTTCGTTTCAACCACACCATGCTGCGCATGAAGGATCCCGAGCGCTCGCTGGCGTTCTATTCGCGCGTCTTCGGCATGCGTGTGCTGCGTAAGCTCGACTTCCCTGAGATGCAGTTCTCGCTGTACTTCCTGGCCAACGTGGACGACAACGACGCCGTGCCGGAAGACACCGCCGAGCGCAATGTGTATACCCTTTCGCAAAAGGGCATCCTCGAGCTGACCCACAACTGGGGCACCGAGGATCAGGAAGGTTTCGCCTACCACGACGGTAACGCCGAGCCCCAGGGCTTCGGGCATATCTGCTTCTCGGTACCGGACCTGCCCGCTGCGGTGGCGTGGTTCGACGCCAACCAGGTCGAATTCAAGAAGCGTCCCGACGAGGGCAAGATGAAGGACGTGGTGTTCGTCAAAGACCCCGACGGGTACTGGATCGAGGTCGTTCAGCCGGAACGCTCCAGGGAGCTCGGCCAATAACGGCGCGCCGCACGGCTAGCGTCGAACGCCCGGTGTCGCATGGCACCGGGTTTTTTGTGCGTGTCCGCCAGGTGCGCGGTTACGTTGAAAGTACGCAAGCGAGACATGATGCGGGAACCGCTGGTGTGGGATAACGTCAGAGAGAGGCACGTGGCAAGGAAACGCCCACTTTGGTAGAGGAAGGCCCCCGATAATGGACCGCAGAACCCTGCTCAAGCGCTCACTGGCCCTGGCGGCCTTTTATGGACTGCCCGCCGCGCCCTTGCTGGCGGCGACGCGTCAGATGCCCGCCATCGCCGACGGCGAGGCGCAACGTTTCAGTTTCGACTGGTTGCAGCGTCTGGCCCGGGAAATGGCCAATGCGCCGTATCGCAACAACATGCGCGAGCTGCCCGAGACCCTGGCATCTCTCACGCCCCAGCAATACAACGCCATCGGCTACGATGCCGGGCACTCGCTGTGGCATGACCTGGATGGCAAGCTCGACGTGCAGTTCTTCCACGTGGGCATGGGCTTCAACCAACCCGTGCGCATGTACGCCCTCGACCCGGACTCGCACCAGGCGCGCGAGATTCACTTCGACCCCGACATCTTTCGCTACGACGGTGCGAACGTCGATGTCGCCCAGCTCGAGGGCGAGGACACCCTGGGCTTCGCCGGTTTCCGGGTCTTCAAGGTACCCTCGCTGACCGAGCGCGATATCGTTTCCTTTCTCGGCGCGAGTTACTTCCGTGCGGTGGACGATACCTATCAGTACGGCATCTCGGCACGCGGTCTGGCGGTCAATACCTTCGCCGAGTCGGAAGACGAGGAGTTCCCCACCTATACGCGCTTCTGGCTGGAGACCCCCGCCCCGGACAGCACCACCTTCACCGCCTATGCCCTGCTCGATTCGCCCAAGGTGGCCGGCGCCTACCGCTTCGTGATCGACTGCCAGCCGACGCGGGTGGTGATGGATATCGAAAAGCACCTGTACCCTCGCGAGGCCATCGAGCAGCTGGGCATTGCCCCGATGACCAGCATGTTCAGCTGTGGCACGCACCAGCGCCGCATGTGCGACACCATTCATCCGCAGATTCACGATTCCGACCGTCTCACGATGTGGCGGGGCAACGGGGAGTGGGTGTGCCGACCGCTCAACAATCCGCCGGTCTTGCAGTACAACGCCTTCGCCGATGAGTCGCCCAAGGGCTTCGGGTTGCTGCAGACCGAGCGCGATTTCGAGGCCTACGAAGACGTGATCGGCAATTATCACGAACGTCCCAGCCTGTGGATCGAGCCGCGCAGCGACTGGGGCAAGGGGGAGATCCAGCTGATGGAGATTCCCACCACCGGGGAAACCATGGACAACGTGGTGGCCTTCTGGAAACCCGCCGCGCCCGTCGAGCCCGGCGATTCGTTGACCTTTGCATATCGCCAGTACTGGAGCGCACTGCCGCCGGTGCGGCCCGACCTGGCACGCATTCGCGAGACGCGCAGCGGCATGGGCGCCTTTCCCGAAGGCTGGGCCCCGGGGGAGCACTATCCCGAGGAGTGGGCGCGGCGCTTCGCCGTGGACTACGTGGGCGGCGATATCCTGAACATTGCCAAGAACGGTCCTCCGATCATGGCGCAGTTGGAGATATCGGGGGGCAGGACCAGCGATATCCAGATCTTTCAGGTCGAGGAGTTCGAAGGCATTCGCGTCATTTTCGACTGGTACCCCACGGATGCCTCGACCGATCCCATCGACATGCGCATGGTGCTGGAGGGCGACGGCGACCCCCTGAGCGAAACCTGGCTCTATCAGTACTTTCCGCCACCGCCGGAGCAGCGCGAGCATCCGCCGCATCCGCTCGATGACTGACAGCCGGCGGTCACTGTCTTTCTATAAAACAGTGTTATCATGATGTGCTCTGACAATAAACAATCATCAAAACAGGAGGATCGACATGATGACTGCATCCCACCCGCTGGCGCGCGGCACCAAGGCGGCGCTGCTTGGTGCCTGCCTGGCCGGCCTGCCGCTGGGCATGGCGCAGGCGCAGGACGACACGGCGGACGTGCGCTTTTCCGTACCACCGTGGCCGGGCGTGACGGTCAAGACCGAACTCGCCGCGCAGTTGCTCGAGACGCTGGGGTATACGCCGCAGCAGGAGCAGCTCGGCACCACCATCACCTACCAGGCGCTCAACCAGAACGAGTTGGACGCCTTCCTCGCCGGATGGCTGCCCGCCCAGCAGGGCATGTACGACACCGCCCTGGAAAAGGGCAAGCTGGTCGATCTGGGCAACAACGTCGATGGCGCGCGCATCGGCTTCGCGGTGCCCAGCTACGTCTTCGATGCCGGCGTCACCTCCGCCGAGGATCTCGACACGCCGGAAAACGCCGAGCGTTTCGGGCGTACCGTCTACTCCATCGAGACCGGCACGGGCATGAGCGAGCAGCTCAATGCCGGCGTCGATGGCGATACTTACGGCCTGGGCGACTGGGAGCTTTCCGAGACATCCACGCCGGGCATGCTCGGCGCCGCCGACAGTGCCATCGACAACCAGGAGTGGATCGTCTTCGCCGGCTGGACGCCGCACTGGATGAACATCAAGTACGACATCGCCTATCTCGACGACCCCGAGGACTTGTGGGGAGAGGACGGCGGTCGCAGCGACGTGCGCACCCTGGTCACGAAGACATTCTCCGAGACGCACCCCAATGCCACCAGGTTGCTCGATCAACTGGACTTCACCGCCGACGACCAGAGCGACATGATCCGTCGCTACGATCAGGACGGGATGCCCAAGGACGAAGCTGCCATCGCCTGGATGCGCGACAACGCCGACAAGGTGGAAGGCTTTGTCGATGGCGTCACCACGCGTGACGGCGAGCCTGCCTGGCCGGTGGTGAAAGAAGCGTTCGACCTGTAGGCCGCTCCCCGCGGAGCCAACGCAAAAGGGCGGTGCCAAGGCACCGCCCTTTTCGATGGCGCTTGCTGATGACGCTCAGTCCTTCAAGGCCTCGGTCAGCGTATCGACATTGTGACGGAACATGCCGAGGTAGGTGCTGGCTTCGCCCTCGGCCGCCAGGGCGCCGGCGTAGAGCGTGCCGCCGATGGTCACCCCGGTTTCGTCGGCCAGCTGCTCGAGCAGGGCGGGGCTGGTCATGTTTTCCAGGAACAGTGCCTTGACGTTACGTGCCTGGATCTGTTCGATCAGCTTGGCCATGCCGGCGGCGCTGGGCTCGGCGGCCGTGGAGAGGCCGACCGGCGAGAGCACGTCCAGCCCATAGGCGTTGGCGAAATAGCCGAAGGCATCGTGGTTGGTGATCAGCACGCGATTGGCCTCGGGAATCGCGCCGATTCGCCGATGGACCTCGGCATCCAGAGTATCCATGGCCTCGACGTATTGCTCGGCATTGCGGCGATAGTCAGCGGCATGTTCGGGGTCTGCCGCGACGAGCGCATCGCGGATGTTGGCCACGTACTGCTTGCCGTTTTGCAGATCCTGCCAGGCGTGCGGGTCTTCCGGACCGTGGTCGTGGCCCGCATGCTCGCTGTGGTCATGGTCATGGTCATGGTCATGGTCATGGTCATGATCGTGGTCGTGGTCGTGGTCGTGGCCTGCGGCGTGGTCGTGACCTTCATGATCGGAAGAGCGCTCTTCGCGCTCCTCGTCGAAGCTCAGGGCATCGATGCCCCGGCTTGCCACGACCACCGGCCCCTCGTAGCCGCTGGCTTCCACCAGACGGTCCAGCCAGCCTTCGAAATGCAGCCCGTTGACGACGAACAGGTCCGCCTCGCCGACAGCGCGTGCGTCGGTGGGGCTGGGGGAGAAGACATGGGCGTCGCCGTCCGGACCGACCAGCGTGGTGACGTCGACATGCTCGCCACCGACTTCCTCGACCATGTCGCCGAGAATGCTGAAGCTGGCGACGACGCTCATCGGGGCCTCGGCGCGTGCCGCACCGGACAGCGTCAGGGCAGCGGCACCGAGCAGTAAGGTGAAAGACTTGGACATGCGAACTTCCTCTTATCGATGGACGAGGCCGGTCAGGCCCTTGAAGCGTTCATGGCGACGTGCAGGTGTCTTCGTTCTTTTCCAGCGGCGCGGCGCGACGGCGCAGGCGTGCCAACAGACTGCCATGGCGGCCGCAGAGCGCCGAGACGAGATAGATGGTGCCGGCGATCAGGATGATGCACGGGCCGGAAGGCAGGCCGAGGTGGTAAGACAGCAGCAGGCCCCCGGCGCTCGACAGCATGGCGATGACGATCGCCAGTCCGATCAGGCCTTCGAGCCGCTGAGACCAGAAACGCGCGGCGGTGGCGGGCAGCATCATCAGGCCCACCGCCATCAGCGTGCCCAGGGTCTGAAAGCCGGCGGTGAGATTGAGTACCATCAGCCCCAGGAAGATGCCATGCACCAGGCCGCCGCGAATCCCCTGGCCGCGCAGAAAGAGCGGGTCCAGGCATTCCACCACCAGCACGCGAAAGATCAGCGCCAGCACCAGCAGGGTGGCGCTGGTCACCGAGGCGATCAGCCACAGGGCGGTATCGTCGATGGCGAGGATCGAGCCGAACAGGACATGGGTGAGATCGACACTGCTGCCGCGCAGCGAGACCAGCATCACCCCCAGCGCCAGAGAGATCAGATAGAAACTGGCCATGGCCGAATCTTCCCGGTGACCGGTCATGCGCGACACGCTGCCCGCCAGACCGGCCACCAGCAGCCCGGCCACCAGGCCGCCTAGGCTCATCGCCGGCAGCGAGAAGCCCGCCAGCACGAAGCCCAGCGCCACGCCCGGCAGCACCGCGTGGGCCATGGCATCGCCGACCAGGCTCATGCCGCGCAGCATCAGGAACACGCCCAACGGCGGTGCGGCCAGCGACAGCGCCAGGCCGCCCACCAGGGCGCGGCGCATGAAGGCGTAATCGGTCAGCGGGGCGATGAGCCATGCATTCAGCGTGGTCAATAGGTCGAGCATGGCGGCACGTCCGGCAGGTTCAGGGAAATGAAGGGCGCCTGGGTATGCGCATGGCGGCGCGCGGGGGCATGATGCCGTTCGAGCAGCGTTTCCGGTTCGACCCATTGGGCGTGACCGCCCGCCAGCAGCAGCACGCAATCCGCCAGGCGCGCCAGCTGCTCCATGTCATGCAGGACCACGATGACCGTGGCACCCTGGTTGGCGATGTCGCGCAGGGTGTCGCAGAGAATCTCCACGGTATGGGTATCGACGTTGGCGAACGGCTCATCGAGCAGCAAGAGCTCCGCTTCCTGCATCAGCGTGCGACCGAGCAGGGCTCGCTGACGCTGGCCGCCGGAAAGCTCGCCGAGCGGGCGGTGTGCCAGGCCGCTCAGCCCCAGGCGCTGCATCACGCCGTGCATGTGGCGATAGTCGTCCGGGCCGTAGCGCTTGAAGGTGCCGTGGGTGGGCCAGCGCCCGGTCAGCATCAGCTCCTCGACGCTCATCGGAAAGGTCAGGTCCAGCGCCAGCTGTTGCGGCAACCACGCGCGGCGTTCCTTGGGCATGGAACAATGCACCTGGCCGGAAAGCGGCGACAGCAACCCCATGATCGCTTGTATCAAGGTGCTCTTGCCGGCTCCGTTGGCGCCGACCAGCGCGGTGATCGCGCCGTCCTCGAACGTCCCGCTGACGTCCTCCAATACCGTGCGCCCGCCCTGGGCGAGGGTCAGCTTGTCGAGCGTCAAGCGGCTCATGCAAAGGCTCCCATCGCCCACGCCACGGCCAGCCAAAGCAGCCCCAGCGGCAACAGTGCCAAAAGCACGCGACGCCCGGCGCCCATCGACATCAGGGAAAAGTGGCAAGGCCCATCCGGGCGGTGACGGTGTGACATGACGACTCCTCGGTACCATGCAGAAGGTTATAACGTAACAAAACTTTTGCCAAGCGTTTTGCCGTCACCTGCGAAAAGCGCAATAGGATAACGTTTTCGGCGAGTCGTGGGGAAGGGCGAAAAAGCGCTTGTGCACGCAAGCGCCGGGCCGGTACGCAGTGGGCGCCGAGCGTGACAAGGCTTGACTATCCTATAAATAATTGTTTTCTTGCGACGCCTTGATCGATAAGCGGTGTTTTTCCTTATTGCCTCTAAGCTAGTAACTGCGCCGTGACGAGCGCCGCGAAACGCTCGTGTGCCGGCTTCCGTGAACGCAAACCTTGCCTGAACCACATCAGGAACTCCTATGACGACACAATCCAATAACGAGGCGCCGACACGCGATCGCCTCAATGGGCCGGTGTTCTACAGCTCGGTGATCGGCATCGTCGCCTTCTCGCTGTGGGCCATGATCGCCACCGACCAGGCCAATACCATCATCAATGCCATTCTCGGCTGGATCTCCAACACCTTCGGCTGGTACTACTTCCTGACCGTCGTGATCTACCTGGTCTTCGTGATCTATCTTGGGGTCTCGCGCTACGGCAGCATCCGACTGGGGCCAGAGCATTCGCGCCCCGACTTCAATATCTTCTCGTGGTCGGCGATGCTGTTCTCCGCGGGGATCGGCATCGGCGTGATCTTCTTCGCGCTGGCCGAGCCGTTGACGCAGTTCTACAACGCGCCCGACGCGCCCGAGGATCAGGTCGCTGCGGCACGCCACGCCATGGAACTGACCTTTCTGCACTGGGGGCTTTCCGGCTGGGGCATCTACACCCTGGTGGGCATGGCGCTGGCCTTCTTCAGCTATCGGCACAACCTGCCGCTGACCATCCGCAGCGCGCTCTATCCGATCTTCGGCGAGCGGATCTACGGCATGATCGGCCACGTGGTCGACACCGCTGCCGTGCTGGGCACGGTCTTCGGCATCGCGGCCAGCCTGGGGATCGGGGTCATCCAGCTCAACTTCGGCCTGGACTACATGTTCGGCATTCCCAAGGGCACCTGGACCCAGGTGGTGCTGGTGCTGGGCATCGTGCTGTTCGCGACCATTTCCGCCGTGACCGGGGTGGAACGCGGCATCCGCCGTCTTTCCGAGTTCAATATCCTGCTCGCGGTCCTGCTGCTGCTGTTCGTGCTGTTCGCCGGCAAGACGATCTTCCTGCTCAACGCGCTGGTGATGAACATCGGCGACTACCTGACCAACTTCGTAAGCCTGTCGTTCAACACTTATGCCTTCGACCGGCCGACCGGCTGGCTGAACGGCTGGACGCTGTTCTTCTGGGCCTGGTGGATCGCGTGGGGGCCGTTCGTCGGACTGTTCCTGGCGCGCATCTCGCGGGGCCGGACGATCCGCACCTTCGTGCTCGGCACCATGACGCTGCCGATCATCTTCATGTTCCTGTGGATGTCGCTGCTGGGTAACAGTGCCATCGACATGGCGATGAACGGCGCCAGCGAGTTCGGCGAGCAGGTGATGAACAATCCGCCGGCGGGGATCTACCTGTTCCTCGAATCGTATCCGATGCCGCTCCTGACCACCGCGGCGGTGAGCATCCTGGCGATCGTGTTCTTCATCACCTCGGGGGATTCCGGGGCGCTGGTCCTCTCGAACTTCACCTCGAAGCTCAAGAACGTCAACAGCGATGCGCCGGTCTGGATGCGTATTCTGTGGTCGGCGGTGATCGGCATCCTGACCCTGTCGCTGCTGCTCGCCGGGGGGCTGACCACCTTGCAGAGCGCGGTGGTGATCACCGGACTGCCGTTCTCGATCGTGCTGTTCTTCATGATGGCGGGGCTGCTCAAGGCACTGAAGCTCGAGGCCTTCAAGGAAGACAGCCGGCGCCTGAGCCTGGCCGGCCAGCTTTCCGGTCGTACCGGTGGCGGCGAGCGCGACTCCCGCAACTGGCAGCAGCGCCTTCGTCGTGCCATGAGCTTCCCCGGCAAGAAGCAGGCACGGCGCTTCATGGAGGAAACCTGCAAGCCCGCCATGGAAGCCGTGCGCGACTCGCTGCAGGAGCAAGGCGTGTCCGTCGAGATCAATCAAGGCGTGCAGAACGGCGACGACTACCTGTCGCTCAACGTCGATTTCGAGGACGAGCAGAACTTCACCTACCAGGTCTGGAGTCAGGGCTTCACGACGCCCGGGTTCGCGATGCATGCCCCGCATGCCGACTCGCGCTACTACCGGCTGGAGGTCTACCTGCTCGAGGGTAGCCAGGGTTACGACCTGATGGGCTACACCCGCGATCAGGTGATCGGCGACATCCTCGACCAGTACGAACTGCACATGCAGTTCCTGCACCTCAACCGGATAGAGCCGGGCAACATCAACATGCCCGACAGCCCGGAACAGCCGCCCTCATAAGGCGTGCCCGGCCGGCCGCCACCGTCAGGCGGTCGGCCTTCTTGAGAAGCTTGAGCCCCCGGTCGCGATGCGGCCGGGGGTTTTTGCGTGGGAGGGGCGAGCAATACCCGATGCCGAGAATCGCCTGGGCGCATGGCCAACGACAGCGCCAAGCTCTTGCCAGGGTGTGAAGTGTTCAAGGCGTCGCAATCAGTGGCCACTGGCATGCTGGCTGGTTTGCCTGGCAGTGTAGCGGTATGGTGAAACCTGCATGATTTAGAAATTACAGCATTACACGAGGCAACTGGTTCGATCGTCATCCATGTCGCAGTCACGGTTACCTTGCACGCACTTTGATACGCATACCTTGCCGTCGGAAGATCGGTTCGATGCCTGGCGCCAGAACGTGGCGCCCATTTTCGATATCGAGCTTCCTGCTGGTGCCAGAGAGTCTTCTTTCACGGCGACAACGGAAGCCTACCAGGTCGGGAACATCCTGATGGGATCCGTCTCAGCTTCCGGCCAGCGGTTCCGTCGCGCCAAACCGCTGGAGCGCCAAGATCATATCTTGATTCAGCTCTACTGCGAGGGAGGTTATATCGGAGAGCTGGATGGTCGAGACGCTCGGGTCGGCTCCGGCGACATCACGATCGTCGATCTTGCCAAGCCACTCGATACCTTGGCCGGCCCCTTGACCAACCTGAATGTCATGCTCCCTCGCGAGAGTCTGGAACGTCACACGTCTCTGAACGCTTGGCATGGTCTGCAGCTGGCCCCTGAGCGCCGAGAGTTTCTAGCGACTTACTTGATGTCACTGTACCGTCGGCTACCGGTTACGCCGCAGGCCGAGGCATGCGATCTGGCCCGTATCACCCGAGACATGATCCTGACGACCATTGCCCACGACGCCGATGCCCACCGACGGGCAGAGCCTGCCGTCCATGGTGTCTTGCGTGAGCGCATCCGTCAGTATATCGAAAAGCATCTGAAGGACCCGGCGCTGACCCCCGATCGTATTTGCCGCGTCATCGGCGTGTCGCGCGCGAACCTCTATCGCCTGTTCGAGGAGGAAGGCGGTGTGGCACGCTATATTCAGTTCCGCCGCCTGGCCGCCGCACGGCGGCGTCTCGAAGATCCGAGCGATACGCGAGGGATCAGCGAGATCGCCGAGCAACATGGCTTTGGCAACCCTTCACATTTCTCGCGGCGTTTTCGCGAGCTGTTCGACATTGCTCCCCGCGAGCTTCGGCATGGCATACGCCAGTCGTGCTCCTCTCCTCGCGACAGTGACACTACCGCGCTGGGACCTCTTGTCCGTCGGCTTGGTCGATAGCTACAGGCTACGGCCTGTCTGAGCGTCTCTTTTTGACCTCTTGGCCTTTTCCCACTGTCTCAATAAGCCGTTCCTCCCTTGGTCACACTTTCTTACATTGTTAGAAACGTTCGGTAGCCGGCATGGGCGTTCGGCCATCCCACCTTCAGATGGCGTTTCGCCCTTCCACCGTCACGCAACGGGACTGAACGAGCGTCACAATGAACAATACGTATCGGCTGGTCTGGAGCATGAGCCACGCTAGCTGGCGCGTCGCGTCGGAAGTCGGGGCGCGCCACGGCAAACAGGGTAGCAATTGGTGTGGCACGGCGTGTCGAGGCGTCATGGGCACCTTGTTTCTGCTCCCGGCGCTTGCCATGGCGAGCGAGTTGCCGTCGGGCGGAGTGGTCGTCGACGGGGAAGCCAACCTGGAGCGCCAGGGCGATAACCTCACCATCAAGCAGAACAGTCAGCGGGCTGCCATCGAGTGGGATGATTATTCCATCGGTGAGGGCAGCACCGTACGCTACGACCAGCCTGGGGCCGATGCCGCCGCCCTGAACCGCGTTACCGGCGATCAGGTATCGGAGATTCGCGGTGCCCTGGAAGCCAACGGCCGGGTGTTTCTGGTCAACCCCAATGGTATTCACTTCTCGTCCTCGGCCCGAGTCGATGTCGGCGCGCTGGTCGCTTCCACGCTGGATATCTCGACCGAAGACTTCATGAGCGGCGATTATCGCTTCTCAGGCGACAGCGCCAATGCGGTGGTGAACCAGGGCAACATCACCACCGCCGAAGGCGGCACGGTGGCGATGATTGCCGCCGAGATCGTCAACACCGGCACCATCGAGACGCCGCAGGGCAATACCCTGATGGGGGCCGGCAGTACCGTCACCCTGGATCTAGGCGGCCCGGTGCAGATCGAGGTGGAAGAAGCGCGCCTCGAGACCGTGATCGAACAGGGTGGCGCGATTCGCGCCGACGGTGGGCGCGTCCTGCTCACCGCCAAGGCCGCCGATGAGCTGACCGCCAGTGTCATCAACCACTCGGGAATCACCGAAGCGAAGACGCTGGCCAGCGGCGAGAACGGCGAGATCAAGCTGATGGGCGACATGGACAGCGGCCGCGTCGAGGTGGCGGGCCGGCTGGATGCCAGCGCCCCCGAGGGTGGTGATGGCGGGTTTGTCGAAACCTCGGCAGCCAAGGTCTCGATCGCCAACGAGGTGCAGGTCACTACCCGCGCTGCTGATGGGCCGGAAACGAGCGGCGAGACAGGCGAATGGTTGATCGACCCCACCGACTTTACTGTCAGCGACGGCACGGACTCGCAGAGTGATAGCGGCATCGGCGCCGAGACGCTGTCGTCCAACCTCGCCAACAACGATGTCACCCTGGAGACCGTTTCCACCGGTAACGAGGATGGCGATATCAACGTCAATGCCGAGGTGAGCTGGGATGCCGATACGACGCTGGCCCTCGACGCCCATGGCGATATCAACCTCAATGCCGCCCTGACCGCTACCGGAGACGCCGCTGGACTCGCGCTCGACTACGACGGCGACGATTATCACGTCAACGCGCCGGTGACCCTCTCCGGCGCCAACGCCAGCCTGTCGGTCAACGGCACCGATTACACCCTGATCCAGAATGTCGACGACCTTCAGGCCATGAGCGATGGCCTCGGCGACCACTACGCCGCCCTGGGTCAGGATATCGATGCCAGCGCCACCTCGGGATGGAATGGCGGCGAGGGTTTTGAGCCTATTGGTGATGGACTCGGTAATAGTTATATAGGCACCTTCGACGGCTTGGGCCATACCATCAACGGACTGACCATCGACCGGGATTCCCGCTATCAGGGGCTGTTCGGTCGCACAAATGGCGCGACCATTCGCAACATCGGGCTGGAGGGCGGCAGTGTAGATGGCCAGGAATATGTCGGTGGGCTGATTGGGTTCAACTACGGCTCCACCATCAGCAACAGTTACGCCACCGGCGATGTGACAGGTAGCGACGACGTTGGTGGGCTGGTGGGGCACAACCAAGTGTCCGAGGTCATCAACAGTTACGCCACCGGCGATGTGACGGGGGGCACGTCAGTTGGCGGTCTGGTCGGGAATAATAACGGTGGCAGTATCGACCACGTCTATGCCACGGGTGCCGTTACGGGCAACTCCAGCGGTGGCCTGGTCGGCATCAATAACAGTGGCAATGTCACTGAAGGCTATTACGCCACTACCGATGCTGATGGCAATGCCATCAACACGTCCAACCACTCCAACCAGGGTGTCGGAGTTCGCTATACGCAACTGGCCAATCCGGACACCTTCAGTGACTGGGATTCCTCGGCAAGCTGGGCGTTTTCCACCGATGCCGGTGAGCCCGGCTATCAGGTCAGCCTGCCCTATCTCGTAGGTGTCACTCGCCAGCAGGATCGTCAGACCACGACCCTGTTCGAGGACGGCGCCGGTACATCGGTCGATCCCTTCACCCTCACCGGCTGGCAGCAACTGCACAACATCAAGCGCAATGACGATGTTCTCACGGGTGGCTACCACTTCGCCCTGATCGATGATCTCGACAACAGCACGGCCGGCTATGCCGATCTGGCCAGTTCCAGCGCCAATGGCGGAAAGGGCTGGGATCCCATCGGCGGTCGCATCGATGCGTTCAAGGGGACTTTAGAGGGGCAGGGTCATCGCGTCGGTGACCTGACCATCGTCCGTCCCGACGAGGACCATATCGGGTTGTTCGGCGCCTTGGGCCGCAACAGCACGATCCGCAATATCGCGATGGCCGATGCCGATATCACGGGTAAAGGCTACGTCGGTAGCCTGGTTGGCACGACCTCCGGCACCGGCAGTGTCAGGGATGCCTTTGCCAGTGGCCACGTTGCCGGTGAGTTTGCTGTCGGGGGGATGATCGGCAGCAACAGCGGCGGCCTGGAGAACGTCCGTGCCAGCGTCGATGTCGAGGGCGACAGTAGCATCGGTGGACTGGTGGGGGACAACGGTGGGGACATGTCCAAGGCATATGCCACGGGTCAGGTCACCGGCGACGACCGGGTTGGCGGGCTGATAGGGCGTACCCTGTCGGCTGAACTCAACGATGTTTATGCCACGGGGGCTGTCAACGGCAAGACAAGCGTAGGTGGTCTGGTGGGCCGCAACTCACACAATACCATCAATAATGCCTATGCGACGGGCTCGGTGAAAGGCGGAGAATTTTACGTGGGCGGGCTGGTCGGCAACGATACGTCCAGTACTGTCACCGACAGCTACTACGCCACCACCGACGCCGATGGCAATGCCATCGATGGCGACTATACCAACAGCGTCGGTACGCCCAGGACTCGCCTGGAACTGATGAACCCGGCGACGTTCGAGGGCTGGGACGAAGCTACCTGGAATTTCGGCGGGAACGCCGATGTAGATGGCTACCAGGTCGCGCTGCCGCGGCTGGATGGCGTCACACCGGTGGCGGATCGCGTCACCGACACCCTCTTCCAGAGAGGTTCCGGCACCTCGAGCGACCCTTACATCCTCACTGGCTGGCAGCAGTTGCAGAACGTCAATTTCAATGACGATGTGCTGGGGGGCGGCCACCACTTCGCCCTTGTCAATGATCTCGACAGCGGCACTGCCGGTTACGCCGATCTGGCGGGTGAAAACGCCAATGGCGGCAAGGGCTGGGATCCTATTGGCGATGATGGGGCGCCATTCACCGGCACTTTCGATGGCCTGGAGCGTGTGATCAGCGATCTCACCATCAACCGTGGCAGCGAGGACTACGTCGGCCTGTTCGGCACCGCCACCGACAGCAGTGTGATCCGTAATGTCGGACTGCCCGGGAGCAGTGTCACTGGCAACGATTATGTCGGCGGCTTGGTCGGGAACAACGATGGCAGCATCACGAATGCTTATGTGACCGGTACGGTGAGGGGAGCGGGTACCTATAATGTCGGCGGTCTGGTTGGGCGTAACCATGGCAGCATCACAAATGCCTATGCGACCGGGACAGTGAAGGGGGGCGAGCAAGTCGGCGGTTTGGTCGGGATTAACTGGGACAGCATCGCAAACGCTTATGCGTCGAGCGTGGTGACGGGTGACCAGTATGTCGGCGGTTTGGTTGGATATAGTTTCAACGGTGACATCGCAAACGTTTACGCGACGGGGGCGGTGACGGGTCAAGAAGGTGTTGGCGGTCTGGTCGGGATTAACTGGGACAGCATCGCAAACGCCTATGCGACGGGCGCGGTGACGGGTAACCAAGATGTCGGCGGCCTGGTTGGGGGCGGCACAAGTCCCTCCGCCAGCTACTACGCCACTACCGATGCCGATGGCAATGCCATCGATGGCGACTACACCAACAGCATCGGTACACCCAGGACTCGCCTGGAACTGATGAATTCGACGACGTTCGAGGGCTGGGACGAAGTTATCTGGAATTTCGGCGGGGACGCCGATGTAGATGGCTACCAGGTCGCGCTGCCGTGGCTGGATGATGTCACGCCGACGGCGGGTCGCGTCACCGATACCCTCTTCCAGAGCGGTACCGGCACCTCGAGCGACCCTTACATCCTCACCGACTGGCAGCAGTTGCAGAACGTCAATTTCAACGACGATGTGCTGGGCGGTGGCTACCACTTCGATCTTGCCAACAATCTCGACAGCGGAACATCCGGCTATGCCGATCTGGCGGATGAAAGCGCCAATGGCGGAAAGGGCTGGGAACCGATCGGTGACGCCGGCTCATCCTTCATCGGGACCTTCGATGGTCGGGAAAATGTCATCTACGACCTGTTCGTTGATCGTCCGGGCGAGAGCTATGTCGGGCTGTTCGGCTATGTCGCCACTGAAGATAGCCAAATACAGAACCTCGGCCTGAACGGCGGTCAGATGTCGGGCGACCATGATGTCGGCGGGCTGATCGGTTTCAATGCCGGAGGACGGATTGCCAACGCCTATGCCATGACCGATGTCACCGGAGCCGGTAATGAGATCGGCGGCCTGGTGGGCACTAACTATGGTCAAATCAGTGGCGCCCATGCCTCGGGTTCGGTCACGGCGACGAACACCAGTGACGGCGACAAGGTTGGCGGACTGGTCGGGATGAATCACGACGCCATCACCGATGCCTATGCCACCGGCAGCGTGACCGGGATCAATAATGTCGGCGGGCTGGTCGGTGAAAATCGTGGCGATCTTGATCGGGTGCATGCCGTTGGCGCCGTGATGGCGACGGGCAACCAGGTGGGCGGACTCGCCGGAAGTAACAGCGACGCCACGATCAGCAATGCCTATGCCACAGGCGCGGTCTCTACCACGGCCAATGGCGCCACGGCTGGCAACATCGTCGGTGGCCTGGTCGGGCGCAATGATGGACGCATCCGCCATGCCTATGCCGCCGGCAGCGTGGCGGCCGAGGGTGCTGGCGTGGGTGGCTTGGCCGGTTTCAACACCGGTCAGGGCGCTATACACCATACCTACGCCACCGGTGACGTAGAGGGGGCGGGGGATTACCTCGGTGGGTTGATCGGGCGCAACGATGGAACGATCAATGCCAGTTTCTATGCCACCACCGATGCCGATGGCAGTGCCATCGATGGTGATTACACCAACAGCGCCGGCAACGGACAGCCATACGCGGAACTGACCCAGCTCGATACGTTCTCGGCCTGGGGAGACGATATCGATGCTCGGGGCAGCACCGATGCGACCTGGCGCCTCTATGAAGGCCACACCACACCACTGCTGCGCCGCTTCCTCACGCCAGTGAGCGTTTCTCCCGATGGCAGCGGCCTCTCTAGCCATACCTATGATGGCAACACCGCCACGGGCTCCACTGGCTATGCCACGAACGTGAGCGGTACGGCCCTGAAGGGTCGCTTGAACTACAGGACCGATGCGGCCGGTGCCGGTCACTACCGCACCCGTGATGGAAGCCTCGTTCTATCGGGGCTCTATTCCGGTCAGCAGGGCTACGACATCAGTTATGACGCGGCCAGTCTGATCATCGAGCGCCGTCCCGTTGTGGTGACCGCGGATGATCAGCGCAAGACCGCAGGTAACGCCGATCCGACGTTCACCTGGCAGACCGGTTGTGGGGCATTGACCTCCGGTTGTGGCCTGGTAGCGGGGGAGCGTCTCGACGGCGCACTGACGCGCGATCCAGGAGAAGCCCCCGGCAATTATGCGATTCGCCAGGGCAGCGTGAATGATGCCACGAATCCCAACTACGCCATCGACTTCGTGCCCGGCCGGCTGGGCATTGCCGAGGCGAATGCCGCGCCACAGCCTGGCGATACCCTTTTCCCCTTGCCGGCTCGCAGCACGATCAGCGCCTTGCAGCAACGGGGGGCGGGCGACGAGTCGGATCACACCGATGCCGATGAAGGGCTAATGCTGCATTCGGCGGGCAACGAGGTTCTGACGTCCCTCAACGCCGCCGATGTCGAGCTTCCGGGGCTCAGGGTGGAGAACGGCGGTATTGCACTACCTGCCGTTCAGGATGAGCCGACTTCTGGTGCCCAGTAATTTTTCGGGATGATTGCATTCATGAAGCACGACACGATGGCACGCGCTGCCTTGGCGTCCAGTCTGGTCCTGTTGATGGCCTCACCGGTTCTCGCTCAGACCCCACCCGATGCGGGTCAGGTGCTGCAGCAAAGTCAGGAAAACCGAGTCACGCCGCAGGCGCCGTCCGTCGAGCTCGATCTCGACGGCGAGCCACTCACCGAAGGCGATCCGGGGGGCGCCGAGGTGACACTCAAGGCGGTGCGGTTTCGTGGCAACACGGTGTTCGACGACGAACGGCTACGAGCGGTAATTGGCGAGGCCGCCAATCGGCCACAGGACTTGGCCGGCCTGCAGAGCCTTGCCAACCGCATCAGCCGCTTCTATCGCGACCAGGGCTACCCGTTCGCCCGGGCCCTGTTACCGGAACAGGACCTGGGGAATCGCATTCTCACCATTCGGGTAGTCGAGGGACGCTATGATCGCGTACACGCCAGCGGCCCAGAGCCGCTGGCCAGTGAGGTTCAGCCCTGGTTGGCATCGCTGCAACCCGACACGCTGATTGCCTCTGCACCATTGGAGCGGCGATTGCTGCTGCTGGGAGATTTGCCCGGAGTGGCGGCGACACCGGTAATGCGCCCCGGTAGCCGTACCGGCACTGGCGAACTGGAGGTCGAAGTACGGCCTACGCAGCGCGTCACCGGGGTGGTCGGTGCCGACAATCACGGCAGCCGCTATTCGGGCGAGTACCGCGGTCGTACCAGCATCAACGTCAATCGCCTGGCCCGGATGGGTGACCAGCTCAGCCTGACCGCACTATATAGCAGCGAAAAGACATGGCTTGGTAACCTGCGTTACGAGTCTCCGATCGGTGTCAGCGGCTTGCGCGGCGCATTGGGTTATGCCCACACCGATTACACGCTGGGGCAGGGATTCGAAGGCTACACCGGTACGGCGGACGTCTATTCGGCGGAGTTGCGCTATCCCCTGGTCCGTCGCCAGCGCAGCAACCTGTCGATCAGCGCGCGCTATCAGTACAAGGACCTGGACGATGAGATTGAATTCGTCGACTACCTGCGTGCCACTGAAAGTCATGGGTTGCCACTGAGTTTGGAGTTCGACACGCGCGATGCCCTGGGGCGTGGAGGTATCACCTTCGGTGCCTTGACGCTGACCCCAGGCAAGCTGGAACGCTCGGACCCCGTGATGACGGATAAGGATTACGGCTTCACCAAGGTGAACCTGGATATAGCGCGCCTGCAGGCATTGGGCCACGGGGTCGAGCTGTATGGCCGTGTCAACGCACAGTGGGCGGACCGCGACGATCTGGACAGTTCGGAAAGCCTCAGCCTCGGGGGCCCCAACGGCGTGCGTGCGTATCCGGTCGGCGAGGGCTCGGGCAGCCGTGGCTGGCTGGCCCAGTTCGAATTGCGTTACGACGCGGGCAAGGGCTTTTCGCCTTATGCGTTCTACGATGCCGGGCGCACCCCGGACGGCGGTGAAGATCTGGGCGAGAGCCGTGAGATCGCCGGTGTTGGCGTCGGGCTGCGCTACCAGACCGATGACTTCAACCTGAATGTCGCCAGCGCCTGGAAAACACAGGGAGGTAACGCCCAGTCCGAAGGCAGGCAGCGTGATCCCAGGGTGTGGGCAAGCCTGGGGTATCGGTTTTAAGCCACCAGTCGTGAGTCAATGGCCTCAATAAAGCCACTGGCGCAGGGCCTCGCGATTGCCGAGTTCGATTTGCTGGGCACGCGGATCGCCTTCCACGTGGCGATGGTTGATGCCGTATTCGCGCAGCACGTATTGGGCGAGCGCACAGCGGCAGTTGATCGCCAGCATGTGCTCCTCCATGGCGTAGTCCTGCGCGATGAGTTCGCGTTCCGCTTGGCTGAGGCGCCGGTCGGGGATGATCTCCAGTGTCAGGCGATTCTCCCAGTCCTCATCGTTCGCTTGGGCCGCGGCGGGCAAGGCATCGCCAATAGCCTCGGGGACGCCGCGAAAGCGCGATAATACGAAGTCGCGAAACGCTGCATTCTTCTCGCAATACGCGCGGACATGCCAGCGACCCGCGGCATAGACCAGCGTATGCGGGGCGATGACCCTGTCCTCGCCGCGTGGCGATGAAAAGCTCGCGTACACCACCTCCAGCCGCTGCCGTTCACGTGCCGCCGAGACCACTGCCCGCACGACCTCGGGCGAGACATCCCGAATCGGCATCGGCACTGACTCCGTATTGGCCGCACCCAGGCCCAGCCCGACGAACTGTGGATTCAAGGCATCGTGCGTGCCGAGAAGGTGCAAATATTCATCCACGTGGCCGCGAATGAAGTGCGGGGTAAACTGCGGTGTCGGCATCCAGGCCTTGCGAGAGGTGTCATAGACAAGATTACCCACCGCAACTTCCTCGCGATAGGTGCGTAGCACCTGCTGCGCCCGGTCCTTGCCCAGGTGGAACGCCTCGCGCAGCGCCGAAGCCGTAACACGCCCCTCCCAGAACGCCAGCAGCTCGATCACGTGATACCGCGCCCAGGTATCCCAGGCGAGCGATGCCGTCTCCTTCATGCTCTTCCCCTTGCGCAACCGGCCGGAAAATTCCCCTGGTGTTTTATCCATGGGGTAGTCGGGCTCAATCGACTTTGCTTATATGAGGGTAACAGAACGTAAGCCGTTGTAGCCGCCCCCAATGCCGGAGGTTCCATGGATGATTTGTCACCGTCGGATCTAAAGACGATCCTGCACTCCAAACGCGCGAATTTGTATTACCTCCAGCATTGCCGGGTCCTGGTCAATGGAGGCCGTGTTGAGTACGTCACCGACGAGGGCAAGCAGTCGCGTTACTGGAACATTCCCATCGCCAACACCACCTCGCTGCTGCTGGGGACCGGCACCTCGATTACCCAGGCCGCGATGCGCGAATTGGCCAAGGCCGGTGTTCTGGTCGGTTTTTGCGGTGGTGGCGGTACGCCGCTTTTCGCGGCCAATGAAGTGGACGTGGATGTCGCCTGGCTGACGCCGCAGAGTGAGTATCGACCAACCGAGTATATGCAGCATTGGGTGCGTTTCTGGTTCGATGACGACAAGCGTCTCGACGCTGCCCGTGCCTTCCAGATGGCGCGGTTATCGCGCATTGAATCGCTCTGGCAAAGTCGGCCGCTCAAGGAGGCAGGTTTTGACATATCCGCCCAGCACTTGAGTGATGCCTTGGCACAACATCGAGAAGCGATTGCCAGTGCGTCCGATACCTTGGAATTGCTGACGCTCGAAGCACGTTTGACCAAGACGCTGTTCAAGCTGGCGGCGCAAGCCGTCAAGTATGGCCAGTTCACGCGTGCCAAACGTGGCAGCGGCGCCGATCCCGCGAACCGGTTTCTCGATCATGGCAATTACCTCGCCTACGGCCTGGCGGCAACGGCGACCTGGGTATTGGGGATTCCCCATGGCTTGGCGGTCTTGCATGGCAAGACGCGGCGGGGTGGCCTGGTCTTTGATGTTGCGGACCTGGTCAAGGATGCCATTATCCTCCCCCAAGCGTTTCTCTCGGCCATGAAAGGCGATGAGGAACAGGAATTTCGCCAGGCGTGTATCGAACGGCTGACGCGTACCGAATCCCTCGACTTCATGATCGATACGCTCAAAGCCGTGGCCCTCGACCTCGGAGGGCCTGACACATGAATGTGCTGCTGGTCTCCCAGTGCAACAAGAACGCGCTCAAGGAAACACGGCGCATTCTCGATCAATTCGCCGAGCGCCGGGGAGAGCGCACCTGGCAAACTCCGATTACGCAGGCTGGGCTCGAAACGCTTCGCAAACTGCTGCGCAAATCCGCGCGCAAGAATACCGCCGTAGCGTGTCACTGGATTCGTGGTCACGATCACAGCGAACTGGTGTGGATCGTCGGCGATGCCAAGCGCTTCAACCTCCAGGGCGCGGTGCCGACCAATACCACATCACGGGATATTCTGCGCCGCGAGGACGAAAACGACTGGCATAGCGGCGAAGACATCCTGCTGCTGGCGTCCATGTCAGCATTGCTGCACGACCTGGGCAAAGCATCCGCCGCCTTCCAGCAGCGGCTACAAGGCAAGCTGGAAGGGCGCAACCTGTACCGCCATGAATGGGTATCGTTACGGCTCTTCCAGGCCTTCGTTGGCAACGACGGTGACGCGGCCTGGCTCACGCGACTCGCCGAGGGGCGTTATCAAGAGCAAGACTGGTTAGAGAATATGGAACGCGATGGTCTCGACCCCGAGCCCTCCGCCATATTCCGACGTTTGCCGCCCTTGGCCGCTGCTCTCGGGTGGCTGATCGTGAGTCACCACCGGTTACCTCTCAAGCCACCCGACGACATATCGAGCCCCGCGGCTCGTTGGGGCAGCCAGAATGTCACGCTGCAAATGGACCAGTTGGGGGACGTGCTATCACTGATCAATGCGCAATGGAACGAGATTCCCACGACCCAAGAGTCTAAACGGATCACGCCGTATTGGACGTTCAGCCAAGGGCTACCGCTTTCCACGCGACGTTGGCGCGAGCGCGCCGCCAAACAGGCGAAACGACTACTGGCGCGGTTATCCGATGACACGAACTGGCTCGATAGCCCCTATGTCATGCATCTCTCGCGCCTGTGTCTGATGCTGGGGGATCATTACTATTCGAGTCTTGAAGATCCGGCCAAACGGGTGATGGGAGAGACCGACTATCCGCTGGTAGCCAATACCGTGCGCAAGACGGGGCAACCCAATCAATTACTCGATGAGCATATTCTGGGGGTCGAAAAGCACGCCAGTACCATCGCGCGTGCCTTGCCTACCGTGAATAGCCATTTATCGCGTTTGGCGCGGCACAAGGGCTTTCGCAAGAGAAGCGATCATCCTCGCTTTCGCTGGCAAGACAAGGCGTTTGATCTTGCCCAGTCGCTGCGTGAGCGTAGCCAGCGTCAGGGCTTTTTCGGCATCAATATGGCCTCCACCGGTTGCGGTAAAACGCTGGCCAACGGGCGAATCATGTATGCGCTGGCCGATCCAGAGCAAGGTGCGCGCTTTAGTATCGCGCTGGGACTTCGCACGCTCACGCTGCAAACCGGCCAGGCGCTGCGTGAGCGCTTGCATCTCGGTGAAGACGAACTCGCGGTGCGGGTCGGCGGCAGTGCCAACAAGGCGCTATTCGAGCGCTACGAGCAAGACGCCGAAGCCAGCGGTTCGGCCTCGACGCAAGGGCTGATCGATGAAGACGCCCATGTAGTATTCGAAGGCAATATCGACACTCATCCCGTGCTTCGCCGCCTGGGGGATGAGCCGGGCACACGCTCGCTGATCGCCGCGCCCATTCTCGTCTGCACCGTGGACCATCTGGTGCCGGCCACTGAAAGCACGCGAGGCGGCCGTCAGATTGCACCGATGCTGCGACTGATGAGCAGCGATCTGGTGCTCGATGAAATCGACGACTTTGATATCAACGATCTGCCAGCACTTACCCGATTGGTGAACTGGGCCGGCTTACTCGGCTCGCGAGTATTGCTGTCATCGGCCACCTTGCCGCCCGCCTTGGTGCACGGGCTGTATGAGGCATACCGCAGCGGGCGAGAAGCCTATCAGCGCCATCGCGGCGAGCCAGGCCTGCCCGTGGATATCTGCTGTGCGTGGTTCGACGAAAATGATCGCCAGCATTACGACTGCGCCGACGGTGACGCCTTCAGCGCCGCGCATGCCGCCTTTGCCGAACGTCGGCTCAAGCGCTTGGCCGATAGCCCCGTGCGCCGCCGAGGCGAACTCCTTCCCTTGCCGGCATTGGGCAAGCGCCCTGACGAGATTCGTCCTGGCCTGGCTGAGGTGCTGCGCACACAGGCTGCTCAGCTACACGAGCGTCACCATTCGTCTGATCCTGTCACCGGCAAGCGCGTGAGCTTCGGTTTGATCCGCATGGCCAATATCGATCCGCTGGTCGATGTCGCCAGGTCGCTCTTTCAGCAAGGCGCCTGCGTTGGGCAACGCATCCACCTTTGCGTTTATCACTCGCGGCATCCGCTGGTGATGCGCTCGGGAATCGAGCGCCGCTTGGACCGCACGTTGCAGCGAGCCGAGCCGGGCCGCGTGTTCGAGCAGGCCGACATTCGGCGTTTACTCGATGGCAGTGACGAAGCCGACCATCTTTTTATCGTGCTAGGGAGCCCGGTCACCGAAGTTGGTCGCGATCACGATTATGACTGGGCGATCGTAGAACCCTCCTCCATGCGCTCGATCATTCAGCTTGCCGGTCGGGTCTGGCGCCATCGAGACAAGCGCTGCGACACGCCGAATATCCAACTTCTGGAGACCAACCTCAAACACCTGGAGGATTCTGGATGCCTCGCCTTCCAGCGTCCGGGTTTCGAGACCGATGAGTCCTGGCGGCTCAATAGCCACTCGCTGAATGCGTTGCTCACGCTGGAGGAATACAAGGTCATCGACGCCCGGCCACGCGTGCTGGCGCGCGAGACGCTATCCCCACGCGATAGCCTGGTCGACTTGGAACACCAACGGCTGATAACGCAAATGTTGGAGCCGCCCACGCAACCGTTGACCAAGAAAGAGCGCAGGCTGGGCATGGAGGCATCGCCACCGCCCTTAGGCGCTTATAGCTGGTATGCCGTGCCGCGCATGCACCTGACCGGCTTACTCACTCAGCGTCAGCGTTTCCGCCAACCCACCCAGACCGACGTAGCGCTTGCGCTATTACCCGACGAGAGCGGCGAAACCTGGACACTGCATCGCGTGGAAGACGGTGCCAAACGTGGTGAAACGCTTTACGTAGAAGTCGAAGAAAGCCTGATGGCGCGGATAGACCTGGAGCATGAATGCGGCGAGCGCATCCAGCCCTGGGGCGCCGATGACTACCTGACCGCGCTTGCCGATCTCGCCGAGGACTTGGATATCTCGCTTGATAAAGCCGCACGCACGTTCGGCATCGTCAACGCGCCCGAGAGCACACATGGCTGGCGCTATCATCCCGTATTGGGGTTTGTGAAAAGGTAAGGGCTGGTGGAGGCCAGCCCGGGCTGCCTGTGCGGCAGCTGAGCATTCATAGAGTGGGGTGATATTTCTGAGCTGCTTTTCGGCAGCGATCGAACTATAGCATAGGGCCACAGAGGAAGGGATGAGGTACCCTTATTCAAAGCGTGAGTTGATAGGATTGTTAAGCCATGCGCAAGCTGCTAACCTATTAATCACTGGACGGGGAGAGAGGCCCCGCCCAGTGGTGAGACAAAAATGGTCTGGTAGCTGCGTTCTAGCAGTAAGGAGGTGAGAGGGTGATTGGCTATTGCTCCGTTAGGAGGGTATAGATTTTCTACCCAAACAGCCCCGAGGTTCTTGCCTCGGGGCTTATTATCCCATTAGCGCTTGTGTTTACCAAGCCCCATCTCGTAAGGACATGTTATGCCCACTGTCTCTGGTGGCTGGCAAGATCTACGTAAGCTAATTGAGGCGTTCTTGAAAGAGCGCTTCGATACCAAAGCGGAAAAGCTGGCCCCCGATGATCCCAAGTACCAAGTACTGGTTGAATATTTTCAGCGTGAAAGCTGGCTCCAAGACGCCGCGCGGCGTGTCAGCCAATTGCAAGTCGTAACCCACTCCCTTAAACCCATTCATCCAGATGCAAAGGGCTCTAATCTGTATGCGCCCCCAGAGTCTCTGGCTAATCATCAAGGGGTGGGAAGCCATGTGTTACCGGCAGATTTCGATGGCGATGTCGTAGGTAATGCTGCTGCGCTCGACGTCTATAAATTCCTGAAACTCGAATACGATGACAAATCGCTGCTGGAGCGAGTGCTGGAAGAAGATGCCGAGCTAGCGCGTGCCTTGAGTGATAATGCAGAGCAGTCACAAGCTTGGATGAAGGCCTTTGCCGCTATTACCGAACCTAGTGGTGAACACGCCTCCCATACTCGTGCCAAGCAGGTGTATTGGCTGGCGGGCGAAGATGCTGCCGATGATGATGACTTCCATCTATTAGCGCCGCTATATGCAACATCTCTTGCGCATCAGGTCTTTCAGACGATCAATCACGATCGATTTAGTGACGAGGCCAAGGAGGCCCGCAAGGCCAAACGCGAAGGAAAGTTGGGTGAGCAGGAGGTTCATGACTATCCCAATATTGCGTCACAAAAGATGGGCGGTACCAAGCCGCAGAATATCTCGCAACTGAATAGCGAGCGAGGCGGTAATAACTATCTTCTTGCATCGCTTCCGCCTACTTGGAATTCACGCGATATCCATCCGCCATTAAAGGTGGACTCCGTACTTTCCCGCCGTGGAATGTTCGGTCGGCGCAAGGAAGTGCGGGCATTGGTCGGTGATCTGAAGCGGTTTCTGGAAACCAATCCCAACACGGATATGCATACCCGTGATCTCCGTGATGACTACACCGCGATGATCATGGATGAACTGATGCTGTTCACGATGCAGATGCACAGCCTCAAGCCAGGATGGAGTGCCGATGAAAACTGTCGCCTGGCGATAAAAGAAGCCTTCTGGCTTGACCCTGGCCGCGCACAGGAGGATGCCGAGTTCCGCAAGGCGCGTCATGAATCTGACTGGCCCGACGAGATTCGCCAGCGTTTCGCCAATTGGCTTAACGAGGCGCTTGGCGGCAAGTTGCCGCTAGGGGATGTCGAGTTTCGGCACTGGAAGAAAGAACTCGGTCAAGATGCTTCTCATCAACGACTGCTGGATAAGGACCGCCGCTGGATGGCCGTTCTGATGGAAGAACTCGATGACCTGGATGAGCTCCAAGGAGGGGAAGACGATGAGTGACGTCAAGAACCTTCTGGTGCTGCCGCGTCTCCGCGTGCAAAACGCCAATGCGATTTCCAGCCCGATGACATGGGGCTTTCCGGCGATGAGTGCCTTTATAGGCATGATGCATGCCTTGGAACGCAAGCTGGTCGCAGCGGATATCCAGGTATCGTTGGACCGTGTCGGCGTTGTCTGCCACGACGTCGAAGCACAAGCGACCGAGGGTGGTTATACCCGTGCGTTTCACCTCACTCGCAATCCTGTCGATAAAACGGGTAATACCGCCGCCATCGTCGAGGAAGGGCGGATTCACTTGGATATCACCCTGATATTTGCCATCACCGGCAAAGTGGCGGAGGACGAGCGTCAGAGTATTGCGCAGCGGGCTAGTGAGATGGTCGCCGGGATGCGTATCGCCGGCGGCAGCGTGATGCCCAACCGGAGCGTCTCCGCCCACCGTCAGCAACCGGCTTGGGTCGCGTTGGATGACAACTCAAGTGAACGTGAAAAACAGTTCAAGAAGTTGAAGCGTCGCTGGTTGCCAGGTTTTGCCTTGGTGTTACGCGATGACCGGCTCGCCGAGCACACCGGGACCCTTCAAGCCCAAGACGAAAACGCGACGCCACTGGATGCCTGGCTCGATCTTTCGCGCCTCAATCATGAATGCCATGTCGATCCTGAGAGCGAGGAAGTGCGCTGGGAAGTACGGCGCCCTTATCCCGGTTGGTTGGTGCCGATTCCGGTCGGCTATGGCGCCATCTCGGAGCAGTTCGAGCCAGGTAACGTCACGAATGCGCGAGATACGCAGATCCCGTTTCGCTTCGTGGAAAGTATTTATTCCATCGGTCAATGGATTAGTCCTCACCGTTTGGCGTGTCCCGAAGACTTGCTCTGGTACGTCGATAACGATCTCGATGCCGGCCTGTATCGCCTTAACAACGACTATGCCCAGCGCGCACATCGCGCCTAATGACAAGGAGCCCAACAATGGCTAAGAAAGATGATGCTTTGAAAACTGCCTCCGTTCTTGCCTTCGAACGCAAGCTAGACCCCTCCGATGCATTGCTCTATGCCGGGCAATGGTCGCAGCGTGATGCGCTGGAAGACTGGCAGGCGGTGTCGGTTCGTGAAAAGTCGGTACGCGGTACGATCTCCAACCGCCTCAAGGCCAAAGAGCAAGATCCTGCGAAGCTCGATGCTGCAATCGAGAACCCAAACCTCCAGACCGTTGATGTCGCCACCTTGCCCCATGATACCGATACGCTGATGGCACGTTTTACGTTGCGAGTGCTTGGCGGCGCGGGAACCCCGTCGGCGTGCAACAACGCCGACTATCAAGCCAAGTTACAACAGGCCGTTGCGGACTATGTGAAGACGCATGGGTTTGGTGAACTGGCCCGGCGTTATGCCCACAATCTGGCGAATGGGCGCTTTTTGTGGCGTAACCGTGTCGGCGCCGAGCAAGTCGAGGTGCGCATTCGGCGCATGGAAAAGGGCCACGTCGCCAAAGAATGGACATTCGATGCACTGAGTTTGTCACTCCGCGGTTTTGACAGTGATACGCAAACCTCGGAGTTGGCTCAGGATATTGCAGATGCCCTCGCGGGCGAGCGTCATTTGATTCTGGAAGTCATCGCCTTTGCGCATGTGGGTAACGGGCAGGAAGTTTTCCCATCGCAAGAGCTGATTCTGGAGCGCGGGCGGGGCGATAAAAGCAAGACGCTTTATAGCGTTGGCGACGTGGCCGCCATCCACTCCCAGAAGCTGGGCAATGCCATCCGCACCATCGATACCTGGTACCCGGCGCCGGAAGATGGCAGTGACCTCGGGCCCATCGCCGTCGAGCCTTATGGCTCCGTGACCACTCAGGGCAGCGCTTACCGCCAGCCCAAGCAAAAGGTGGATTTCTACTCGCTGCTGGATAACTGGATGATCAAGGACCAAGTGCCGGATACCCCGCAACAGCACTTCGTGATGGCGACCTTGATTCGCGGTGGTGTCTTCGGCGAAGCGGGGTAAGCCATGGATCATTATCTCGATATTCGGCTGCGCCCCGACCCGGAGTTTCCGGCAGCAATGCTGATGAATGCGCTTTACAGCAAGCTCCATCGGGCACTGTTCGATCTGCAGGCCGATGATATCGGCGTGAGCCTGCCCGACCACAAGACCGGCGTGCGTGCGCGCACGCCGGGGGATCGGCTTCGGCTCCACGCTCGACACAATCGCCTGGAACAGCTCATGGCGCTCCCGTGGCTGGCGGGGATGCGTGATCATGTCGAGTTGGCGGACATTGCACCGGTTCCGGCGGAAGTGAGTCATCGTCGTGTGGTACGCCGCCAGTTCAATACGGGCGGGCCTAGCCGGGTCAAGCGTTACGCGCGCCGGCACGACATCAGCGAAGAAGAAGCGCGCCAATGCATGTCGGCACCTGCTGAGCGCAAGATCTCATTGCCGTTCGTGCAAGTGAACAGCCGATCCAGCGGCCAGCGCTTTGCGCTGTTTATCGAACACGGCCAACTGCAAGAGACCCCAGTAGCAGGGCGCTTCAATCACTACGGGCTGAGCCGTGAAGCGACAGTGCCGTGGTTTTGACCCTTTTTGAGAAGGCTCTATAGCGTCCTTTTAAATCAACAACCTAGCGCCACCTCCTGTAAAAGGGTGTGGCGCTTTCTTTAGGTGAATGCTCTTTAACAATCAGATATTTAGCCGTGATAAGCTCTAGTGCGCTGCCGCCCAGGCAGCTCAGAAATCTGGCTCCGGATAGCGGCCGCTGCGCTTCTCGTGCGCTGCCGCCCAGGCAGCTCAGAAAAGCGATTCCAGGCGCTCGGCGATGCGGACCAGGTGCGCTGCCGCCCAGGCAGCTCAGAAACGATCAAAAATTCCATGGTCTTGCCGCTAGCGCGTGCGCTGCCGCCCAGGCAGCTCAGAAAAATCCACAGAAAACAACTGGGTTATCGGAGGAGTGCGCTGCCGCCCAGGCAGCTCAGAAAGCACCCAGTTCATCACAGCATTGTGCGCTTCTGTGCGCTGCCGCCCAGGCAGCTCAGAAATCTAGCTGATCGGCAAGGCGCAGCATAAACTGGTGCGCTGCCGCCCAGGCAGCTCAGAAAAATCTGGAATCCTCGTCGTGTAAAGCCGTCACGTGCGCTGCCGCCCAGGCAGCTCAGAAAATCGGCAAGGTAAACTCTGACCGAGTGGTATATGTGCGCTGCCGCCCAGGCAGCTCAGAAATGAAAAAGACACCTCGTCGCAATCAGATAGTAGTGCGCTGCCGCCCAGGCAGCTCAGAAAGTAACGAACGTGGAGCCGGTGACAGTCAACAGGTGCGCTGCCGCCCAGGCAGCTCAGAAATCATGCTGTCCGGCCATCGCGTCGTTGGACGGGTGCGCTGCCGCCCAGGCAGCTCAGAAATGCATGGCATGACTGTTGCGGCGCTGCTGGGCGTGCGCTGCCGCCCAGGCAGCTCAGAAAATCGCGCTTACCGGGTGGGGTGGATTCCGCACGTGCGCTGCCGCCCAGGCAGCTCAGAAAATGACACGAATACGATCATACGCTTCGTATGCGTGCGCTGCCGCCCAGGCAGCTCAGAAAGATGAGTGAAGTGTTCACTCTCGGCGATATGTGTGCGCTGCCGCCCAGGCAGCTCAGAAATTACCGAGCAACAACGTATGCGGAAAGAATTTGTGCGCTGCCGCCCAGGCAGCTCAGAAAACATCGTTGCCGCGTAGGAGACGTGCGTGACAGTGCGCTGCCGCCCAGGCAGCTCAGAAAAGCGACGGCAACCGATGAGGATTGCTGACGCGGTGCGCTGCCGCCCAGGCAGCTCAGAAAGACTGATGAACGTCGCAGTGTCTGATCTGGTAGTGCGCTGCCGCCCAGGCAGCTCAGAAATCACATGCCCGACATCAGTCGTAAGCGCGAACGTGCGCTGCCGCCCAGGCAGCTCAGAAAATTTCGAGCTGGAGCGTCTGCACCACGCCCTTGTGCGCTGCCGCCCAGGCAGCTCAGAAAGCTTGGAGCTCGAGTCCAAGGCCAAAGAGCACGTGCGCTGCCGCCCAGGCAGCTCAGAAACAGGCGAGACGTGTCGGCTTCAATGCGAGCCTGTGCGCTGCCGCCCAGGCAGCTCAGAAATTTTGGATCAGCTCGGCCAGGCCCTTCATCTTGTGCGCTGCCGCCCAGGCAGCTCAGAAATCAGGGTGCGCCCACTTTGGCTCAGCCATCTTGTGCGCTGCCGCCCAGGCAGCTCAGAAATGGCGCTCGACGTATGTATGTATGTAGGTTCGGTGCGCTGCCGCCCAGGCAGCTCAGAAAGACCGGGGGTGCCCGACAGTTCCCGATGACGCGTGCGCTGCCGCCCAGGCAGCTCAGAAATTGTGGTGCCCCGGCCCTGGCCGGGGCGTTCCGTGCGCTGCCGCCCAGGCAGCTCAGAAATCGTTTCGATGCCCAGGCAATGCCGACTAGCGGTGCGCTGCCGCCCAGGCAGCTCAGAAAAGTCCGGCATCGGCGAGCCGTCGAGCAACACCGTGCGCTGCCGCCCAGGCAGCTCAGAAACCCTGGTCTGCGCTGGGCCGGATTCACCCATGGTGCGCTGCCGCCCAGGCAGCTCAGAAAAGGAACACAACGGCAAGAAGCGCAAGGGCAAGGTGCGCTGCCGCCCAGGCAGCTCAGAAAGTGTTCTAGACGAGATAGAAAACGCAATGGACGTGCGCTGCCGCCCAGGCAGCTCAGAAAAGCTTTTCCCCACAGCTTGGCGCGCTCGGCGTGTGCGCTGCCGCCCAGGCAGCTCAGAAAACATTGCTCCGCCGAAACCATTGAACAGCATCGTGCGCTGCCGCCCAGGCAGCTCAGAAAATGAAAAGGCACTTCTTGGCGCCGCTGACCAAGTGCGCTGCCGCCCAGGCAGCTCAGAAAAGCTGCTGCCGCACACAAAGGGCGAATGGGCCGTGCGCTGCCGCCCAGGCAGCTCAGAAAAGCCAGCACAACGCCTAGCCAAAGCCGCCCACGTCAGCTGCCGCCCAGGCAGCTCAGAAATATGCACGCCGCCACATAAAGACAACGGAGGGGTGCGCTGCCGCCCAGGCAGCTCAGAAAGGGTGCGCTCCTACCTGCATGCGGCCTATCAGGTGCGCTGCCGCCCAGGCAGCTCAGAAAGTAACCCTGCGCCGCGCAGTAGAGGCGCACGAGTGCGCTGCCGCCCAGGCAGCTCAGAAATGAACGCCCATGAGGCCTTGCCAGAGGAGAAGGTGCGCTGCCGCCCAGGCAGCTCAGAAAACGCGAGGGGTCGACGCCGTCGCGCACTGCATGTGCGCTGCCGCCCAGGCAGCTCAGAAATTGTTGTCGAACTTCGCGTCGTTGGTCAGGCTGTGCGCTGCCGCCCAGGCAGCTCAGAAATCGATCACATAGCTCTTGCCGGCGGCGCCGACGTGCGCTGCCGCCCAGGCAGCTCAGAAATCAACGCGCTGCGGGTTGCGTCGTGAGAACTTGTGCGCTGCCGCCCAGGCAGCTCAGAAAGCCAGATGACCGATCAAGGTTATATGCGCGTGGTGCGCTGCCGCCCAGGCAGCTCAGAAAACCAGGGCGAAACCGCCGATCAGCGCGATGGGGTGCGCTGCCGCCCAGGCAGCTCAGAAATGCACGACGAGCTCGCCGAGACGCGCGCCATCGTGCGCTGCCGCCCAGGCAGCTCAGAAATGCTTGGCAATGCGCAATGAGATAGTGCCGCGGTGCGCTGCCGCCCAGGCAGCTCAGAAAAATCGTCAAGATCGGCGGCGGACAGCGGCCCCGTGCGCTGCCGCCCAGGCAGCTCAGAAATGTCGCGCATGGCGATCGCCATACGGCACCAAGTGCGCTGCCGCCCAGGCAGCTCAGAAAATCCGCGCTTTGACCAGCGCATCGCGAGTCTTGTCAGCTGCCGCCCAGGCAGCTCAGAAATGGCGGTAGCCGCTGACCCCTACAGCAATCGCGTCAGCTGCCGCCCAGGCAGCTCAGAAATACCTGGCCACGTCCACCAATGTCGGCACGCGGTCAGCTGCCGCCCAGGCAGCTCAGAAAAGCAGTCGCGCGGGGTGACGCTGCTGCACGCCGTCAGCTGCCGCCCAGGCAGCTCAGAAATGCGTGCGGGTACTCATGCGGTAGAATTTTCAGTCAGCTGCCGCCCAGGCAGCTCAGAAAAGCGTGTCGAGCATGTAGTCCAGTGCTTCTTCGTCAGCTGCCGCCCAGGCAGCTCAGAAAGGTATGCAACCGCAATGCGACTAACACTCCGCGTCAGCTGCCGCCCAGGCAGCTCAGAAATGTTGCGGTGCCGCTTCGACTGGCTGACCGAGGTCAGCTGCCGCCCAGGCAGCTCAGAAATCAGCCGCTGGGGCTGAGGCGTAGACGGTGGAGTCAGCTGCCGCCCAGGCAGCTCAGAAATCGGAAGATGAGGTCTGGCGCGTGCCCGCCGTGTGCGCTGCCGCCCAGGCAGCTCAGAAAAGCCAGCACAACGCCTAGCCAAAGCCGCCCACGTCAGCTGCCGCCCAGGCAGCTCAGAAAAGCTGCTGACCGCCGATGTCGTAAGCGTGGCCGTCAGCTGCCGCCCAGGCAGCTCAGAAACGGCATTTCGACAGCCCCGGGTGGCGTGCTCCGTCAGCTGCCGCCCAGGCAGCTCAGAAAATCAGCGCTTCGGTAGCATCCTTGAGCTCCACGTCAGCTGCCGCCCAGGCAGCTCAGAAATTCACCGAGCGCATGGTCACAGAGGCCGATCGGTCAGCTGCCGCCCAGGCAGCTCAGAAAGGTGAGGCTACCTTCAAGCGATTCATGGAGGAGTCAGCTGCCGCCCAGGCAGCTCAGAAATCGAGGGCCAGCCGGTCGGGATTTTGTCCAACGTCAGCTGCCGCCCAGGCAGCTCAGAAATTGCGATTCATCAGCCAGCCAGTCGCGGATGCGTCAGCTGCCGCCCAGGCAGCTCAGAAATTGCTGGGCATGAACCACGAGGAGGCTCGGTCGTCAGCTGCCGCCCAGGCAGCTCAGGAACGGCGACATCCTCGACGGAGAGTGCACCCCGAGTCAGCTGCCGCCCAGGCAGCTCAGAAAAGGCGGCGCAGAAGGCTGCTCACAACGGGCGCGTCAGCTGCCGCCCAGGCAGCTCAGAAAGTCTTGGCGTTCACCACACGGGCCGGCTGCCCGTCAGCTGCCGCCCAGGCAGCTCAGAAAACGCCGAGGCGCAGGCCCGGCACGTTGCGCGGGTGCGCTGCCGCCCAGGCAGCTCAGAAAATCGTTGATGAACGTGAGCAGCCGCTCGGGGCGTGCGCTGCCGCCCAGGCAGCTCAGAAATCATCGATACGGGGCTTGGTGATCTTGTCTTTTGTCAGCTGCCGCCCAGGCAGCTCAGAAAAGCTCCTGGATGCGCTCGACCGCCGCTTCCGCGTCAGCTGCCGCCCAGGCAGCTCAGAAATGAACGAGATTCAGCGCGCCCTGACCCTGCATGTCAGCTGCCGCCCAGGCAGCCCAGCAATCGACCGGACTCGTGCCTAACCAGCCTGCTGGGCGAGGTCGTCGATGAAGCGCTGCCGCCAGGTCAGCAGGCTGTTGCGGCGCAGGACGTCGATCATCTCCCGGTAGCGCTGGCGGCGTTCGTCGCGCGGCATGTTCAGGGCGCGTTCGATGGCGCTGGTGATGTCGTGCACGTCGTAGGGGTTGACCAGCAGGGCGCCGCTCAGTTCGCGGGCGGCGCCGGCCAGGTCGCTGAGCACCAGCACGCCGGGGTCGTCGGGGTCCTGGGCGGCGACGAACTCCTTGCAGACCAGGTTCATGCCGTCGCGCAGCGGGGTCACCAGGCCCACCCGCGCGGCTCGGAACAGGCCCATCAGGTCGGCGTGGGCGTAGGTCTGGTTGAGGTAGTGCACCGGCAGCCAGTCGATGTCGGCGTAGGTGCCGTTGATATGCCCGGCCATGCCTTCGAGCTGGCGGCGTAGCTCGTCGTACTCGGGGATCGCGCTGCGCGAGGGGCTGGCGATCTGCATGAAGATGGTGCGTTGGCGGCGGTGCTTGAAGTGGGTGAGCAGCGTCTCGATGGCGTTGAAGCGCTGCACCAGGCCCTTGGAGTAGTCGAGCCGGTCGGCGCCGATGATCAGGTCGCGCTTGCCGAGGTCGGCCTGGAACTGGCAGGCCGGAGCCTGGGTGATGGCGTGCTCGGCCTCGGCGATGGCTTCATCGACGTCGATGCCGACCGGGTAGACGCCGGTGCGCAGGCGGTGGCCGAGGCAGTCGATGACGTTGTCGCCCTCGAGGGTCGCGTCGAAGGTCTCGACCAGGGCCTCATGAAAGGCGTGGCGGTCGTTTTCGGTCTGAAAGCCGACGAGGTCGTAATGCAGCAGGTCCTCGAGCAGCTCGCGGTAGCAGGGCAGCGCACGCAGCAGGTCGAAGCTGGGAAAGGGGATGTGCAGGAAGAACCCCAGTGGCTGGCGGATGCCGCGCTCACGCAGTTCCTTGCCCAGCGGCAGCAGGTGGTAGTCATGCACCCAGATCAGCTCGTCGCCCTTCACGAGCGTGACCAGCGCCTCGGCGAAACGAGCGTTGACCCGCGAGTAGGCCTTCACGTGGTCGAGCTGGAAGTCCATGGCGCCGAGGTTGAAGTGAAAGACCGGCCACAGCACTTCGTTGGCGAAGCCCAGGTAGTAGTTGTCGTAGTCTTCCTTGGAGAGCGACAGCGTCGCGTAATCGATATTGTCGCGCGTGACCACGCTGGGGCGATTCGAGGGGACCTGCTTGACGCGGCCATCCCAGCCGAACCACAGGCCACCGTGCTCGCTGAGCGCGCCGGTGATGGCGACCGCCAGGCCGCCGGCCTGGGGTTTGCCTTCTTCGGGAATCGAGACGCGATTGGAGACTACGACCAGGCGTGTCATACGGCTTCCTCCCAGCTTCGACTAAGGTGCAGTGCCGAGTTGATCAGGCCGACCATGCTGTAGGTCTGCGGAAAGTTGCCCCACAGTTCATGACTGATGGTGTCGAGATCCTCGGAAAGCAAGCCCTGGGCGTTGCGGCATTCGAGCATGTTTTCGAACAGCCGGCGAGCCTCGTCGCGGCGGCCGATCGCCCACAGCGCATCGATGTACCAGAAGGTGCAGATATTGAAGGCGTTCTCGGGATCGCCGAAGTCGTCGGCGGCGGCATAGCGGAACAGGTGGTCGCCGCGGCGCAGCTCGGCCTCGATGGCCCCGACCGTGCTGACGAAACGCGGGTCGTCGGCGGCGAGGAAGTCGAGCTCGTGCATCAGCAGCAGACTGGCGTCCATGGTGTCGCCGCCGAAACTCTCGGTGAAGGCCTGGCGCGACTCGCTCCACGCCTCGCGGCAGATCACGTCATGCATGCGGTCGGCCTGCTGGCGCCAGCGAGTGGCGTCCTCGTCGAGCCCGAGATGCGCGGCAATGCGTGCCAGACGGTCGCAGGCGGCCCAGCACATGATGGACGAGTAGGTGTGCACGCGGGCGCGACCGCGATACTCCCAGATACCGGCGTCGGGCTTGTCGAACAGCCTGGCGGCCTGCTCGCCGAGGATGGTCAGACGGCGGAACAGCGCTTCGTCGCCGGGGCGCGCCAGTCGTTCGTCGAAGAACGCCTGGTTGGCGGCCAGCACCACGGCACCGTAGACGTCGTGCTGCACCTGATGGTAGGCGGCGTTGCCGACCCGCACCGGTCCCATGCCGCGATAGCCGGCGAGCCCGCTGACTTCGTACTCCTCGATGCGCGTCTCGCCGCCGATGCCGTAGAGCGGCTGCAGCTCGTGTTCGGCGGCGCCGACCACCAGGTTGATGATGTAGTTGAGGTAGTTCTCCATGGTCGCGGTCGCGCCCAGGCGGTTGAGGGCGTGGACCACGAAATAGGCATCGCGCAGCCAGCAGTAGCGGTAGTCCCAGTTGCGCTGGGTGTCGGCGGCCTCGGGCACCGAGGTAGTCATGGCAGCGATCACCGCACCGGTATCTTCGAAGGTGCTGAGCTTGAGGGTGGTGGCGGCGCGGATCACGGCATTCTGCCATTCGAAGGGGATCGCCAGGCCGCGCGCCCATTCCTGCCAGTAGGTGGTGGTCTGGGTCTCGAAACGCTGGCACATCGCGTTGACCGACTCGGTGACGCTCTCGTCGGGGCCGAGTGCGAAATTGAGCTCGCCCTCGAGGACGATCGGCGATTCCTGAAGCACGTGGGTGATCGAGGCGTCGGTGGTCAGCCGGGTCACTCGGCCCTGACCGAGGTAGCGAATGTGATGGCTGCCGTGAGTGGTCTCGGGCGCGCGCTCGCCATAGGCGGTGGTCGGGCGCAGGCGGATGCGGATCACCGGTGTGCCGGAGAGGCATTTCACGCGGCGTACCACGATCTCGGGACGAAACGTCCGGTCATAGAGCCGAAAGCGCGGGCAGAAGTCGGTGATGCGGATGCGCCCGCCGTACTTGTCGGTGAGCTCGGTGCACAGGATCGCGGTATTGCGCTGATAGTACTGGCGGCTTTCGACCTGATCCTGCAGCTCGATGGCGAAGTAGCCCCGATCGGTGGTGTCCATCAGGCGCGAGAAGAAGGGATCGCCGTCGAAGCGCGGCAGACAGCACCACACGATGCGGCCGTCGGTATCGATCAGGGCGCCGATCTGGCAATTGCCGATGAGCCCGAGCTCCAGCGAAGTGGATGGCATATCGGTCGATTCGGTCACGTTGGACGGGATGGTAGGTGTTCCAGCCATGTCAGTACCTTCTTTACCGATTCAAGATAGTAGGTCGCGGCCGTCTTCCCACCGCCGACGCGCACGCTGAGGCCTCCGCGTGCGTTGACCTCGCGAAAGGCGTCCTCGTCGGTGACGTCGTCGCCGACGAACACGGGGCGTCGGCCCTGGAAGACCGGATCGTCGAGCAGCCGGGCGACGGCGGTTCCCTTGTGAACGCCGGCCGGGCGCAGTTCGATGACGCACTTGCCGGCCACGGTCTCGACGTCGTCGCCCAGCGCCTGCTGCCATTCGGCCATGAAATGACGGCATTCGTCTGCAAGCTCCGGGGCGCCGCGGTAGTGCAGGGCCAGCGCGACACGCTTGTCCTCGTAGTGCAGGCCGTCGTGGCCGGCGACGAAGTCGGCCAGCGCGTCGCGGCAGGCGGCCAGCCGCTCGGGGTGTGCGACGGCGCTGTGGTAACCGCCCGAGGTGTCGCGCCACTCCAGGCCGTGAACGCCGGCCAGGGGGAGGTCGAGCGGGGCGAGCAGAGCTTCGAGGTCGGCGACCGGGCGACCGCTGATGATGGCCACTGCGCCGTCGAGTTCGTGCGCGAGCCGGGCGACCAGGTGGCGCAGAGCCTCCGAGACGCTGGTATCACGGGGGTGATCGGCGAGGGGCACCAGGGTGCCATCGAAGTCCAGGAACAGCGCCCAGTCGTGACGCGGCAGCGGCGGTGGAGTCTCGGGCATCATCTTGTCGCTAGGGTCTCGTCTTGGGTTCGTGCAGTATCGCGCAGCCCGCCACGGGGCATGCGGAGAGAAGCTTTAGACGCAAAGGTCTTGCCGCTGATCGCCCAGGCGGCCTTCAGTCCTCTTCATCCTCGACGGCGGGCTCCAGGGCACGCTTGTCGTCGGGAAGGCGGACGTAGTCGCCGATGCTGAGGTCGCCGTGGGTCTGATGACGCTTGCCGTGGCTGTCGATGAGCGCGGCGACCTTGCCGATGCTGAGGGCGTCGTCTTCGCGGTAGGCCTCGACCTCGACGCGCACCACCATGCCCTGGTAGCGGGCGGAGAGCATCATGCCGGGATGGGGCTGAACTTCGTGCTGCTTGTCGCTGGCGTAATGGCGGGTCACGCTGGCATTGCCGGGGGCGTCCCAGTCGATGTGCTTATGCATTGGCGGGCTCCTGTCGCATCCGTGTGTCTTTACAGGGTAGCCCGCCGTGCGGGGTATCGCCTAGCCGAGCGACTCAGAACCGATAGCTGAGCCCGCCCATGACGACGATGGGGTCGATGTGGATCTTGGCATCGTAGTCGTTGCCGGCGAGAGTGGCGGTGGCGTCGCTGTCGATGTCCAGATACCAGGCGGCGGCGTTGAGCGCCCAGTGGTCGTCGATCAGCAGGTCGATCCCGAGCTGGGCGGCGGCGCCCCAGCTGTCGTCGAGGTCGAGCTTGCCGCCGTCGAGATGCTCGTCGGAGAAGTGAGTGTAGTTGAGCCCCGCGCCGAGGTAGGGCTGCACGCGGGCATCGGTGCCGCCGAGCGGGTAGTACTGCAGCGTCAGTGTCGGCGGCAGGTGCTTGATGGACGCCAGGTCGTCACCCTCGAGGGCGACCTGGTGCTCGAAACGTTGCGCGGCAAGCAGTTCCACGCCGAACTTGTCGTGGAAGCGATAGCCGAGCGTGAAGGCGAAGCCGCTGTCGTCGTTGGCGTCGATCTGCATGTCGAGCGGGGCGCCGAAGTCGCCGTTGTCGCTTTGCGGGGCGACCTTGGCGACACCGAAGCGGGTGTAGAAGTCGCCTTCGCCGTAGGCGAACGCCGAAGTGGCGGGCACGAGCGCAGCGGTGAGGGCGAGGGAGGAAACGAGCAGGGCACGGCGCATGGGACGACTCCTTGGTGTGAGATGAAGCGAGAAGCGCGGGGCGCTTCGTATGCATCAAGTCTAAACCTAATAACCACATAAAAAATGTGGTTATATGTCGCACTCCGCTGGGCCCGACATGCGCTCGTGGTGTGGCGCAGGAGGTGAGCCTCTGCCACGGACGTCCGCGGCAGAGGCGAGGGCCGGCATGCGTCGACCAGCGGCTGTGGCCGACGGCGCATCAGGCTCGGAGGGCAAGTCGCCGGCTAGTTGCCGAAGGCGGCCTGCTGTTGCTGTCGGCGAAGGTGCTTCAGGAAGCGTCGGCGCCATTCGAGCAGGCTGTTGCGCCTGAGCACGTTGATCATCTGCTGGTAGCGTTCGCGCCGTTCGTCCAGGGGCATGTTCAGGGCTTGTTCGATGGCGCTGACGATGGTGCTCACGTCATACGGGTTGACCAGCAGTGCACCACTCAACTCGTTGGCGGCGCCCGCCAGCTCGCTCAGCACCAGCACGCCGGGGTCGTCGGGGCTCTGGGCGGCGACGAACTCCTTGCAGACCAGGTTCATGCCATCGCGCAGGGGCGTCACCAGGCCGACACGGGCGGAACGGAACAGGCCGATCAGGACTTCGCGAGGGTAGGTCTGGTTGAAATAGTGCACCGGCATCCAGTCGAATTCGGCATAAGTGCCGTTGATATGCCCGGCCATTTCCTCGAGCTGGCGGCGCAGCTCGTCGTACTCGGGGATCGCGCAGCGCGAGGGGCTGGCGATCTGCATGAAGACCGTCCGCTGGTGGCGGTGCGTGAAATCCCTGAGCAGTGCCTCGAAGGCGTTGAAACGTTGCACCAGACCCTTGGAGTAGTCGAGCCGGTCGGCGCCGAGGACCAGGTCGCGATCGCCGAGATCCACCTTGAGCTGGCGGGCCTGCTCGTTGACGTTTGAGCGCTCGGCCTCGGCCAGCAGCTCCTCGACGTCGACGCCCACTGGGTAGACACCGGTGCGCACCTGCTGGCCGTTGCACTCGATGGTGTCGTCGACGATCACGGCACCGAAGGTCTCGACCACCGCTTGTCGGAAGGCATGCAGGTCGTTTTCGGTCTGGAAGCCGAGCAGGTCGTAGTGCAGCAGGTCGTCGAGCAGGCCACGGTAGCCGGGCAAGGCGCGCAGCAAGTCGTAGCAGGGGAAAGGAATGTGCAAGAAGAACCCGACCGGGTCCTGAACCCCTTGTTGGCGCAGCGCCTTTCCCAGCGGTATCAGGTGATAATCGTGTACCCAGATCAGTTCGCCACCTTCGAGCAGCGTGCTTAGAACGCCGGCAAAGCGCTCATTGACGCGTTGATAGGCCCTGGCGTAACTCAGGCGGAAGTCCATGGCGCCAAGGTTGAAGTGAAAGACTGGCCAGACGACTTCGTTGGAGAAGCCCAGGTAGTAGTCTTCGTAGTCCTCCCGGGACAGCGGTAGGGTCGCATAGGTGATGTTGCCGTGTTGCACGGTGGCAGGGTGGTTGGAGGGCGTTTGGCTGATCTTGCCATCCCAGCCGAACCACATCCCGCCGCATTCTTCGAGGGCGCCGGTGATCGCGACGGCCAGGCCGCCGGCCTGGGGCTTGCCGGGTTCGGGCACGGAAACGCGGTTGGAGATCACGACAAGTCGCGTCATACGGTCTCCTCCCGGCGGCAACCGAGATGCGCTACCGAGCTGGTCGGCCCGGCCATGCAGCAGGCTTGGGGAGCGTCGGCCCCCGGTGCGGGGCTGTCGGCGTCCAGATGCGCTACCCGATGGCGATCGTCGAATGCGGCGAGTTCGAGGGGATCCCGTTCCATGCGGACGGAAGGGGGCGGGGGGACGTTGTCGAATGCTCCAGCCATGTCAGTACCTCCTGTACTGATGTCTGTCGATAGCAGATGACGGCAGTCTCATCCTGGCTGCCGATGCGAACGGGGTGCCTTCCACAAGGAGCGACACGAAAGGCGTTCTTGCCGCGTGCCGTCAGAGGCGAGAGCTGCCACCCCGACATGCCGCGGCCTGGTGGGAGTGCGAGCGCATGGCCATTCCCATCCAGACCGCGTGGCGTCGGGCGGGGTGGCTCAGTGCTCGTCTTGCTCGAACTGCTCGGCTGCACGCAATGCCTCTCCCCGCGTGTCGTGCTCGGAGACGACGTTTTCGTTGTCGGGCTGGCTCTCGTCGATCACCACCCAGCCGGTGATGTTCTCTTGCAGGTCATCGCTGTCGAAGACGGGTTCCACGCGCGCTTGCTTTTGCATATGTGCCTCCTTCCACCGGGGCGCCGGCTCACGGCTTAGTACCCTTCCCGCGTCGGTTCACCGGAAGAGGGGCGGTTGAGTTCGGTGCAAGGGCAGCCTTCGTGGGCGCAGGGCAGTCCCTCGGGATGGCCGGCGGCGCATCCGGTACAGCAGAATGCCTGGCCCTCGCTGAGCGCGGCATTCTCACTGGTGACGTCTTCTTCGCAACCTGGGCAGGCGCAGATTCCCAATTCGGCCATGGCGTCTCTCCTGACGATTTCCTGGGGCGAGCGTCCTCGAATGCATTGGCAAGCGGCGTCAGCGATCAGGACGATCGCTTCATTTCCGCTTGAGGCCTGTTGAGTTTAGCCGCCGTCTGCTTGTTGTATATCAAAGGGATACGCCCAATCTCCTCGATGATTAATCCAGGACAAGAACGCTGGCATGGCGCCGAGGAGAGGCATGTTGGTCAATGCCGATCGACGCCTGGCGGTTTCGTGGCCCCGGAGGCCGCGCCAGGCTCGCGAATGGTCACCGGAAACGACGAAGCCCACCGTGAGGTGGGCTTCGTGGGGCCGTACGAGCGTTGCCGCGATTACTTCTTCTTGGCGCGCTTGCGCTCGTTCTCGGTGAGGTGCTTCTTGCGCAGACGGATGTGCTGGGGTGTGATTTCCACCAGCTCGTCGTCATCGAGGAACTCGATGGCCTGTTCGAGGGTGAAGCGAACCGGCGGCGTGAGGACGAGGTTCTCGTCGTTGCCGGAGGCGCGCATGTTGTCGAGTTTCTTGGCCTTGGTCGGGTTGACCGCCATGTCGTCGGCGCGGTTGTTGATGCCGACCAGCATGCCTTCGTAGACCTCGGTGCCGTGCTCGACGATGAGCTTGCCACGGTCCTGCAGGGCGAACAGCGCGTAGGCCAGCGCCTTGCCGGAGACCATGGAGACCAGCACGCCGTTGCGACGCTCGATGGAGGCATCGGGCTTGAGCGGGCCGTAATGGTCGAAGCGGCTGGTCAGGATGCCGGTGCCGGAGGTCAGCGTCAGGAACTGACCACGGAAGCCGATCAGCCCGCGTGCGGGGATGATGAAGTCCAGGCGAACGCGACCCTTGCCGTCCGGATTCATGTTGGTCATCTCGCCCTTGCGGTAGCCGAGCTCTTCCATCACCGCGCCCTGGTGCTGCTCTTCGCAGTCGATGATGACCTCTTCGTACGGCTCCTGCTTGACGCCGTCGATCTCGCGGATGATCACCTCGGGACGGCCCACGGCCAGCTCGTAGCCTTCACGGCGCATGGATTCGATCAGCACCGAAAGGTGCAGTTCGCCACGCCCGGAGACGGTGAACTTCTCCGGCGAGTCGCCCTGTTCGACACGCAGCGCCACGTTGTGGATCAGTTCCTGCTCGAGGCGCTCCTTGATGTTGCGGCTGGTGACGAACTTGCCTTCCTTGCCGGCGAACGGCGAGTCGTTGACCTGGAAGGTCATGGACACGGTGGGCTCGTCCACGGTGAGTGCCGGCATGGCTTCGACGGCGGCCGGATCGCACAGCGTATCGGAGATCGCCAGGTCGTCGATGCCGGTGATGCAGATGATGTCGCCGGCGCTGGCTTCTTCGGTCTGCACGCGCTCGAGGCCGAGGTGCGTCATGACCTGGCCGACCTTGCCCTTGCGGACGTTGCCTTCCTTGGAGATCACGCTGATCTGCTGACCCGGACGCACGCTGCCGCGCTTGATGCGGCCCAGGCCGATGACGCCGACGTAGCTGTTGTAGTCGAGCGCGGAGATCTGCATCTGGAACGGTGCGTCGAGCTCGACCTTGGGCGGTTCGACGATGTCGACGATGGACTTGAACATCGGGGTCATGTCGTCGGCCAGCTGATCCGGCTCATGACCGGCGACGCCGTCCAGCGCCGAGCAGTAGATGATCGGGAAGTCGAGCTGTTCCTCGGTGGCGCCGAGGTTGTCGAACAAGTCGAAGATCTGGTCGATGACCCAGTCCGGGCGCGCGCCGGGACGGTCGATCTTGTTGACCACGACGATCGGCTTGAGGCCACGGTCGAAGGCCTTCTGGGTGACGAAGCGCGTCTGCGGCATGGGGCCGTCGACGGCATCCACCAGCAGCAGCACGGAGTCGACCATCGACATCACGCGCTCGACCTCGCCGCCGAAGTCGGCGTGTCCGGGGGTGTCGACGATGTTGATGTGATAGTCCCGTTCGTCCGGGCTCTGCCAGCGGATCGCGGTGTTCTTGGACAGAATGGTGATACCGCGCTCTTTCTCCTGGTCATTGGAGTCCATGATGCGCTCTTGCCCTTCGGCCTTGCGGTCGAGGGTGCCGGACTGACTCAGGAGTTTGTCGACCAGGGTGGTCTTGCCATGGTCGACGTGGGCGATGATAGCAATGTTGCGAAGATTCTCGATCACGACGGGATCCTGCTGGGAAATTGGGGCGCATTATAGGGTCAGGGTGCCGACGACTGCCAGTTTGATGACCGTTGCGCATGAGCGCGGCTCGTCAAAAGGCGCGTTGGCGCAGCGATAACCGTGGCGCTATCAGGGACTTGGGTCGCTTGTGCGGCAGGACGGAAATACGCAAAAAAATGGCGGCACGCTCGCGAGTCGCCGTCGACAGCGTCGGCTGGGTGGCCTGACGCCGGAAAAGCGCACCGGTTCGGATGGGCTATGGTTGCCCGAGCAGCCAATCATAGAGACGCCCTGCGCTGCTGGCAACGGGCAGTGTGATCGGAAAGCGCGGCAGCGCCAGTGGATCGTCGCGGTGCGAGAGCCAGCCGGCATGCCCGTGCAGGCCTTCCTGAATGCCGCAGCGCTGGGCCAGCAGGCGGACCCGTGGCGAGGCTTCCGCCTGGGGATAGGCGAAGCCGGGCAGCGGGTCGCGGCACAGCACGCCGAGCTGTCGGCGAGACTGGCGAATTTGCCACTGAACCTGGGCGTCGTCGAGCGCGTCCAGCGGTGTGGCGGAGACGCCGCGCGCGCCGAAGCGCACCAGCCCGCTGCTTTCCAGGCGTCGGATGCTGAACGGGTCGAGCGTCTGGGGCGGGGTGTCGAGTTCGTCACCCAGGGCGTCGCCCAGCCGGGTCAGCGTCAGCGGATCGGTGTGGTGAGCGAGCCCCTCGAGATAAGCGCGCAGGGCGTGGCTGTAGGCGGTACCGGGGTGCGCGGGGCGTGCTGGCGGCAGGGGCAGCCCGGCATCGCCGAGGCAGTCGCGCACGCGCGCCGGCTGAATGCCTTCCCACAGGGCGTCGCCGAGCGTGTTCCACCAGTCGCCGCGGGCACGGTTCACCCAGCCGGTGGTGAGAAACATGCTCGCCGGCAGCGCCAGGCGTTCGAGCTGGCGCAGGGCCACCTCGGCGGTGTCGCGCCAGCCGCCGTCGAAGGTCAGCGCGATGCGCGGCAGTGGGTCGCGGTGCAGGCGCCGGGCATTCGCCAGGGTGACGATCTGGGCGTGATCGGTGAGATGGTCGAGCAGCCGCCGGAAGCTCTCCGGCCCCAGGGCATAGGGCGCATGGTGGGGCAGGCGCGCCGTGGCGTCGTCGGCCAGCACGCGCGGCAGCACGAGAATCGCGCTACGCCCGCGCAGCGGTTCGCTGAGGCTGCGTCGCCAGTGCCCGCGCAGGCGCTGCACGACATCGTAGGCAAGACTGAGATGGCTCATGGCGTGTCCCTCCGCAATGCCGTCGGTACGGTGCCGTGCCGGGACGTCCTGTCGCGGGCGGCGTTCGTGGGCTCCTCTGATAGGCGTTGTGATGACGGTTGCGATGCCTATCAGCATATCTCGCTGTGGTGATTTAGCCAGTCACACCGGGTCGCGCCGCAGGCGTCGCCGGCAGGGCGGGCTCAGCAATGCCGCTCCGGTGGCGGTCAGTTGCAGGGCATGCAGACACCAGCGCCAGAGTGCCAGGCGACACGCCCTGGACCGGGGCGGCATGCCGTCGCGCCAGGTCATGACGGTGGCCGGCCAGGCGCTGATGACGAGACTGGCCACGCCGGGCGTCGGCGCCGGGGGAATCCACAGCAAGAGTGCCAGTGGCACGCTGCCCCATTGCACCAGCGTGCCACCCAGCCGGGGTATCACGAAGCGTGGGTGGCGCGCGGCGCTGGCGGTATACAGATAGCGGGCCTGGTGGCGACGTTGCCGGCGCCACCAGGGGCCGAGCCGGCGAGGGGCGCCGTGGTCGATCAGCGAGGGCGAGGTCTGCCAGCGCAGGCGTGCATGGCAACGCCACAGGCGCACCAGGATGTCCAGGTCGGCGCAGGTCTCCAGGCGTGGGTCGTGGCCGCCAAGGCGTTCATACCACTCTCGGGTGATGGCCAGTTGTCCGGTGGGCCACTCCCAGGGGTGGTCGCCGAAGCCGCGCCGGATGCGTGTGGCATACCAGTCCGCCAGCGCCGGAACGAGCGGGTCGGCCGGCGCCTGCGCGAAGACGAGGGCATCGGCGCTTTGCTTGCGAAACGCCTCCGCCAGACGGTCCAGCCAGTCGTCGGGCACTTCCAGTGCCGCATCCAGGAAGATCAGCACCTCGCCATTGAGGTGGGTCGCGCCATGATGGCGCAGTGCGCCCTGTCCATGTTGGGGCAGTAGCGCGAAACGAATGTCGCGCTGCTCCAGCAGCAGCTGGGTGCGCGTATCAAGGGTGCGCAACTGGACCAGCGTTTCGGTATGTCCGCGAAAGCCGGATATGCTGCGTGCCAGGGCGCTCAGGCAGCGTTCCAGGTGCTCGGGGGCATGGCTGGCGTCGATCAGCAGGCTGTAGGTACGCATCGCTCGAGTATGCCTTGGGTGCAAGCCCGTGGAAGAAATCGGGAATCTGGTTCAAGCCTGCGGGGCGGCGGGGCGCCTGGCAATCACCGTCGTGGCTGGTTTTTCTAGCTTGGCATGACTGAAAATCGGCGCCTGATGGCATGAGGTCACCGATTGCACACAAATGGTGCATTGGGCAGCAAGGCTGCACCTTCATGATGCTCATGTGGTGCCCGTGCACTTTTATGTGGCGGGGCGGGCGCTATCCTGGTGCCGAGCCATGCACAACGCCGGTCGATTTTTTATCGCTTGATCATGCGCTTAGCGTTTTTGCCCCGAAATGCATCAATGGTTGGCACAGCTTCTGCATTGCAAAACGTAAACGCATACCCGTGGGCAGTCGTCGGCGGGCATGCTACAAACGACGCTGAACACGCAAGCAAACGACCCGAGCCGTGGGCTCATAGTGGAGGAAATCATGTCTGAGAAGACCCTCGCCCTGATCGAAGAACACGATATCAAGTGGGTGGATCTGCGCTTTACCGATACCAAGGGCAAGGAGCAGCACGTCACGATTCCGGCCGGCGCCGTCGATGATGAGTTCTTCGAGAACGGTCAGATGTTCGATGGCTCCTCCATTTCCGGCTGGAAGGGCATCAACGAGTCCGACATGATCCTGCGCCCGGAAGACGGCAGCGGCTACCTCGACCCGTTCACCGAAGATGCCACGCTGGTGCTGCGCTGCGACATCATCGAGCCGGCCACCATGCAGGGGTACGAACGTGACCCGCGCTCCATCGCCAAGCGTGCCGAGGCGTACCTGAAGTCCACCGGTCTGGGCGATACCGCCTTCTTCGGCCCGGAACCTGAGTTCTTCATTTTCGACGAAGTGCACTGGAATGCCGACATCCAGGGCGCGATGTACAAGATCACGTCCGAGGAAGGCGCCTGGGCGACCGATTCCACCACCGTGGAAGGCGGCAACCTGGGGCACCGTCCGCGCGTCAAGGGGGGCTACTTCCCGGTTCCGCCGGTGGACAGCTTCCACGACATCCGCAGCGCGATGTGCAACACCCTGGAAGCCATCGGCCAGTCGGTCGAGGTGCATCACCACGAAGTCGCCAACGCCGGCCAGAACGAAATCGGTGTCAAGTTCAACACGCTGGTGAAGAAGGCCGACGAAGTTCAGGAAATGAAGTACGTGATCCACAACGTGGCTCACGCCTACGGCAAGACCGCGACCTTCATGCCCAAGCCGCTGGTCGGTGACAACGGGTCCGGCATGCACGTGCACCAGTCCTTCTGGAAGGACGGCACCAACATGTTCGCCGGTGACGAATACGCCGGGCTGTCCGAAACCGCGCTGTACTACATCGGCGGCATCATCAAGCACGCCCGTGCGCTGAACGCCTTCACCAACGCCTCGACCAACTCCTACAAGCGTCTGGTCCCGGGCTTCGAGGCGCCGGTCATGCTGGCCTACAGTGCCCGCAACCGCAGTGCCTCCATCCGCATTCCGTACACCGCGAGCCCCAAGGGCAAGCGTGTGGAACTGCGCTTCCCGGATCCGACCGCCAACCCGTACCTGTGCTTCTCGGCCATGCTGATGGCGGGTATCGACGGCATCAAGAACAAGATCCACCCCGGCGATGCGATGGACAAGAACCTCTATGACCTGCCGCCGGAAGAAGGCAAGTCGGTTCCCACCGTCGCCAGCAGCCTCGACCAGGCCCTGGAAGCCTTGGATGCGGACCGCGCCTTCCTGACCGAGGGCGACGTGTTCACCGACAGCATGATCGACGCCTATCTCGAGCTCAAGCAGGAAGAAGTCGACCGCCTGCGCATGGCGACGCATCCGATCGAGTTCGACATGTACTACAGCTGCTGATCCCGCGCGACCGCGACCGATCCCAGCCGTAGCGCTGATCGAGGCCCCGTCGGACGACGGGGCCTTTTACGTGGTCGTTCGCGGGGCCGGGCGTGCGCTACACTGGGACGCCACGGGCGCGAGATGCGCCTCGGTGCGAGGCAGGCGGTTCGCAATGAAGCGTTGGCGCAAGGAATCGTGGGCGTAAGGAGAGCGACATGCGTGGCTTGATCCCCATCGGCGGCTGGACAGTGCTCATGGTCGGCGCGTGCCTGAGCGTCTCGTTGGCGCAGGCCACGCCGATCTACCGCAGTGTCGACTCACAAGGGAACGTCACCTATTCGGATCGCCCCGGCGGCGATCAGGTCGAGGTCGCGCCGGTGAACACGGTGCCGAGCCGGCCGGCCCCCGCGCCAAGGGAGACCGCGGCGAACGAGGCAGCGTCCGGAGCGGGCGAGCCCGAGGCCTCTACCTTCACCCCCTACGAACGCTTGCGCATCGCCGCACCGACGAACGAGTCCACGCTGCCCACCGGCGCGGCCGGCGACACGCAGGTCAGCGTGGCGCTCTCGCCCGAGCTGCGCGAGGGGCACCGCCTGCGCCTGGTGGTCGACGACGAGGTGCGCCAGCCTCCCCAGCAAGCCACGACGTTCTCGCTCACCGGGCTGGAGCGCGGCGAGCATACCCTGCGCGTCGAACTGGTCGACGCCGAGGGTCGGGTGCGCCAGCGTAGCGCGCCGGTCACCCTCTATGTGCAACGTGCCAGCGTGTACTTGCCCGCCAATCCCAACAATCCTCGCAATTCCGGCAACCCATGAGCCGATTTGGCGCCTGCCGCTATCGATAGTGCTGCTTTTGCACTAATTTGGTGCATGGTGGCGTCATCCCATGTCGGCTGCACTGCCGTATGCCGGGCCGGTCGGGACTGGCGCGCTTCTTGCACTGTTAACGGACATGACGATGGATAATGGACGGGCCATGTCGGAACCTTCCCAGCAGCAGTTTTTCGAACAGCAGCGCCTGCTCGAACATTTGACGACCGCCGTGGTACTGCTCGACGGCGAGCTGCGGCTGCGTTGGATGAACCCCGCGGCCGAGTCGCTGCTGGCGACCAGCCGGGTGCGGGTCGTCGGCCAGTGTCTGGAGAGCCTGGCGGGCGTCGAGGGCAGTGTCGAGGCGGTGTTGATCAAGGCACGCGACGAGTTGCATCCCTTCACGCAGCGCGAGGCGACGCTGGTATTGCCGTCGGGGGATACGGCCACGGTGGACTTCACCGTCACGCCGTTGTCCGCCGATGAACTGCTGATCGAGATCGAGCCGCGCGACCGGCTGTTGCGCATTTCCCGCGAGGAGGCGCTGATCGCGCGCCAGGAGACCATCAAGGTGCTCACCCGGGGGCTGGCGCACGAGGTGAAGAACCCGCTGGGCGGCATTCGCGGTGCGGCGCAGTTGCTCGAGCGAGACCTGCCCGATCCGCAGCTCGCCGAGTTCACCCGGGTCATCGTCGAAGAGGCCGATCGGCTGCGCGATCTGGTGGATCGCATGCTGGGGCCCAACAGCATGAGTCGTCACGAGCCGCTCAACATTCACAAGGTGCTCGAGCGGGTGCGTACTCTGCTGGAGGCCGAACATCCGCGCATCGACTACGTGCGCGATTACGACCCCAGCCTGCCGGATCTGGAAGGTGACGAAGCGCAGCTGATTCAGGCGGTGCTCAACGTCGCCCGCAACGCCGTGCAGGCCATGGAGGAACACGGCGTCGAGACGCCCCGGCTGATTCTGCGCACGCGGGCGCGACGCCAGTTCACGCTGGGCGCCGAGCGCCACCGGCTGGTCTGCGAGCTGGGCATTCTCGACAACGGCCCCGGCATTCCCGAGACGCTGCGCGAGACGCTGTTCTATCCGATGGTGTCGGGGCGTGCCGAGGGCAGTGGTCTGGGGCTGTCCATCGCCCAGTCGATCCTGCATCAGCACCAGGGGTTGATCGAGTGCGACTCGGTGCCCGGGTGTACCGAATTCCGCTTGTTGATTCCGCTTGAGAGCCATCATTGAGGCTTGGGAGGCCCCATGACTGACGTCGCACGCATCATGATCGTCGACGACGATCGCGCCATTCGCTGGGTGTTGGAGCGCGCGCTGGCTCAGCCGGACCTCGAGGTCGAGAGCTTCGAGCGTGCCGATAGTGCCCTGGAGCGCATTCTGCGACAGCCACCGGATGTCCTGTTGACCGATATCCGCATGCCGGGGCTGGACGGGCTGGACCTGATGGCGCGCATCCGTGAAAAGTATCCGGATCTGCCGGTGATCGTGATGACCGCCCACTCCGATCTCGACAGCGCGGTGGCCTCGTATCAGGGCGGTGCCTTCGAGTACCTGCCCAAGCCGTTCGACGTCGACGAGGCGCTGGCGCTGGTGCGGCGCGGCGTGGCGCATGCCCGCGAGCGACGCACGCCGGCGGCGGTGCCCGAAGGACTGTCGGCAGAGATCATCGGTGAAGCGCCGGCGATGCAGGAGGTTTTCCGTGCCATCGGCCGGCTCTCGCAATCCCACATCACGGTGATGATCAACGGCGAGTCGGGGACCGGCAAGGAGCGCGTCGCCCAGGCGCTGCACCAGCACAGCCCGCGACACGCCGCGCCGTTCATCGCGCTCAACATGGCGGCGATTCCCAAGGACCTGATGGAATCGGAACTGTTCGGTCATGAAAAGGGCGCCTTCACCGGGGCGACCTCGCAGCGGCGCGGGCGTTTCGAACAGGCCGATGGCGGCACGCTGTTCCTCGACGAGATCGGCGACATGCCCGCCGAGACCCAGACCCGCCTGCTGCGGGTGCTGGCCGACGGAGAGTTCTACCGGGTCGGGGGGCATACGCCGGTCAAGGTCGATGTTCGCATCATCGCCGCGACCCACCAGCATCTGGAGCGGCTGGTCGAGGACGGCCGTTTCCGCGAGGACCTGTTCCACCGCCTCAACGTGATCCGCGTGCACCTGCCGCGTCTGGCAGAGCGCCGCGAGGACATTCCGCGTCTGGCCCAGCACTTCCTCGCCGAGGCCGCCAAGGAGCTTGCCACCGAACCCAAGGTGCTGACCCAGGAGGCCGAGCAGCATCTCACCCGCCTGCCATGGCCGGGCAACGTGCGCCAGCTCGAGAATACCTGCCGCTGGCTGACGGTGATGGCCTCGGGGCGCGAGGTGTTGATCGAGGACCTGCCGCCGGAGCTCCGCGATGTCGAAGGCACCGAGAGCGCCGGCGGCGACTGGCGCGGCGCCTTCCGCGAGTGGGCCGATCGCGCCCTGGCCGCCGGGCATACGCACCTGCTCGAGGAGGCGGTGCCGGATTTCGAGCGCATCCTCATCGAGACGGCGCTCAAGCACACCGGCGGGCGCAAGGGCGAAGCCGCCGAGCTGCTGGGCTGGGGGCGCAACACTCTCACCCGCAAGCTCAAGGTGCTGTTGCCGGCGCTGGCAGACGAATGACCCACGACGGCGCGGGGCGTCGAGGCGCGGTCATGCCGACGTCACGGGAACGTCATCGAACGGACGCGGCATTGTCATTCGCTGGACCGAACAATGGGCATCGCTCATTCGTTCGCAACCAGGTGACAACGCATGTTCTCGCAGACGCTTCCTCTGACCCGCCCCGCCCTGGGGCTTGCCTTCGCTGCCCTGGTCGCCGGGGTGTCCACCGCCCAGGCCGATTTCCAGCTCAGTGAACGCTACACCGATGCCGATGGCGACCTCGTCGCCGACGTGCCGGAAGACGAATCCCAGTGGCGCGATCCGGACACGCTGGTCTTCGCCTATACCCCGGTGGAAGATCCTGCCGTCTACGCGGACGTGTGGTCCGGATTCCTGGATCACATGGAGGAGGTCACCGGCAAGAAAGTGCGCTTCTTCCCCGTGCAGTCCAACGCTGCCCAGATCGAGGCGATGCGCGCCGGCCGCCTGCACGTGGCCGGTTTCAACACCGGTTCCAACCCGCTGGCGGTGGCCTGCGCGGGCTTTCGGCCCTTCGCGATGATGGCCGCCGAGGATGGCTCCTTCGGCTACGAGATGGAGATCATCACCTACCCCGGTTCGGGCATCGACGAGGTCGAGGACATCAAGGGCAAGACCCTGACCCATACCTCGGAGACGTCCAATTCCGGTTACAAGGCGCCCACCGCGCTGATGGCCTCGGAATTCGGCATGACCTCCGGCGAGGATTACGAGGTCGACTTCTCCGGCAAGCACGACAACTCGATCCTGGGCGTGGCCAATCACGACTATGAAGTCGCCACCATCGCCAACTCGGTCAAGGCGCGCATGCTCGAGCGCGACGTGATCGACGCGGATCAGATCGAGGTCATCTACCAGTCGGATACCTTCCCGACCACGGCGTACGGGGTGGCCCACGACCTCGCGCCCGAGCTGCAGGAAGCGATCAAGGAAGCCTTCTTCGGCTTCGACTGGGAGGGCTCCGCGCTGGCCGAGGAATTCGGCAAGAACGGCGAGTCGCAGTTCATTCCCATCACCTTCAAGAAACACTGGTCGGTGATCCGCCAGATCGACGCTGCCAACGGCGTCGACTACCAGTGCTCGTAAGCGCCGGCTAGCCGTGCGCGACGGGGGGGCCGGGCGTTGCCACGCGACGCTCGGCCCGTTTTGGCAGGGAGATGGATGTGCTGGAACTACAACGACTCACCAAGACGTATGCCACCGGCGACACGGCGTTGCGAGAGGTCTCGCTGGCGGTGCCGCGCGGTCAGGTGGTGGGACTGATCGGTCCCTCCGGTGCCGGCAAGTCGACGCTCATTCGCTGCATCAACCGCCTGGTGGCACCCAGCGGCGGGCGTATCCTGCTCGGCGACGTCGACCTCGCCGCGGTAGGCCGTGCCGAGCTGCGTCGGCAGCGGCGCCGGATCGGCATGATCTTCCAGGAATACGCGCTGGTCGAGCGGCTCACCGTGATGGAAAACGTCCTCTCGGGGCGCCTGGGGTACGTGCCGTTCTGGCGCAGCTTCACGCGGCGCTTTCCGGGGCGCGATATCGAAAACGCCTACCGTCTGCTCGACCGCGTGGGCCTGCTCGCGCATGCCGACAAGCGTGCCGATGCCTTGTCGGGCGGTCAGCGTCAACGCGTGGGCATCGCCCGTGCCCTGGCTCAGGAGCCGGCACTGTTGCTGGTCGATGAGCCCACCGCCAGCCTCGATCCCAAGACCAGCCGTCAGATCATGCGCTTGATTCTCGAGGTCTGCGAAGAGCGCGATTTGCCGGCCATCGTCAACATTCACGACGTACCGCTGGCCCAGCAGTTCATGCATCGCCTGGTGGGGCTGCATGCGGGAGAAGTGGTCTTCGACGGGGCGCCGACGGCCCTCGACGAGACGGTGCTCGCCACTATCTACGGCGCCGAGGACTGGGCGTCGTCGGGCCGCGAGCCCGCTCCGGAACGGGAGCCCGAGGACACCGAACGGCACCTGGCGGAGGTGGGGCGATGAACGAGGCGACACCCGCCTATCCCACGCACTGGCGGCGACCGGCGCGAATGCTGCATGACCGTCGCTGGCGGTGGCTCGTGCAGGCGTCGGTGCTGGCCTACCTGGTCCTGGCGCTGGGGTCCTTCGACGTCGAGTGGGCGCGGGTGGTGGAAGGGCTGTCACGCGCGCAACGCTTCGCCCACGGATTTCTGCAACCCGATTTCACCAGCCGCTGGAGCGATATCCGCCAGGGACTCATCGAGAGCCTGACCATGACGCTCACCGCCACCGTGGTCGGAGTGGCGATCTCGGTGCCCATCGGCATCGGTGCCGCGCGCAACCTGGTATCCGCGTGGATATACCGGTGCTGCCGGGCGATCATCGCCGTCAGCCGCTCGCTGCAGGAAATCATCGTGGCGATCTTCCTGGTGGCGATGTTCGGCTTCGGTCCGCTGGCGGGGTTCGTGACGCTGTCGTTCGCGTCGATCGGCTTCATTGCCAAGCTGCTGGCCGACGACATCGAAGAGGCCGACCCCCGTCAGGTGGAAGCCATTCGCGCCACCGGTGCGGGGTGGTGGCAGGTACTGCACTACGCCATTCAACCCCAGGTGATGCCGCGCCTGATCGGCTTGTCGCTCTACCGGCTGGACATCAACTTCCGCGAAAGCGCGGTGATCGGCATCGTCGGTGCAGGGGGCATCGGCGCCACCCTCAATACCGCCATCGACCGTTACGAATACGGGAGCGCCGGCGCCATCCTGCTGATCGTCATCGCCATCGTGATGGTGGCGGAATACGGGTCCAGCTACCTGAGAAGGTTCCTGCAATGAAGTCGACTTCCGCGAACGCCGGTGCGCCGGCCAGTCATGCCGACGCGTGGACCTTTCGCACGCCCCGGGCGCGGCTGGCCCTGTGGTTTGGCTGGCTGGCCCTGGTGGCGCTGTTCGTCTACTGCTGGCGGGTAATGAATGCCGACACGATGTGGGTGTTCGTCGCCGATGCGCCACGTCAGGCCGCCGATCTCGGCAGCCGCATGTGGCCGCCGAGCCTGACGTATCTGCCCGAGCTGCTGGCGCCACTCTGGGATACGCTCAACATCGCGACCCTGGGCACCGTGGGCGGGGTGATCATGGCGGTGCCGGTGGCATTCCTCGCCGCGCGCAATACCACGCCTTCGCGGCTGTGGGTGCGACCGGTGGCGTTATGGGTGATCGTCACCTCGCGCTCGATCAACTCCCTGATCTGGGCATTGCTGCTGGTCGCCGTGCTCGGGCCGGGGTTGCTCGCCGGCGTGGTGGCGATCGCCCTGCGCTCGATCGGCTTCGTCGGCAAGCTGCTCTACGAAGCCATCGAGGAGACCGATGCACGTCAGGTCGAGGCGATCAGCGCCACCGGCGCGAGCGCTGCGCAACGCCTCGACTATGCCATCGTGCCCCAGGTGATGCCGGCATTCTGGGCGATCGCGCTGTTCCGCTGGGACATCAACATCCGGGAAAGCACGATCCTCGGCCTGGTCGGCGCGGGCGGCATCGGTCTCAAGCTGCAGGCATCGATCAACGTGCTGGCCTGGCCGCAGGTGGCGACGATCCTTCTCGTCATCCTGGCCACGGTACTCGTCAGCGAGTGGGTCTCGGCGCGGGTGCGCCAAGCCATCATGTGATCGTCGCGCCGTCGCCAAGCCCCGTGCATCTTGGCAGGCGGCGTAATATCCTTCTCCCCCTAAGGTCTAATCGAGTCCTCCCGTCGGTTCTGACAGGTAATCGTCAGCGGGAGGCGTCGTCGTTCACCGCCAGCCAGTCTGGCCATGTCCAACCCGGGTGCCGCCGCTTGCCAGCCAGGCGCGCGGTGCTTGCGTGATTACAGGAGTTTTTAGTGGCAACCCCCTCGCAACATGACCTGCGTAATGACTTTCGCGCCTTGCTGGCGTCCTCTGAGTGTTACTTCACCGCCTCGGTGTTCGACCCGATGTCGGCGCGCATCGCCGCTGATCTGGGCTTCGAAGTGGGGATTCTGGGGGGCTCGGTGGCCTCGCTGCAGGTACTGGCGGCACCCGATTTCGCCCTGATCACCTTGAGCGAGTTCGTCGAGCAGGCGACCCGCATCGGCCGAGTGACGCGCCTGCCGGTGATCGCCGATGCCGACCACGGCTATGGCAACGCGCTCAATGTCATGCGGACCATTACCGAGCTGGAACGTGCCGGTGTGGCGGCGCTGACCATCGAGGACACCCTGCTGCCGGCGCAGTATGGGCATAAGTCCACCGATCTGATTCCCCTCGACGAAGGCGTGGGCAAGATGCGCGCGGCCCTGGAGGCGCGCATCGATCCGGCGATGGCGATCATCGCGCGCACCAATGCCGGTCAGCTCGACGACGAGGCCGCCGTCGAGCGCGTCTGTGCCTATCAGGCGGCGGGTGTCGATGCCATCTGCCTGGTGGGCGTGCGCGATTTCGACCACCTCGAGCGCCTGGCCGCGCCGCTGGACATTCCGTTGATGCTGGTCACCTACGGCAATCCCGAGCTGCGCGACCGTGCGCGTCTGGCCGCGCTGGGAGTGCGGGTCGTGGTCAATGGCCATGCGGCCTACTTCGCCGCCATCAAGGCGACCTATGACTGCCTGCGCGAGCAGCGTGACATCGCGGCCAGCGAACTGAACGCCTCGCAATTGGCGACACGCTACTCGACGCTCGACGAATACCGCGAATGGGCGCGCGACTATATGGACGTCAAGGAGTAGCGTTACGCTGACGAGCCACGAGCAGGGAATGGCTGACCACGCTCATGGGTGGTTCAAGCTGTCGCCGCCTGCCGCTCGCGGCCGTTGACCACCCGATACCCGGAGAATGCGATGAGTGCCATGCAGTGGGAACGTCTACTCGACCCGACCCGCCTCAACGACAAGCACGGAGGTTCGCGCGAGGAGATCGGTCGCAGTCCGTTCCACAAGGATCACGACCGCATCGTCTTCGCCGGCTCGTTCCGGCGCCTGGGACGCAAGACACAGGTCCACCCGCTGACCGACAACGACCATATCCACACGCGCCTGACGCATTCGCTGGAAGTGGGCTGCGTGGGACGTTCGCTGGGCATGATCGTCGGCGAACAGCTGCGCGAGCGGTTGCCGGCCTGGATCACGCCGGCCGACCTGGGGGTGATCGTGCAGGCGGCTTGCCTGGGGCACGATATCGGCAATCCGCCTTTCGGGCACGCCGGGGAGTACGCGATCCGCGACTGGTTCAAGCGTGCCGAGGCGGATGGCAGCGGGCTGTTGGCCGATCTGGCGCCGGCCGAGCGCGAGGACCTGCTGACCTACGAGGGCAACGCCCAGGGGTTCCGCATCGTCACCCAGATCGAGTACAACCAGTTCAACGGCGGCATGCGTCTGACCGCCGCCACGCTGGGCACGATGCTCAAGTATCCGTGGACCGTGGAGCGCGCCTCGCGGGCCGGCAAGTTCGGCTGTTATCAATCGGAACGCGAGCTGCTGGGCGAGGTCGCCGAGCGCCTGGGACTGTTGCCGCGCGGCGAGACCGCCTGGTGCCGGCACCCGCTGGCCTATCTCGTCGAGGCCGCCGACGATATCTGCTATGCGCTGCTGGATCTCGAGGATGGCCTGGAAATGGGCATCCTGCGCTTCGACGAAGTGGCGGAGATCCTGATCCAGATCGCCGGGGGCGCGCCCGAGGGCTACGACGGCATGCGCGCGCGGGGCGTGTCGCAGCGCCGACGCATCGCGACGTTGCGCGGGGCGGCCATGGAGCGCGCGGTGAACGATGTCGCTGCGGTGTTCGTGGCGCATGAAAGCGCGCTGCTCGGCGGTACGCTGAGCGAGGATCTGCTCGAGCTCTGCCACCCCGACCTGGGCTGGGGCGTGGGTACGGCCAAGCGCATCGCCCGCGAGCGCATCTTCCAGAACGAGCGCAAGGCCAAGCTGGAGATCGGTGCCTACACGACGCTGGGTATCCTGCTCGAAGCCTTCATCGGTGCCGCCCATGAGTTGCACTACAGCGGCCAGTCCTCCTTCAAGCATCAGCGCGTGCTGGCGTTGATCGGCGAGAACACGCCCAAGTCGTCCTGGTCGCTGTATGCCAGCTACCGGCGCATGCTCGATTTCATCGGCGGCATGACCGACCACTACGCCGTCGATCTGGCCCAGGAGATGGGCGGCCGCCTGCGCGGCGAATGAGCGTTCCCATCCGCCGCGCCGGGACGGCCGCGATGCTTACGGCGAGACGGCGCGCAGGCGCTCGGCGAGCCAGGCGCGAGTGCCGTGCTGGCCTTCGCGTTCGGCACGCTCGGCCAGCTGCATGGCCAGCTCGATGTCGCCGGCCTTGAGGGCGGCGTCGATCATCCGGCGGTAATCGAAATCCCTGTCGCGCGTACGTTCCACGGCGGTCGACGAGGTGTCCGTCGTCGCGCCGGGGCGTGGCTCGGGGGTGGGCGTCGTCGCGCGATCCCCGAGGATCGGCGTCAGCAGGCCGCCACCGCCGCCGTCATGCGGCTCGCTGGCCAGGGTGACGTTGCCGGTGGCGGTATGCTCGGCCACGGGGTCGGGGCCCGGGGGCGGTGCGAGGCCGCGCACGCGGGCATAGACTTTCTCCGCGCTTTCGTAACGTGTGCTTCCCTGGCGGGCGGCGTCGTTGCTGTAGACCACGAGATAGGCGGCCTCGGGGCCGGGAGTGAGGTCGAAGGCGGCGGCGAGGCGCGCGGGAGCGAAGCCGCTGGGCCCCCGGTAGCGGAACTTGTCGCTGGCGATGCGCTGCGAGGGCTGGAATGCCTCGTCGAGCACGAGCACCGTGGGGGCGAAGACCTGCCCGTCGACGATGGTGCTGGTCAGCTCGAACGACAGCGGGCCGGCGTCGCGAGGGAGCGCGAAGGCCTGGAAGAAGCTCTTGCCGTCCTCGAAACGGTGCGCGGGGGCGCTGGTATCCAGCTTCAATCGTTGTGTTTGGTCCGCGTCCAGAGCCTGAAAGGGCAGCGCGGCGAGCGACGCGCAACAATCCACGGCCTGGACGAGCGCTTGCTGACCGTGCTCGGCGGGGGCCGGCGCGGCGTTCTGCGGTGACAGCGAGGTGCAACCCGCCAGGCTGGTGAGCGCCAGTCCCGAGAGCAGGACGGCGAAATGGCGTAACGGCATGCGATGAACTCCCGAAGGCAAAAGCGGCCCCGACGCTCACGCGGCGGGGCCCGAAGGATCGAAACAGCTCACTACGGTGTCGACGGACGCCGGGGCGCCCGCCGTACGATCAACTGCCCCACCAGACCTCCATCTGTGCGCCGAAGGTCAGGCCGTCGGTGTCGTTGAAATCGACGTTGTTGGGGCCCGCGCCGGTGTCCAGCGAATTCGCGACGCCGCGTTCTTCGTAGGCATCGCCGTTCCACTTGGCGTAGGTGGCGAACAAGCGGATGGTGGGGCGGATCATGGCGCCGCGCCCGGCGGACCACTGCTGGGCGATGGTCAGCTTGGTGACGTGATGGTCGTCGCCATTGTAGCTGCTGACATTGCTTTGCGGCTCGATGTGGTCGTAGCCGAGTTCCACCGCCGTGCTCATGATGTCGTTCCAGTAATACACCGGACGCACGCCCGCAGAGAACCACTTGCGGCCTGTATCGTCATCCATGTTCTTGTCTTCATAGATGGCGGTGTAGAGCAGGTCGAGCTTGTCGGGCATCAGCCAGACATGGCCGTGGTCGAGCACGCGCCACATGTCGCCGTCCTGGCTGAGTCGGCCGCTCGTTGGACGGCCAACGGCATTGCCGTTACTGGTGATGATGCCGTCGGTGGCGTATTGCAGGGCCACGGTGTTCGAACCGCCGAACCAGTTCGACTGGGTATGCTCGATGGTGCCCATCCAGCCCTTGTCGCCTTCGTCGTAATCGATGTCGTTGTCGTCGTAGTAATCCTCAAGCCACTCCGGAGTCGAGGCGCGGCCGTAGTCGACACCGAGTTGCAGCGAACCGCCGGGGTTGGTGGCAATGTCCGTCAGGCGCAGGTCGACGGTGTCATCGGAGAGGCGCTGCTCTCCGTCGGGAAAGTTTTCACTATCCGAGCCCGAGCTTCTCACCCAGGCGAGGCTGAGGTTGCCGATGCCCATGTCGATGTCGGAGATCCCCACGCCCGGGCCCGAGACGTCCCAGTAGTAGAAGTCGTTCATGTGGATGTCGTGGCGCTTGTAGAAGCGCTTGCCGGCCCACAGCGTGGAGCCGTCCGGCAGGCCGCCGATGGCGTTGGTGCCGGTGACGTACATTTCGCGCAGGGCGATGTTGTTGTCGTCGTCCTTGAGCGATTCGTCGTCGTTGGCCTGCGAGGTGACATAGGCGACGCGGCTGGCGAAGTCGAAACTCGTGCCGCGCTGGTCGAACAGGTTGGCGCCCAGGCCGAGCTCGGCGTAGGTTTCGCACTCGTTGCCCAGACGATACTTGGCCGGTGCCCCGGCCGCCTTGAAGCATGTCTGGCTGCCGCCGCCGGCGGTCGAGCCGATCCCCGAGCGCGCGTAGCCGAAGAAGTTGGGGTTGATGTCGGCATGGGCCAGCGCCGGCATGAGACAGGAAGCGCCGACCAGGGTCGCGAGTAGCGGCCGGCGCATGAACTGGCGTGAAGTGCTCATGAAGTTTCCCTTGTTGTGTTATGGGTCGTGTCGTGGGTCTTGGTGACTCGCGTCAGCGCAACGCGAGCAGCGCGGCTTGGCGCTAGGGGGGCGGCGAAGGCACGGGCAGGCGTGCTCGCCACCGGCATGCGGTGTGCGGCAATTCCTCCCTTGGGGGCGGTGAACAGGATGCGTGGCGCCTTGCCACGCGGCGTTACATCGGGACGCGGCGTGGGGACGGCCTGCCCGCCGCCCGGGGGCCGGATGATGGGCGAAGGCTCATTGGCCCACGCCTGGAGCGTGTCGAACCAGAAACCGTCGAGCGCTGGCATGTGAGTTCCCTTGTTGTTGTTCTCGAATACCGTGGTTCTCGAAACGCGATGACTGCGTGGCGTCTGCCATGTACGACATTATTAGCAAGATGTTGTAAGTTTTCATTTTGACCATGGTATAAACACCACTAAAGTTTAATCTCTGAATTTAATTGCCTCCATCCAGCGCTCTTTAGCCGAATAACGGCGACTTTCAACGATATTTGTCCATATCGATCAATTCGTTAGTAATCTCCTTTTACCTTTTGACGGAATATTACCTAATACGTGTAGGGTCCCGGATGATAGGATCGCCTATAGAAGTTATCCTCTGCTAGCAGCGAGAGAGCTTCTTCAGCAATTCATCCGGGAGCAAGTTCATGGACATCAAGCTGCATAAACAAGCGACCAC